>NZ_JBPOGL010000025.1:0-60638 GCF_051251875.1 Polaribacter sp.
TAAAAAACCTTCTATAAAAATACCCAATATGTTACCGAGTATTGCGATTGATTAGCTCGAACTCACGTTATTAAAGAACATACGATACAGTCTTTATTATGGGTACAAAATGCTGCAGAATACAAAGCGTTAACGTATCAGGCATACAATTTAGCGAAACTTCGATTAGATGAAATTCTTGCAAATAATCAGTCTGATAAACCCATTGCTATTGTAACAGATATCGATGAAACTCTTTTAGATAATAGTCCTTATTCTGGTAAACAAATTGAATTAGATGAAAATTACACTTCAGCAAGGTGGGCAGAATGGGTTAAAGAAATAAAAGCAGCAGCAATACCAGGAGCTCTTGCTTTTTTTAAGTATGCCAAAAGTAAAAATGTAACTGTATTTTATATTTCTAACAGATCTGCAGAACAAACAACAGAAACTATTGAAAACTTAAAACTAAAAGGTTTTCCGTTTGCAGATGAAACACATGTACTTTTAAAAACAAACAGTAGCGAAAAAGGTAGTAGAAGAAGTGTTGTAAAAAAAACACATGAAATTGTATTACTTCTTGGTGATAATTTATCTGATTTTTCAACCATATTCGAAAATAGTACTACAGTTCAAAGAAATAAAAATACAGATAGTTTACGTACTTCTTTTGGTGAGAAATACATTGTTTTGCCAAACCCAATATATGGAGATTGGGAAACAAAAGGTGTTTTAGAGGGAAACTATAATTGGACAAACGCTCAAAAAGACTCTATACGTCGTAGAAAAATCACTTCTTATTAAGTTTGTTTTTTTGTGTTTCTGCAATTTCCGCTATCTTAAGTTTTTGATTGGTAAATACGTAGAAAACAATAGCAAAGCAGTAAATTAACCAATTAAAAAATAGGCTTTAAAATTCGGTTAATAATTTAATACTGAATTAGTGCAACACAATCCATTTAATATCAGTACTTTTGCACGCAATTTGAAAATTTAGAAATGAAGCGAATTAAAGAATATAAGAAACTATTTAAAATAGAAGGTAAGATTGATTTAAAGGAATTAAAATCTACCTATAGAAGTTTAGTAAAAGAATGGCATCCAGATAAATTTCAAGATGAAGCTAAAAAAGAGGAAGCAGAAATTATAAGTACTCAAATTATTGACGGAAATCACTTTTTAATAAGTATTGCTCCAGAAACAAAAGAAGCTAATTTAGAAGCTTATAAAAGAACAATTACAGAGTTTCAAGTAGCAGATTGGCATCATAAAAGTATGTTGTTAGAAGTTACTTTTACAGACGGAAATACCTACGAGTATTTTGGCGTAAACAGAATTCTTTTTGGAAAATTTGTAAATGCGAAGTCTATGAATAACTTCGGAAAAAGAAATATTTTTAATTCTTTTTTATACAGAAAATCAAAGAAAGCTGCAGTAATGGCATAAGTGATTCTCACTTTTTTACCTTGCAACACGTAATAAATTATACTTTAGACCTGTCATTTTTTAAGAATTGACAGGTTTAAATTTTTTAGCACTTTTATAAAAGTGTCTTCACAATTATTATTTCCTGTAAAAAAACCTATTTTTATTCTTGCAAAGTGTCACAGTTTTAAAAACATTTTGTCTCTAGAATAGAAACGTTTTATTGGAAGCTAATCAACCACATATAACCAACCTTTTAGAACGCTGCAAAAAGTCGGATAAAAACGCCCAGTTAGAAATTTATAAGGCATATTATAATGCCATGTACAATGTTTCTTTCCGCATTTTAAAAGACGAATTTGAAGCAGAAGATATTATGCAAGAAGCTTTTTTAACGGTTTTTACAAAAATAAATTCTTATAAAGGTGAAGTTACTTTTGGTGCTTGGTTAAAAAGAATTGTAATTAATAAAAGTTTAACTCAATTAAAGAAAAACAACCGTTATCAAGAAGTAAAAATGGATATTATTCCGAGTACTGATATTGAGGAAGAACCTATAGATTATTCAGGATTAAAAGCTAGTGAAGTATTGCAAACTTTACAAAGTTTAAAAGAAAATTATAGATTGGTACTAAACTTGCATCTAATAGAAGGTTTCGATTATGAAGAAATAGCACAAATTCTTAATTATAGTAATGAAAATGTAAGAACTACAGTTTCTAGGGCGAAGAAAAAATTAAGACAAATGTTGTTAGATAACACAACAAAAACACAGCAATATGGAAGATAAATTACATCAATTTTTTTCTGAAAATGATTTTGATTTTCAGACTCCAAACGCCGGACATATAAAGCGTTTTGAGCGCAGGTTAAATCAAACACAAAAACAAAATAACATTTCATGGAAATGGCTATCTGTAGCTGCATCTGTTGTATTAATTTTTGGTTTTTGGTTGGGTAGCAATCATCAAAAAAGACAATTAGATTTGGCAGATATTTCACCAAAAATGGAAGAAGTACAAAGCTATTTTGTTTCAACTATTTATCAAGAAATAAAAACCTTAGAAAAAAACAGAAATTTAGATACAGAAAATATTATTGAACATGCATTAGAAGAATTGGAAGAATTGGAAGATAATTATCAAGTTTTTGTGAAAGATTTAAACAAAAATGGCAATCAGAAAAGAATTATTAGTGCCATGATAAAGAATTATCAAAGACGTTTAGATGTTTTAGAAAACACCTTACAATTGATAGAAAAAATTAAAGAACCTAAACTTTTAGACAATGAAATCTATATATAAAATCTTATTAGTCATCTTCTTTTTACCATTTGTGGCGTTTGCTAACAAGAGTGAAAAGAAGCACGAAAAAAATCTGATTATTAAAAAAGAGTTTCATGTAAATGCAGATGCAAAGGTATCTTTAAACAATAGATATGGCAATTTACACATTACTACTTGGGATAAAAATAAGATAGCAATGGAAATAACTATTACTGTAAATGGTGATGATTTAGATGCTGTGGAAGATAAACTTTCTAATATTAGAGTAAATTTTAATGCAAACGCTTCTTTTGTAGAAGCTACAACTATATTTGAAGACAAAGGAAGTAACTGGTCTTGGTGGAAAAAAAGTAAAAACATTAATTATAAAATTAATTATGTTGTAAAAATGCCAAAAACTAATTCTGTAGAATTAGACAATGATTATGGCAGTATTTACTTAGATAATTTGTCTGGAAAAGCGGATGTTAAATGTGATTATGGTAAAATTATTGTTGGTGAATTACTAGCAGAGAATAATTCAATTTCCTTAGATTACTGCTCTGCATCTTCTATTGGTTATATGAAAAGTGGCGATTTAAATATTGATTATTCTAAAATTAATATTGATGCTGCTGATAAAGTACGTGTAAAGGCAGATTATTCTACTTTAAAATTTGATAAAATAGATACTATTGATTTTAATAGTGATTATGGAAGTTTAATAATAAACAATGCCAATACTATTAAAGGGAGTTCAGATTATGTAAATATGCGTTTTGGCACTGTAAAAAAGAATATTAGTATTCGCACAGATTATGGAAACATTTTAGTAAAAAATTTAGCAAAGGGTTTTGAAAATGTAGAAATTACAGGGCAATATGCAGGTATAAAAATTGGTGTTGCCACAGGTGCAGTATTTAATTTTCAAGTAGATTTACAATATGCTGGTTTTAACAGAAATGATGAAAAAATAGCGTTTTATAAAAGTTTATCTAAGGCTACCAAAAAATATTATGAAGGTAAATTTGGCAAAGGAAATGCTGAAGGGAATATCAAAATAAAATCTGAATACGGAAGTGTAAGTATTAGTGAAAACAACTAAAATTAACCAATCAAAAGTATTAATTATGAATAAAAAAATAATTTTAACAGGCATTATTTTATCCTTAACTTTTGCAATAAATGCTCAAAGTTGGTGGGGAAAAAGTGAAAAAATAAAGGGAAACGGAAAGGTTGTTACCGTAATTAAATCAACAAAAGAGTACAATGGAATAAGTGTTGGAGGTTCTTTTGATGTACTTCTTGTTAAAGGTGAAGAAGGAAAAATTACTATTGAAGGAGAAGAAAATATTATTCCATATATAGAATCTGTGGTAGAAGATAATATATTAAAAATTAATTATAAAAAAAACATCAACATTAGAACAACTAAAAAGCTCACAATTACGGTTGCTTTTAATAATTTAGAAAGTGTTGCCTTGGGAGGTTCTGGCAATATTTCTAGTAAAGAATTTATTAAGAGTAGTGATTTTAAAGTAAGTTTAGGAGGTTCTGGCAATATTACGTTAAATATAGATGCTGCTACAACAAAGGCATCTATGAGTGGTTCTGGAAACATTCGTTTAAAAGGGAACAGCAATAAATTTAATTGTGCTTTAGCGGGTTCTGGTAGTATAAGTGCTTATGAATTAAATACGGATGAACTAAAAGCAACTATTGCGGGTTCTGGAAATATAAAAACTACGGTTTCAACTAAAATCAAAGCAAAAGTTGTAGGTTCTGGAAGTGTTTTTTACAAAGGAAAACCAACAAAAATAGATAGTAAAACTGTGGGGTCTGGTACTATTATAGATAAGAATTAAGATTTTCATAGATAGGATAATTATATGGATAAAAAGAGAAGTTCTTAAGGAAAACTGAAGTTTTAGTTTAGATTTGGTTAACTAATTTTTTTAAGAGATTCTTTTAAAATCCAAAGATTTTATATGTACGCATTGCCTACATTAAAGTCTACTTTCAAAAAAAAACTAAACAATTTTGCATCTTTTTTGTAATTTCTGAGTCTATTATATGAATCTTAAAATAGATACTATTATGAAAAATAAAAATGTTGATTGCACTTGTAATTGTGCAGGATGTTCAAGCGGAGATTGTAAAAATTGTACTTGTGAAAACTGTACATGTGCTTCTTGTAGCTGCTCATAATTTGTTTTACTGAACTTGTTTGAGTATCTTATGATAAGAACTGAAACAAGTTTAGTTTAATGAACAAGAATACCATTGGCTTTATATTGAAACTGATTCTCTGTGAAAGCTAGCAACCTAACAAAAATAGAATTTTTGTTTATTGAGTCTTTAATCAAAATAAAACTAGCAATATGTTGTAGGGCATTAGCTTAATGATCGTTAGTTTTAAAAAAAATTATGATGAACACAAAAGAAGTTTGGACTTCCTATTCAGAAGATTTAAAACGATTTATTATAAGCAAAGTAAAAAATGTTACTATTGCTGATGATATTTTGCAGAATACTTTTATTAAAATTCACACAAAACTACATACCTTAAAAGATGTAACAAAATTAAAATCTTGGTGTTTTACTGTGGCTAGAAATTCTATTTTGGATTACTGGAAATCTACAAATCAGACTTTTGAGATTGCTAATTTTGAAGCGGAAACAACTCTCGAAGAAAACATACACACAGAACAAGATTGCCTGCGTGGTATTTTAAAAAGCTTACCAAAAAAATATAGAGACCCATTGTTTCTGGCAGATATAAAAGGATTAAAACAGCAAGAAGTTGCTACCCAACTGCACCAAAGTTTACCAACTACCAAATCACAAATTCAGAGAGCAAGAAAATTAATTGCACAAGGTTTTATGGATTGTTGTGGATTTGTAATAAATAATGAAGGACATTTAGTTGGTGAAATTCAAGAAAAAGCAGACTGTAAAGTTTGTAATTTGCTTTAATGCAATTTATTTTTTTTATATCTTAGTTGAAATAATAGTATATTCTAAATTTAAAAAAAATGAAAGCACTTAAAAAAGAAGATATTAGTCAAGAAGTTTTTGATTTGTATGATGATTACGCACACAACAAAATGGATAGGAAAGAATTTCTACAAAGACTTTCTTTGTATGCAGTTGGCGCCATAACATTACCCGCTTTATTAAGTTTTATTTCACCAAATTATGTAGATACTATAATGGTTCAACCCAATGATCCTAGGCTAAAATCAGAAATGATTGATTATGATTCTCCTAATGGTGGCAAAAAAATGAATGGATTGTTTTCTATTTCAATAGATGCTAAAGAAAAGTTACCAGGTATTTTGGTTGTTCATGAAAACCGTGGGTTAAATCCATACATTGAAGATGTTGGTAGAAGAGCAGCTCTAGAAGGATTTGTAAGCTTGGCTCCAGATGCACTTACGCCTTTAGGCGGATATCCTGGAAATGATGATGAAGGAAGAGCAATGCAAAAGAAAAGAGACAGAAATGAAATGTTAGAAGATTTTATTGCTGGTTATAATTATTTAAAATCTCATAAAGATTGCAACGGAAAAGTAGGGGTTGTTGGTTTCTGTTTTGGTGGATGGATTTCTAATATGTTGGCTGTAAAATTACCAGATTTAGGAGCCGCTGTTCCGTATTATGGAAGACAACCAGAAAAGGAGGATGCTATTAAAATTAAAGCTCCATTATTATTACAATACGCAAGTTTAGACAAAAGGGTAAATGAAGGATGGCCAGATTTTGAAAAAGTTTTGAAAGAAAACAATATAGAACATGAAGCCCATTTTTATGCGAATGTAAACCATGGTTTTCATAACAATACTACGCCAAGGTTCGATAAAGAATCTGCAGATTTATCTTGGGAAAGAACCATTGCTTTTTTTAATAAACATCTAAAAGAATAACATACAAATTTATCATTCCTGCCTAAGCGGGAATCTATTTCACTATATTTTAAGTACTTTTATCCTTTAAATATTTAAGGTGAAAAAGAAAACACTTATTAGTAAAGAATTAGACAACTTTTACAACAAAGCTTCAGAAGAAACCAGGCTAGAAAAAGGAATGGGAATTTTTGAATTTGAACGTATTAAAGAGCTCATACAACTGCATATTACCAAACCAAATACTACCATAATTGACGTTGGTGGCGGAACAGGAAAATATTCTGAATGGTTGGCAAAAAACAATCATACAGTTCATTTAGTAGAGCCTGTTTTAAAACATATTAAATTAGCAGAAAAAAGAGCCAAAAAATTAAAGAAACCTTTTTCTGTAGCAATCGGCGAAGCTAGAAAATTACCTTTTAAAGATAATGTTGCAGATTTGGTAGTTTTACACGGACCTTTATACCATCTTCAGAAAAGAGAAGATAGGGTTGCGGCTATTATTGAAGCCAAGCGAGTGTTGAAAAAAGACGGAATTATTTTAGGTTTCGCAATTAACGCAACAGCTTCTACTGTAGTTGGTTTAATGAATGGAATGATACATGCAAACTCATTTTTTGAGATGTGTAAAGAAGAGCTCACAACAGGTATTCATGATGCGCCAAAAGATTTTCCTTTTCTATTAGCAGATGCTTTTTACCACAAACCAGAAGGATTGAAAGCTGAGTTTTTAGAACAAAACCTTACATTTATAAATCTATTTGCTGTGGAAGGAATGATATGGTTAGATAACGATTATTTTGCAAATATGATTCATAAGAAAAAATCAAAAACCTTAAAGGCTTTGCAAACTCTAACTCAAAATGACGAATATTTGTTGCCTTTTAGTCCGCATATGATGATAGCTGTGAAGAAATAGTTTGTTGTTTATTGAAGAAACTCAAAAACTGATTAAAATGTAGCCAAGTGAAAGATAAGGAGGTTTATTGGGGAATTTGTAAAAAATGCAAAGGAATAGGCAAAAACAGTAAAAGAATTTCTAAAAAAGAAAGGCTTCAGTATAAAATTACTTTAGAAGAATTCAAAAACTCTAAGGGCGTCGGAAAAACACCTATTCGACCCAAAAGTCAATTACAAACTTGTTCTACTTGTAAAGGTTCCGGCTTGGTTTATTCTGATACAGAAGTTTTATCAGATACAGAAAATTATCCGCATATTGCCATAATTGGTGGAGGAATTGGCGGAGTTGCCTTAGCTGTTGCATGTCTACATCGTGGAATTCCTTTTACACTTTATGAGAGAGATGAGAGTTTTGATGCTAGATCTCAAGGTTACGGACTCACGTTGCAACAAGGAAGTAAAGCGATGTCAGGATTGGGAATACTTTCATTAGAAAAAGGAGTTACTTCAACAAAACATGTAGTTCATACTAGCGAAGGAAAGATTATTGGCGAATGGGGAGTTAGAAAATGGGGAAGATCGGCTTCAAAAGCGCCTCCAAAGCGCACAAATATTCACATTGCAAGACAGTCTCTTCGTTTAGCGTTGCTTGAGCAACTTCAAAATCACGACTCCATAAAATGGGGGCATCAATTATTGAATTTTAAAGAATCTAAAGAAGGAAAAATGGAGTTGGCTTTTCGGGTGAAAGGCAAAATCATACAAGAAAAAACAGATCTTATAGTTGGCGCAGATGGAATTAGAAGTACGGTAAGAGAATTATTAATTGGTGAGAATATTTCTCCTTTGCGCTATTTAGGTTGCATTGTAATTTTGGGAATTTGTCCTCTAAAAAATTTAAAAGATATAGATAGTCCTTTATTAGATTCTGCCACAGTATTTCAAACCGCTAATGGTCATGAACGTATTTATATGATGCCTTTTGATTTAGATACCATTATGTGGCAGCTTAGTTTTCCAATAACAGAAAAAGAAGCCAAAGAATTGAATACTCAAGGACCAACATATCTTAAGGAAGAAGCTTGTAAAAGAACGCAATGGCACAATCCTATTCCTCAGATTGTAGCTGCTACAAACGAAACTCAAATTTCTGGATATCCTGTATATGATCGGGAATTACTAAAACCTGCATTATTAGAGAAAGAAAGTAAAGTTACACTAATTGGAGATGCAGCACATCCTATGAGTCCGTTTAAAGGGCAAGGTGCAAATCAAGCATTGTTAGATGCTTTGTCTTTAGCTAGAGAAATATCAAAAGAATGTAAACCTTTAACTCCATGGAGAAAAAATGGAATGCGGAAAAGTGTGTTCACTGCATTTGAAGCTGAAATGATAGAACGCAGTGCCACTAAAGTAAAGAGTTCTGCAGAGGCAGCACAGTTGTTACATTCAGAACTTGTACTTTATAAAGGAGATGGTCCTAGAGGGAAACATCGAACTAAAAAGAAAGATTAATATGCATTGAATTATATCAGACAAAAAAAACTCCATTCTTACTTTTATACAAAAGTAGCAATGGAATTTTCTAATTTATTTTTTATGAAATTTATAAAGCTTCTTTTCTTCTCACTTTTATCTTCATCGCTCCATCAATAGGTTTATCAGAAACCAAGATTAAATATCCTGCTCCTCCAGCTCCTGCTAATTTCCATGCAAGTGCTTTTGTTTTATACTTTTCTATTTCTTTAAGAATTCTATCATTTACCATTGCAGGAAACATTTTTACCTGAGCATTAAATGATTTCAAAAATCCTTCAGAAAACTTAGCTAAATCTTTATTTTGAATTGCTTCCCAAACTTCTTCAGAAGCATTCGCTAAAGATTTTACATTTTCTTCATTAATATAAGTTTCTCCTAATAAATCTAAACCTTGTTCTCTAGGCCATAAAAGTACCATTTGAATATGATCTTCTAACCAACCCAATACAGATTCATCATGTACAGATTCAAATTTTGTAGGCCAATAACCATCACTATAATAATGTCTAACAAGACCTGGCATACAAATACCTATGGCATCTTGAGCACCAGAAACCATGGTAGCACCAGGTGTGTTTTCAAACTTGAATAGTATTTCTGCTAATTTTTCTGGTTTATCTAAAGGCAAATAATGGGGCCATATTTTTTTTGCAGCATTTCTAGTAGAAGTAGACATTCCACAGCGTTCATTATACTCAATAATAGGCTCTAAAGAAAGAGTAATTGCCCAACCTGGATGAAATTTAGAAACATAAGGTTGATCTATCCAAGTACCTCCAAGATCTATTCTGTAAGGCAAAGAACAATTACCTCCAGTTCTTAAAGAAGTTGTAGATCTTTCTGGAAGTCCCGCATCAGGAATTCTTTTTAAGTTTTTTAACTCAATATTTAATTCATCACATAATTCTTCTTTTGCAGGAGAAAAACCATCTTCATTTACAATAAAATAATCTGGTTTTAATTCTATTAGATCTTCTTTAAAATCTAACATGCCAGAACCCGAATTTACAAAAGCATTTTTCACATATTTGATTGCATTGATCATATAAATTCTTTCTTGTTCAGAATTTATAGTTTCACGTCCCTTTAAGTCAGAAACTGTTTTATCTGAACCAATACCTACATATAAATCTCCATAAGAAGACGCTTCTTTAAAAAATGCAATATGTCCGCTATGCAACATATCAAAACAACCCGATACAAATACTTTTTTTTTCATTATCAATTATTTAAACTTAACTATTTTGGCAAAAATGAGCTTTTTTTTTATGATTTCAAATTTTCTAGAAAGCTATTTTTATTTACAGAATTCTTCTAAAATAAATAAATTGTTGAAATTAATGATATTCAGGTCAGAACCATAGTGTATTTTACTAGTTTTATTTTTCTGGTTAAAAATCAAAAATCTGTATTTGGATTCCTGTTTTTATAGAATAATAATTTCATCGAAAACCATAATTTTCAATTAAAAATATTATCTCCTTCTTTTTTTACTAGAAGTAGCTCTACTTGCTTTTTTCTTACGTCTATTAAAAGGAACCGGAACCGCATCATCAAAAGTATTCTTTACCTCTTTTGCGTTTTTGTTTTTTTTCCAAGAATTATTCTCTGGTAATAATTTTCTCAATAAATCTGGCCTACCAACTTTGTTAAGTGTGTTTTTAATCCATTCTTTATTTTCCTTTTTATACCAAAAGAAAAATTTATGTTGGTCTTCTCGTTCCTTTTTTGTTTTAGGTGTTTTTGTTGGTTTTAAAGTATAAGGATGGTATCCTGAGTAATAAATAACTGTTGCAACCGTCATTGGTGTGGGGGTAAACCCTTGTACTTGCTCTAACTGAAATCCCATATCTTTGGTTTCTGCAGCTAAGTTTGCCATATCTTCTACCTCACTTGCAGGGTGACTAGATATAAAATAAGGAATCAATTGTAAATTTAATTTCTTCTTGATGTTTATTTTATCAAAACGTTCTTTAAACATGTGAAAATATTTAAAAGACGGTTTACGCATCAACTTTAAAACAGGGTCAGAAGTATGTTCTGGCGCAACTTTTAAGCGTCCAGAAACGTGTTTTGTCATTACTTCTTCTGTGTATGCATCCAATTCTTTTGGATCTGCATTTTTATTAAATTCTGGCACCAACATATCATGTCTAATACCGCTCCCAATAAAAGATTTTTTAATCTTTGGGTGTTTATCAACAGCTTGATATAACTCCGTTAAAGGTTTGTGAGAAGTATCTAAATTAGAACAAATTACTGGCGAAATACAACTAGGTGCAACACATTTATCGCAAATAGATTGCACTTTTCCTTTCATCTGATACATGTTTGCAGAAGGCCCACCAATATCAGATAAATAGCCTTTAAAATCTGGCATATTTGCCACTTTATCTATTTCCTTTAAAACAGATTCCTGACTTCTACTGGCAATAAACTTTCCTTGATGTGCAGAAATGGTACAAAAACTACATCCACCAAAACATCCTCTGTGAATATTGATGGAGAATTTAATCATTTCAAACGCAGGTATTGGTCCACGTTTGTCATATTTAGGGTGCGGTAAACGCGTAAAAGGCAAATCAAAAGAACCATCAATTTCTTTTTCAGTCATTGTTGGGTAAGGAGGGTTTATCACCATCGTTTTTTCTCCAACTCCTTGTAAAATTCTTCTTGCTTTTAATTTATTAGATTCTTGCTCAATCACTTTAAAGTTAGAAGCAAATGTCTTTTTATCCTTTAAACAAGCCTCATGAGAATTAATTGTTACATCTTCCCAGCCATTAACAACAGGTAATTTTTCTTCCTTTTGATTGATAAAAACAGCCGTTTGTTTAATGTTTTTTAAACTAGAAAACGGTACACCTTTTTGCAACAATTCTACAATTTCACGCAATGGTTGTTCTCCCATTCCATACACTAACATATCTGCTTTAGAGGTTTCTAAAATACCTGGCAATAATTTATCAGACCAGTAATCATAATGAGTTACACGTCTTAAAGAAGCTTCAATTCCACCAATTAAAACAGGAATATCAGGAAACTTCTCTTTTAAAATTTTGGAATAAACAGAAGTTGCATAATCGGGTCTAAACCCTTTATCACCATTTGGTGTATACGCATCTTTGTCTCTTCTTCGCTTGCTAGCGGTGTAATTAGAAACCATTGGATCCATACAACCCCCAGTAACGCCAAAAAATAAACGAGGCTTTCCTAATTTTTCAAAATCTTGCAAATTATCAGTTACACTTGGCTGCGGCACAATGGCCACTCGCAAACCATAACTTTCTAAAATTCGGCCAATTACCGCAGGGCCAAATGACGGATGATCTACATAGGCGTCTCCGCTAAATAAAATAACGTCTAATTCTTCCCAACCACGAATTTTTACTTCTTTGTTTGTAGTTGGTAACCAGTCTGTTAATTGATGTCTTTTAGGTTCTTGCATAGTTTGCAAAAATACAAGAATTTTAATAGAAAAAACACTTATTTTAAGAATGTCTAGTTTTAGTGTAATTTGAAGCTATATCCTGCTTTCCACTATATCTTTTTTCTTCTGTTCTCGATACAAATTTGCAAAAAAGCAAATTCACTCGAACTGACAGAAAAAAGGATGCCGTTTCAATCAGGGCTAAGATTTTTTGCTAGCTTTTTTAAAACCGTAAGCGAAATACGTATCTTCTAAATAAATATTTTGGCTAAAGCCCTTTTTTTTATCCTTTCTAATACCCTATGGATAAATACATAGGCAATTGATGTATTGCGAGATATTAATGTAGAATTTTTATTTTAAACCGAATCAATAGCAATAAACTTTCGCATATTGTTATATTAAAAAGTAAATTATTGGCTTTAGCCAAAATCCAAAAAAAGATTAATCATCCTCATTAAAAGGGTTGTTAAAAGGCAAATCGCCATCTATATCGTAATCATCATAATTTACACCTGCGGATTAAAAAGTCTCTATCTGTTAATACTATAATTTCTTTCATCAAAAGATTTTACCCATTCTGCAAATAAAACTCAAACTTGTCATTTCTACATTTGGAGAAATCCCATAACAGTGATACGGCAACGCTAACCAAATCTTATGCAATTTCTCTCTTTTATAAAAATGACAATTGTCTAAAAAAAACACACTTTGTTCCAGCAGACAAATTAATTACTCTACAATTAAATGCGGCACCTTATCTACATTCCAATCAATAACCAAACCACCTGCTAAAGATTTTGCTACTTCTTTACCGTATAAAAACTCACATAAATACAAGGCAGCTTCAAAAGATTTTGCACCACCAGCAGAAGTAATATATTTTCCATCATGTACAAATAAAACTTCTTTTCTAATATCTAAATTAGGAAAGGTTGCTCTCATTTTATCAATATCCGAAGGAAACGTTGTAGAAACTTTATCTTTTAACAAACCTGCTTTTGCCAATACAAAAGCACCATCGCAATGAGAAGTAATATAAAGAGCATCTGTATCAACTCTTTTTACAAAATTTATCATTGCTGTATCTTCTAAATCGGTATCTAAATGATGTTCTGCAGAAGGAACTACTAAAATATCTATTTTTGGTAACGAATCTTTTAGATAATTAAAATCTGGAAGAATTCTCATTCCTTCAAAAGTAGTAATGGGTTTGTCTGTATTTGCAACGGTAAAAACATTCATTGCTTTTATGTTTTCTCTAAAAATGGTGTGTTGAAAAATATCAAACGGAGCGGTTAGTTCGGTGTTAAAAGTTCCATCCATAATTAAAAAAGCAACATTATACCTGTCTTTTTCTAACTTGGGAAACGTTTTTTCTTGCTGAACTTTTTTCAAAACAATTTCGTTACTTTCTACTTTTTTCGATTGACACGCAATAATACTTACCAATATAAATAATAATACTTTTTTCATCGTTGTTTTTTATCCACCGTAAAAGTATTTATAATCTATCAAAAAAAAGTACTCTTTTTTAATCATCTGAAAATAAGTTAAGTATTCATTTTTTTACTATATTTGGTAAACCAATCTGGTAAACCAAAAATAAATAGAGAAATTATGAAAAAAAATTACGTATTCTATCCAGCAAATTCAAAATATGTTTTCATCTTGTTTTTGTTAAGTTCATTTACTTTAATGTCTCAAATGTATACAAGCGATTCTACTTTAAGAGATGATGTAAATGCGGCCACAAATGGCGGTACTTTTATTGTTGCTAATGGAACCTACGATGATTTTAGCGCTACTTTTGAGAATATGGCAACAGAAGAAAACCCTATTATTGTAAGAGCAGAAACAGTTGGCGGAGTTACGTTAACAGGCGGCGCAAGTTTTGTGTTTAGAAAATCTTCTTATATCACTTTAGAAGGCTTTATTTTTGATGGAGAAGACAAAAGCAGTATCATAAAACTAGAAGGTTCTAATAATATTAGAATTTCTAGAAACGTTTTTAATTTACAAACAGATGAAGATAGCACTGCAAAATGGGTATATATTGGTGGTTATTGGGATGATACAAGTTACCCATTTACATGGCCAAGTCATCACAATAGAATAGATCATAATATTTTTCAAAACAAATCTAGACCAGGACATTATATAACTGTAGATGGTAATACAGATGAAGATACAGATATTGCTTATCAATCTCAATATGATAGAATAGATCATAATTATTTTAAAAACAACAGCCCTAGAGCAGTAAATGAACAAGAATCAATTAGAGTTGGTTGGAGCGAAATGTCTAAATCTAGCGGTTATACAACCGTTGAATTTAATTTATTTGAAGATTGTGATGGAGATCCGGAAATTGTATCTGTAAAATCTAGTGATAATATTGTAAGACATAATACGTTCTTAAAAAGTTACGGAACCCTGTCTTTACGTCATGGAGACAGAAATAGGGTAGAAGGAAACTACTTTTTTGGTGGTGATAAAGCAATTGGTACTTCACCAGATAATGCAACATTATATACAGGCGGAATAAGAATTTATGGAAAAGATCATGTAATTATTAACAATTATATGCAAGGATTAAATGGTACAAAATGGGATGCGCCAATTACACTTACCTTAGGAGACGTAACGGAAACAAGCTCTAGCCTTTCTTCTCACTTTAGAGCCAACAACGTATTAATAGCTTACAATACTTTGGTAGATAATAGCCACGGAATAGAAATTGGTTATAGTAATAATGACAAATATGACAAAGATTTAAAAGACATTACTATTGCAAATAATTTAATAACGGGTTCAGAAAATGCCTTAGTAGCAATTATTGACGATAATGACCAAGGAAACAATATTACTTGGCTAAATAATTTATTTCAGCCAACAGCAAGTGCAACCACAATTTCGGGGGCAACAAGTACTTCTTTTACAAGTTCTATGGTTGTAAATGAAAACCCTAATTTAGAATATGATAGTGTAGAAAATATTTGGAGAACAACAGAAACAACGCCAAATTACCAGAATGCAGTAACTACAGAAGTAATTGCAAAAGATATTGAAGGGCAAGATAGACCTACAACAAGCAATCCTGGGGCAGATCATTTTAGCACAGAATCCGTACGATATTCTTATTTAAAACCTGCAGATGTTGGCCCGAATGCTTACGAAGTAGATGAAACTTCAGAGTCTTTATACGTTTCTTCTATTTCAGAATTTGAGGCTACAGAGCAAACGCAAGAAGTTACCATAACGGCAAATGTAGATTGGTCTGTTACTGATGATAGCGATTGGATTTCCGTTTCTCCGGAAGCTGGATCTAATAATGGCGCTTTTAATATTACTGTTACCCAAAATACAGTGTATACAGAACGTACAGGTATAGTAACTATTGTAGGTGGAGATTTAACAAGAATTTTAAATGTTACGCAAAAAGCGAAAGACCCAAAAACAGATTTAACACTTATTAATGATCAGTCTGAAAATGACAATGTAAGCGTTAATTATGTTTTTCATGAAGAAATAACAAGTTCTAAAAATAATGTTGCTGTTAATAGCTTGGATAAAAAGCTAGATACCCAATGGTCTGGAAACGGAGTTGGCGGTGAAATTATTTACGATTTAGGCGGTGCTTTTGATTTAAAACTAATAGATTATGCAACTACAAATGGTAAAACGTATGAATTAGAAATTTGGGTTTCTACAACAGGAGTTGCAACGGAAGATTTCCAAAATGCTTTTCCAACTACAGGTAAACTAACTAGTAATTCTGATGGAACATACAAGAGTTTTATTTTACCAGATGTAGCTACCGGAGCAAAATATGTAAAAATTATTGGTTACGGACAACCATCTGGAAGTAATTGGAATACCATTGTGGAAATAGATTTTTACAAAACCTCTAGTCTATCTTTAAGCAATGCGGCTTGGGTAAATGACATTTCAATATATCCAAATCCAACAAATGATTTTTTTAATATTAAGGTAAGTAATACTCAATTAAAGTTGGTTCAATTGTTTAACGTAAATGGTAAAAAAGTTTTAGAACGAAATATTGATGTTAAAACTACTGAGGTTAAACTTGATGTTTCTAAACTTACCAAAGGAGCTTATTTTATCGTGTTATCAGACAAAAGCAACAAAAAAGTATCTCAAACAATACTAATTAAATAAATATTGAATTAAAAAAATAGAAAATAGCTATTAAAAATAGTACCACGAACTTGTCTGCAGATAGGTTCGTGGTTTTTTTTATAACTGATTTCAAACACAGGTTTTTCAAAAAAAAAACTCTTATTACTCATATAAAATTACTTGCAGATTTATTATTTTCAGAACAGAACAGTTCTAAGGAAGTTTTGTAAATTTACGTTTCATATTCAGGATAAAACTTTCATGAAAAACCCATTTTTAAGATTCCTTTTTGTCGTATTTGCATTTACTTTTTTTATCAACTGTAACTCAAAAAAAACAGAAAATATCATAGATAAAAAAGATTTGTTTGTAACAGACAACTACACGAAGAAAGAAGTAAATATTGTCATGAGAGACGGTACAAAACTCCATACAACCATTTATTCTCCAAAAGATACTAGTAAAAAATATCCTATTTTAATGCAAAGAACCCCTTATAGTTCTGCGCCTTATGGAGAAGGAAAAATGAAAACCAAAATTGGTCCGAATGTTCATCTAATGAAAGAACTCAATATTGTGGTCTATCAAGATGTTCGTGGCCGTTGGATGAGTGAAGGTGTTTATGATAATATGCGTGCTTATCTGCCTAATAAAACAGCAAAACAATCAGATGAGGTTTCTGATACTTATGATACCATTGATTGGTTGATAAAAAACGTAGAAAACAATAACGGAAATGTTGGTACTTGGGGAATCTCGTATCCTGGGCATTATGCAACTATTTCTACTATTGATGCACATCCTGCTTTAAAAGCGGCTTCTCCGCAAGCTTGTATTGGCGATTTTTTCTTTGATGATTTTCATCATAATGGTGCATTTATGCTAAGTTATTTTAGAGCAATTTCTTTATTTGGAACTTATAAAGACACACCAACAGATTCTGCTTGGTATTCGTTTCCTAAAATGGATTCTCAAGATCAATATCAATTTTTCTTAGATAAAGGTCCTTTAAAAAACTTAAATAAATATTTTCAGTATGATAAATTAGATGTAAAAACGGCTGAGAATAAAGATAGAATTGATGATTTTTTCTGGAAAGAAATTGTAGAACATCCTAATTATGATTCTATTTGGAAAAGTAAAGGAATCATTCAGCACTTAGATAAAGTTCCTTCTTCTGTTGCAACCATGATTGTTGCTGGTGAGTTTGATGCCGAAGATTTATACGGACCATTAGAAACTTATAAAGCTATTGAAAAGCACGGAAAAGACAATTACAATACCTTGGTTTTTGGTCCTTGGGATCATGGAAAATGGTCTAAGAATACGGTAGAAAATTATGTGGGAAATTATTTTTTTGGAGATTCTATTTCTTTAAAATTTCAATCGGATGTTGAAACAAAATTCTTTAATCATTTCTTAAAAGGAAAGGGAGATAAAAACGCTGGTTTGCCAGAAGCTTATGTTTTTGATACCGGTAAAAAAGAATGGAAATCTTATGATGTTTGGCCGCCAAAAAATATGGTAAAAGAGTCGTTTTTTTTAAATTCAAATCAAGAATTAAAAAAGACTCATAACGGAAAGCGCACTCAAGAAACTAAATTTATTAGTGATATAAAACGCCCTGTACCATATTCAGAAGATATTAAAACAGTTTTTACGCCACGTAAATATATGACAGATGATCAACGTTTTGCGGCAAGAAGACCAGATGTTTTGGTTTTTGAAACGGAGGTTTTAACCGAAGATTATACGTTAGCCGGAGATATTTTGGCAAAACTAAAAGTGGCAACAACCGGTTCTGCAGCAGATTGGATTGTAAAGGTTATTGATGTTCATCCTTCGGAAACAAAAGAAAATAATAAGAAATTACAAAACCATTTAAAAATGAGTAATTATCACTTAATGGTAAGAAGCGAAGTTTTACGTGGGCGTTTTAGAAATAGTTTTGAACATCCAGAACCTTTTGTTCCGAATAAAAAAACAATGGTGAATATTAAATTACAAGATGTTTTTCACACCTTTAAAAAAGGACATAAAGTACAAATTCAGGTACAAAGTACTTGGTTTCCTTTAATAGATTTAAATCCGCAAACCTATGTAGACAATATTTATAAAGCTGATGAAAAAGATTTTACGACACAAACTCATACCGTTTTTACAGATTCTACCATTGAATTTTCTGTATTAAAATAACAGCGTCTAAAAGTTGCTTTCTTTCTTCTTGTGATAATTTTTTAATTATGCTGATTTTTTATTAAGAGGATTCAGAAAAGAGCCTTGATTTTAAAGTTTTTGTTCATAAAAAATGATACTGAGTAATCAGTATCATTTTTAAGAATGCAATATATTTTGGCAATCAAAAATTTACGAATCTAAATCAAAACGATCTAAATTCATCACTTTTGTCCAAGCGGCAACAAAATCTTTTACAAATTTATCTTGACCATCATTAGCGCCATACACTTCAGCAACAGCTCTTAATTCAGAATTAGAACCAAAAATTAAATCGGCTCTTGTTCCAGAAAATTTCATTGCTCCAGTTTTTCTATCGCGTCCAATAAATTCTTTATCTTCAGAATTTGTAGCTTTCCAAGTAATTGATAAATCTAGAACATTTGTAAAGAAATCATTTGTTAAACTACCTTCGTTATTGGTGAAAACTCCATTTTTAGATCCATCATAATTAGTCCCTAAAACACGCATACCTCCAACAAGTACAGTCATTTCTGGTATTGATAGCGTTAATAAATTAGCTTTATCAATTAATAAATCTTCAGCAGCAACATTTAGTTTAGGATTCATGTAATTTCTAAAAGCATCGGCAATGGGTTCTAAATATCCAAAAGACTCAACATCTGTTTGTTTTTGCGAAGCATCTCCTCTTCCTTGTGTAAATGGAACAGATATTATATGTCCTGCTTTTTTTGCAGCTTGTTCAATGCCTACATTTCCAGCCAAAACAATTAAATCTGCAATAGAAACGGTACCATTAAAGTTCTCTTGAATTCTGTTGAATTCATTTAAAACATTATTTAATTCTTTAGGCTTGTTTACTGCCCAGTTTTTTTGAGGTTCTAAGCGTAAACGTCCGCCATTAGCGCCACCGCGTTTGTCAGAACCTCTAAATGTTGAAGCAGAAGCCCATGCTGTAGATACTAATTGAGAAATGCTTAAACCTGTTTCTAAAATCATCTTTTTTAAGGTAGAAATGTCGGCAGCACTTAATGTATAAGAAACAGAAGGAATTGGATCTTGCCACAGTAATTCTTCTTTGGGTACTTCTGGACCTAAATAACGATTGGCAGGCCCCATATCACGATGCGTTAATTTAAACCAAGCGCGCGCAAAAGCATCTTCAAAAGCTTTATGATCTTTGTGAAAACGTTTAGATATTTCTAAAAATCCTGGATCTACTTTTAAAGCCATATCAGCATCTGTCATTATTAACACTTGTCTTTTAGAAGCGTCTCCAGCCATCGGAGCCATTTTAGCATTTGATGCTGCAGTTGGAGACCACTGAGTTGCTCCTGCAGGACTTTTTACCAATTCCCAATCATAATTTAGTAAGACATCAAAGAAATCATGATCCCACTGTGTCGGATTTGGTGTCCACGCACCTTCTAGTCCACTGGTAATAGTATCATCAAGTACACCAGTGCCGTAAGAGTTTTTCCAACCTTTTCCCATTTCTTCCATGGGAGCTCCTGCAGGTTCTGCGCCCACATATTTATTAGGATCTGCTGCACCATGAGCTTTTCCAAAAGTGTGACCACCTGCTGTAAGAGCAACAGTTTCTTCATCATTCATGGCCATACGACCAAAAGTTTCTCTGATAAGCTTTGCGGTTCCTAATGGATCAGATGTACCATTTGGTCCTTCTGGATTTACATAAATTAACCCCATATGAGAAGCGCCTAAATGTCCTTCTAAATCTCCTTTATTGGTGTCAAATCTATCCTCATTGTCCATCCAACCTGTTTCACTTCCCCAATAAACATCTTGTTCCGGTTCCCAGGCGTCTTCTCGTCCACCAGCAAAACCGAAGGTTTTAAACCCCATAGATTCTAAAGCGCAATTTCCTGCAAGAATCATTAAATCTGCCCAAGAAATTTTATTTCCATATTTCTTTTTAATAGGCCATAATAATAAACGGGCTTTGTCTAGGTTTCCATTATCTGGCCAACTATTTAATGGTGCAAAACGCTGATTTCCGGAAGCAGCACCGCCACGGCCATCTCCAACTCTGTAGGTACCTGCGCTATGCCATGCCATACGAATCATAAATCCGCCGTAATGGCCATAATCTGCTGGCCACCAGTCTTGAGAATCTGTCATTAACGCAATGACATCTTTTTTTAGTTCCGTGAAATTTACGCTATTAAAGGCTTCAGTATACTTAAAATCTTCACCCATAGGGTTCGATTTTGTTGCATTTTGCCTAAGTATATTTAATTTTAATTCATTAGGCCACCAGTCTCTATTACTTGTTCCTCTGCCCGCAGTTTTTTTTTGATCTCCGCTCATAAAAGGGCATTGATTCATGTTTTCGCTTGTATTTTCCATTTTTATATTGTTTAAATTTTTAGATGAGTCAAAATTACAAAAAGCATGCGAATAATTTTTATCTATACTTTTTATAAAAGTATCGTTAAATCTTATAGTTTGTTTAAGAACTAAGATTTGAAATCTGAATTAAAATTTGTTCACATGTAAAAATACGCTTTTTAATTTTTTATCTATAAGATATTTATTCTGCATCAATAAAATCTATTTTAAAATAAGAAAAAAAGTGATGATATAGTTTTTTATCACCCCTTAAAAAAATATTTTTGTGGTGTTAATAAGATATAATAAATAATCATAAAAATAAAAAAAATGGCAACAGCAGTTGGTAAAAAATTTCCAGATTTAAACGTAGATGCAATGAATGAAATGGGCGATACGTTTAAAATTAACGTATTAGAAGAAGCTGTAAATAATAAAAAGAAAGTGTTATTGTTTTGGTATCCTAAAGATTTTACTTTTGTTTGTCCTACTGAATTACATGCTTTTCAAGCAGCTTTAGGAGAATTTGAAAAAAGAAATACTATTGTAATTGGTGCTTCTTGTGATACTCCAGAAGTACATTTTGCGTGGTTAAGTACTGCAAAAGATAATGGTGGTATTGAGGGGGTTACATATCCAATTTTAGCAGATAGCAACAGAAATTTATCATCAATTTTAGGTATTTTAGATATTACCAATGAAACGTATGATGAAGCTTCTGGAACTGTACAGGTAGAAGGTGATAATGTAACGTATAGAGCTACATATTTAATTGATGAAGATGGATTGGTTTTTCATGAAGGAATAAACCACATGCCAATTGGTAGAAATGTAAATGAATATTTACGTTTGGTAGATGCGTATGAACATTTACAATCTCATGGAGAAGTTTGTCCTGCAAACTGGGAAGAAGGTAAAGAGGCAATGCAAGCAAATGCAAAAGGAACTGCAGCTTATTTAGCTACTCATTAAAAAGTTTGAAGTCTCAAGTTTTGGGGTTTTAACTTTGAATATTAAATTTTGAACTTTTAAATCTTTAAGAAATGGTACAAGAATTAAGTCAAGACAATTTAACAGAAATAGTTGCAGAAAATAAAACCGTTGTTGTTCAATATTCTGCAACATGGTGTGGAAACTGTAGAATTATGAAGCCGAAATTTAAAAAATTGGCTTCAGAAAATGAAGAAGTATCATTTGTAATTGTAGATGCAGAGAAATTTCCTGAGAGTAGAAAATTAGCAGATGTTAGTAATTTACCAACTTTTGCCACTTTTGTTGATGGTAAAATTGTAAACCAAACACAAACTAATAAGTTTGATGTTTTAAAAGAGTTGGTGAACGAAGTAATTTAAAAATAAATTCTTCCTTACTAGGAAGTTTAAAAAAGCTACTATGAAATTACCTGTAATTAAACACTTAACAAATTTTATCGAAGAAAACGATCAAGATTATGTGTTAGAAACTATAGAAACTTTAGAGGCTTTAACAGAAGTTTCGTCTTTAAAAGATGAAGAACTAGATGTTATTGGCGAGCTGATTTCTAATATGTATGGCGCAATTGAAGTGCATAAAATGATTAAAGAAGGTACCTCTAAAAAAGAAGCTTTAAACGCTTTTATGAAACGTGTTTTAGGTTCTATAGATAATTAAAAAGGTTACTTTAATGTATTCTAAATCCCAAGTGAAAGCTTGGGATTTTTTATTTGAATACTATAATTTATTCAGAAATATTAGTCATAAGTACATATTAGAAAAAATAAAAGTGCAAATTTATAAAGCTTTTTTAACTAAATCCTTTCTAAATTAATTCTCATTTTGATTAGTATCTTTAGATTCATTAGCCTTTTTAATAATTGCTTTCAAATGCATTTTTTGCAATTGTTTTTCTAGCTTTACTTTGTTAATTTTTTGATTCATTAACTTGGTGTGTTTTGCTTTGTTGGCCGTGTTTTTTGCCTTTCCTTTTTTTGCCATTTCTATAAATAATTATTTTTTACTGAATTTTGTTATATAAGATTAGTTACTGTATTTAGGTATTAAAGTTAGCAAATAAATGGCAGATAGAAAGTCTGAGTAGACTTTAGTAAGCATGGCTTGAGCTTGAAGAAGAGTAAGTTAAAACCAGTAATTAATTTATATGGTTTTGTTAGCAATAGTTATTTTTTTTCTAAAGTAAATTCCATAATATTTGATTCAGAACAATTCATAGGAACTGCTTTTCCGATGATGGTTATTTTTCCTTTATTTTTAATTTTTCCAAACAAACTCCAACCACAACTATAAGAATCAAAAGGTGTTGTATTCTCTTCATTTTCTTTCTGTATCGTTTGATATTTTACAACAGAAGGAATTAAACTTCCATTAAATCCATTTTCATCTCCGTTAATATTTACAATTCCTGTAATTAAAGGCTCATTTTTCTTTTTTATGCTTATTGTTCCTCCAGTTTGACCATTTTGTGATTGAAAAAGACTCAATTCTATTTTTCCTCCCGTATTTTTTATATCTGTAAAAGTTCCTATATATTCTCCAGAATAGTCGATATTAGTTTTGATTTTATTTTCTTTCTTTTTTTCAACACACGATTGAGTAAATACGGAGATTACTAGAATTAATAATATTTTTTTCATAATGTAGAATTTTCAATTTTTTTTATCCTAATGTTAATTTTCTGCTCGTTTTTTTTTCCAAGGTGTTTATACAAGCTTAGTTGCTGTTTTTAAGTACTAAATTTACTAAATAATTACTGACAAAGAAAATTCGATGGGATTTTAGTAAGTAGGCTAAAACCAGCATTTTTTTTATAAGGTGTTGGCTTTAGTTATTCTTTAATCAGATAGTTTAAATTCCAACTTTTTACAACACTATCTAAATCTTTTTCATTTAATTCTATGTTTCTTCTTGGTTCGGTATGATAAACAATTCTTCCAGTTTGAGTTAAAATTGAGTCGTTATAAATTTCACTGAAAATATTCAGTTGTAAAATTATACCATTTTCAATTTTCATTCGATAAGCATCCAATTCATTATGTAAAATATATTGTTCATTTTCTGATGGCGTTACAACTTTCCAAGCATGAAGTATTTCATCAGAATTTGGTTTTTCCCTCCAAGATTCCCATCTATTTCCGAAAAACTCATCGTGTTTGCTTTCAGCTGTCATGTATTCATCTATAATTGGAACATTAAGTGATCTTCTCAAACCGTTTGCTTTAATTCCGTAATCTAAATTCGCAATTTTTTTTTTGTTATCAAAATAGCTGTACGTCAGATAAATTCCGAAAATCATAAATACAATTTTAAAGTAATGCTTTTTCATATTAATGCTTTTCATAATTCCATTCATCCATTATACTATCAACTTCTTGTTTTTTCAATTCTATTTTAGGATAATTTCTGTAAACATCTGCTCGATAATCTTTAAATTCTTTTTTTCGACTGTCAGTTTTCATAAGTTTATAATGATAGTCAATTTTAGAATTCAGTTTTTTCGATTCCATATTTAGAATATAATTGGTTGTGTCGTTAATAAAATATAAATAACTGTCAGTTTCACTTTTCCAGCCATCTTTTTCAGAAGCATTTATAATCTTAATTCTGTGAATTAAAGGTTTTTCTTTTTTTGTACGATTTTCGTTTATCCATATCATTCCCCAATTATTGTCAATTGGCATTTTAAATGGTTCCAATTCAGCATTAATTATAGGTATTCCATTTTTCATACGAAAGGAATTATATTTCTCTCCATATTGATATTTTTTGATTAGAAAATATTCATTCGTGTATTTATAAACTTGATAGAGAATAAAAGCAGTTAATAAAATGTCAAAAATGTTTCTAAATGTGATTTTTTTCATATTATAGTTCCTTGGTTTACTTTCAAAAGTGTGCAAAAATGTAAACAACTTTGGTAAAGCACTAATTTGGCATTTTTTATAAAAGGTGTTGGGCTTTCGTTATTTTATTCCGATTCTTGTTGTTCGTCATAAATTCTCAAATAATCAGAAAATTCAGTTTCTTTAAGGTCTTTTTCAATAACAGTTTTTGCTATTTCGAAATCTATAACAAAACAACAAACTTCCATTGTTCCACTTCCAATACTTCCACCATCACAAAATCCAAGTCCATTCCAACCAAGCATTTCGTTCATACGGTCTTGAAGTCGTGTCCTTTTTTCCACATCTTGCTCTGTTCCCATTCCATTTACTGAAAATTCAATTAATAACGTAAAATGCTCTTCAATATCTACTTCTTGAAAACCATTTGCACAATATTCTTCTATTTCCTTTTGAATAGTTTTCCTGAAATTTGAGAAAAGTCTAGATTTTACTTCTTTATAATTTCCAACTTCGCCAATTATTCCAGTATTGATTCCACCTTTTTTTTCATTAATATCCCAAGTTTCCCAAAAATGAATTTTATTCTCAATTGTTTTGTATAATTTCATTTCTCTATTTTTCTTTCAAATTCCTTTATTTCCAATTTATTACATTTCGGTTTTTAATGAAGCCTAAGAATTAATAAAACAATGTTTTCAGTTATTTTTATATCTACTAAATCTTTGAAAACTAATTGACATGCGTCTATTTTTTTCGAAAGAATAACAGTTTTCGTATCTATACTTGGTATTTCTTTTTCTGCAACCAAAAAGAATGTGTCTGCTATTTTAGAATATTCAGTGAATGCTTTTCGTTTAAAAAATACCAAGACAGATTTACTAGTTTTTTTACTATTTTTTTCATCAAAATGAAAGATAAAACAAAACACTTACTTAAAACTATTTCTAATGTAAAATAAATAAAAAGATAATAGGGTAACTAGTTTTTTATTCATTTTTTTTAAAATGATTGCTTAGAAATTAAAAACTAGATTTCTATTTTTCTTTAAAATTCTAGTATCTTCGTTTTCGCTTAAAAAGAGTTTAAAATGAGTAAAAGTATTAAAGATTACGTAGTAATAGGTTTAAAAGGAATGGCTATGGGTGCTGCTGATGTAGTGCCGGGGGTTTCTGGCGGAACTATTGCATTTATTTCTGGTATTTATGAAGAATTATTATCTTCTATTAGTAGCTTTAATTTTGGAATATTAAAAACCTTAAAAAAAGATGGTTTTAAAGTTGCTTGGCAACAAGTAAACGGTAACTTTTTATTGTCACTTTTTATCGGAATTTTTATAAGTATTGTGTCTTTGGCTAAGCTTATAAAATATTTATTAGAAAATGAACCTATTTTATTGTGGTCGTTCTTTTTTGGGTTGGTGTTGGCTAGTATTATTTATATTGGTAAGCAAATTACAAAATGGAATGTTATTACGGTTTTAAAACTTGTTTCAGGTGCTGTTTTAGCGTATTTTATTACTACTTTAAATCCTTTGGTTTCTGAAAATTCTTCCTTATTATTTATGTTTTTAGCAGGTGCAATAGCTATTTGTGCTATGATTTTGCCAGGAATTTCTGGAGCTTTTATTCTTGTTTTATTGGGCGCTTATAAACCAATATTATCAGCAGTTAATGATAGAGATCTTAAAACCATTGCTGCAGTAGGTTTAGGCGCAATAGTTGGTTTGCTTACTTTTTCTAAAATATTAAAGTGGTTATTTACACATTATAAAAATTATACTTTAGCGGTCTTAACAGGTTTTATTATAGGATCATTAAATAAAATATGGCCTTGGAAAGAAACGCTTACTTGGCGTACAAATTCTCATGGAATAGAAGTGCCATTTAATCAGCAAAGTGTGTCGCCCTTTTCTTTAGATGGAGACGCACAATTAACTTTGGCAATTGTTTTATCTATCATTGGTTTTTGTTTAATTTTATTGATGGAAAAATTAGCGGTAAAAAAACAGTAAGTGCATCAAGAAAGAACTTTTTCGCAAAAAGTATCCCTTTTTTTAAAAGGTTTAATCATGGGCGCCGCAAACAAGGTTCCTGGGGTTTCTGGTGGCACCGTTTCTTTTGTGTTAGGGTTTTATGAAGAACTAATTTATTCTTTTAGAAAAGTAAATCTTAAAGCGTTAAAATTGCTTTTAAATGGTAGGTTTAGAAGTTTTTTTAGATATACAAATGCCCAATTTTTAACCGCAATAATGCTGGGTAGCATGTTTAGCTATTTTAGCATTTCTTTGGTTTTAGACTATTTTTTAAAATACCACGAACTCTATGTTTGGAGTTGGTTTTTTGGCATGATTATAGGCTCTATATATTATATTGGGAAAGATTTTGGAGATTGGAATGCTAAAAATATTATTTCTTTACTTATTGGTGTTTCTGTTGGTTTAGGAATTAGTTTTTTAACACCAGCAAGAGAAAATGACAATCTTTGGTTTGTGTTCTTGTGTGGTATTATTGGTGTTTCTGGAATGACATTGCCTGGTCTTTCGGGTTCATTTATCTTAATATTATTGGGTAATTATGTGTTGTTGTTAGTAGATTCTGTCAATGAATTGTTTTATGTAATTGCAAGACTTATTTCTGGAGATTTTTCTGTTTTATCGGATCCTATTAAAATTAGATATTTAAAAATAATTAGTGTTTTTACGGCAGGTTCTGCATTTGGGTTGGTTTCAATTTCACATGTGTTGGGTTATGTTTTAAAACGATGGCACAATATTGTAACCTCTATTATTATTGGCTTTATAACAGGGTCTTTAGGAATTGTTTGGCCTTGGAAAAAAGCAGTTTTTTTAACAGAAAATGGAAATGTACTTTTAGACAAAAGAGGGTTTAAAATTATAGAAAATTATCAACGTTTTATTCCCGATTTTTCTATTTTAGAAACGTGGTTGGCAATATTGTTCATTTGTATAGGAATTGGTTTAATTTTAGTGATAGATTATTATGGAAGAAAAAATAAATAAAGTGTATGGATTGTTAGGTAAAGATATTTCGTATTCTTTTTCTCGCGGATACTTTACAGAAAAGTTTATAGATTTAGATTTAAAAAAACATAAATATGTTAATTTTGATATTCCGAACATAAGCCTTTTTCCTGCTGTAATTAAAGAAGAAGAGCATTTAAAAGGGATGAATGTTACCATTCCGTATAAAGAAGCTGTAATTCCTTTTTTAAATAAATTGGATAAAACTGCTGAAAAAATTGGTGCTGTAAATACCATAAAATTTACAAAAAGAGGAGATTTAAAAGGGTATAATACAGATGTTTTTGGATTTGAGAACTCATTATTACCACTTTTAAAAAAACATCATAAAAATGCGCTAATTTTAGGAACAGGTGGCGCTTCTAAAGCCATTGCATTTGCGCTTAAAAAAAATGATATCAATTACAGTTTTGTTTCTCGTACTCCAAAGAAAAAGAAGGAGATTTCTTATGATGACTTAACAAAAGAAGTGATGGCAAAACATTTCATTATTATTAACTCTACACCCATTGGCACATCACCAGAAATAGAAAAATCACCCAACATTCCTTATGAGTTTTTGACTAAAAATCATCTTTTATTCGACTTAATTTACAACCCTGCAGAAACTACTTTTTTATCCAAAGGAAAAGAAAAAGGAGCAACCATAAAAAATGGATACGAGATGCTGCAATTGCAAGCAGAAGAGTCTTGGAGAATTTGGAATAAAGATTAATTATTCTTCAATATTTAACAGTTAGTTATCTTGTTAATTATCTAAGATGTCAGTATCTTTATAAATTATAAGTATGCACCTTAAACATTGTAGATATGTTAGATTCAGATAAAGAAAACGTTGATAAATTAGTAAACAGCTCTAAAGAAGATTCTCAGGAAACTTCTAAAGTTATTGATAAGAAAGAACCAGCAGCACAAGAAAAAGTTGAAGAAACTACAGATGCTGTTGATGAAATAGAAAAATCAGTGGCAGAAAGCGCTGAAAATGATTCGGCTAAAGAAGAAGAAACTCCAGATGTAGATTATTCTGAATTATCTTTAGAAGAATTGGTAGCAAACCTTGCTAAAACACTTTCTAACAATCCGGTAAACAAAGTAAAATCACAAGTTGATGGCATTAAGAATGCTTTTAATGTTAAGTTTGGGGTTTTAATAGCAGAAAAGAAAGCGGCTTTTTTAGAAGAAGGCGGAAATTCTATTGATTTTCAGTTTTCTAGCCCAATAAAATCAGAATATAATAAATTGCTTTCTGATTACAAAAAGGAACGAGATGCACATTACGGAGATTTAGAGAAGCAGTTAAAAGTAAATCTTGAAAAACGACTTTCAGTAATTGAAAGTTTAAAAGACCTTATAGAAAATGCAGATTCTGCAACCATGTATAAGAATTTTAAAGAAATTCAAGACACTTGGCGCGCAATTGGTCCTGTTTCTAAAACACGCTATAATGATACATGGAAAACCTATCATCATCATGTAGAGCGTTTTTATGATCTATTGCATTTAAGTAATGATTTTAGAGACTTAGATTTTAAACATAACTTAGAAGAAAAACTTAAAATTATTTTAAAAGCACAGGCACTTGCAGAAGAAAGTGATATTAATCATGCGTTTAAAGAATTGCAAGATTTACATAAAATTTGGAAAGAAGATATTGGTCCCGTTTCTCAAGAGTTAAGAGAAGAGGTTTGGCATAAGTTTAGTGAAGCTACGAAGAAAATACATGACAAACGTCATAATCATTTTCGTGAAATGCGTTCTAAATATCAAGAAATTATAGAAGAAAAGTTGGCAATAGTTGCCCAAATTAATGCCTATGATACTTCTAGCAATAAATCGCATAGCGATTGGCAAAAAAGCATTAAGGTAATTGAAGCTTATAGGCAAAATTATTTTAACGCTGGTAAATTACCGTATTCTAAAAGTGAAGAAGTTTGGCAACAGTTTAAAAAAGCTACTAAGAAATTTAATAGCGCCAAAAATGTATTTTACAAACAAGAAAAAGGAGATCAGCAAGATAATTTAAAAAAGAAAATAGCCCTAATAGAAATTGCAGAATCTTTAAAAGAAAGTGAAGATTGGGAAACAGCTACTAATACTTTGAAAAAAGTACAGGCAGACTGGAAAAAGATTGGTCATGTTCCAAGAAAGTTTTCAGACGATATTTGGAAACGTTTTAAAGCCGCTTGTAATCATTATTTTGATCGTTTTCATCAACAAAAAAATGCTGTAAGTAAAGAAGAGCAAGAAATTATTGAAGCTAAAAAAGCACTGTTAGAGTCTTTAAAAGAATCTAAGAAACATACAAAAGAATCGGTTTTAAAATCTATTGATGAATGGAGAGACTTAGGAAGTTTGCCTAGAAATTTACGTCATTTAGATGGTAAATTTAACAAGCAAATAGATAGAATGTTAGAAAGTTTGTCTTTGGATAAACAAGAAGTTGCCATGTTAAAGTTTACCAATGTTGTAGATGGTTTGGCGGCAGATGATGACGTAAGAAAGTTAGATTCTGAACAGTTATTTGTAAGAAAGAAAATAGATGAAATTGTGAAAGAAATTCAACAATTAGAAAACAATTTAGGCTTTTTCTCAAATGCAAAAGCAGACAATCCGTTAGTAGTTAATGTGAGAAACAGAGTAGATGAATTTAAAAAGGACTTAGGTATTTGGAAAGATAAATTAAGTTATCTTAAAAATTTAGATTACTAAATAGATTACTGGTAGTAAGAATATTATTGCCTGTTTTACACATATAAAAAAAGCCTTAAAATACTATTTTAAGGCTTTTTTTATATGTAAAATTTAATAACTGTTTAAGCAAACAACTTATCTATTTTAGCTTTTTCTTCTTCAGCCAAAGCTGCATCAACTAAAATACGTCCACTATGTTCGTCTATAGTTATTTTTTTTCTATTGGCAATTTCTAATTGAACTTGAGGCGGAATTGTAAAATAAGAACCACCAGAAGCACCACGTTCAATAGCAACAACAGCCAAACCATTTTTTACTTTGGTTCTAATTCTGCTGTACGCAGAAAATAAATGATCATCTAAAGATTTAGAAAATTCATCAGATTTTTCTGATAATAATTTTTCGTCTTTTTCAGTTTCTTTTAAAATAGCGTCTAACTCAGCTTTTTTATGCTTTAAATGTTGTTGTTGTTTTGCTAGTTTTTCTTTTGTAGCATTCACAACCTCCATTTTTTGAGCAATCTTAGCTTTGTACTCATTAATTCTTTTTTCAGCTAATTGAATCTCTAAGTCTTGGTATTCAATTTCTTTGGTAATAGAATCAAATTCTCTATTGTTTCTTACCTTTTTTTGCTGCTCGTCGTATTTTTTCATCAAGCTAGTAGATTCTTCAATCGCTAACTTTTTATTGTTGATGTCTGCTTCTAAGTTAGTAACATCTGCTTCTAAATTAACAACTCTTGTGTTTAAACCAGCAACTTCATCTTCTAAATCTTCCACTTCTAAAGGCAATTCGCCCCTTACGTTTCTAATTTCGTCAATTCTAGAGTCTATTAATTGTAAATCATACAATGCTCTAAGTTTTTGTTCAACTGAAACTTCTTTCTTTTTTGCCATGTTTATAAATAATAAATTGGATTCGTACTTTTTTCTGATAAAATGACTGCAAAATTAGTGAATTTTTTCGTAAGATAATCAACCAAAAGGTTTTTTGTAAACTGTTCGCTTTCATAATGGCCAATATCTGCCAATAAAATGCTGTTTTCAGCCTTAAAAAACTCATGATATTTAAAATCTGCACTTACATAAGCATCTGCACCAGCCCTAATTGCGTTTGAAATAGCAAAACTACCAGAACCGCCCAAAACGGCAACTTTTTTAATTTTTTTGTTCAAAAGGTTAGAATAACGAACACAATCCGTTTTCATCGTTTTTTTCAAAAAAAGTAAAAAATCTGTTTCATTCATTTCGGTAGCCAACTCACCTATCATGCCCATACCAATATTCTGATGCACATTTTCTGTGGAAATCAAATCATAAGCAACTTCTTCATAAGGATGATTTTGATATAGTGATTTAAAAATTTCTTGCTCATTTTTAGTTTCAAAAATAACAGAAATTTGCGTTTCTTTTTCTGTATGTAGCACGCCTTTTTTACCATACACAGGATTTGAGTTTTCATTTCCTCTGTAGGTTCCTTGTCCTTCAATATTAAAAGAACAACTATCATAATTACCTATATTTCCTGCACCAGCTGCAAATAGGGCTTTCCTTAACGCTTCAGCCTTTTCAACAGGTACAAAAGTAGTAAGCTTTTTTATGATTCCTTTTTTAGGAATTAAAATTTTGGTGTTTTCTAGACCTAACACTTCGCACATTTTTGCAGAAACTCCGTTTTCTGAATTGTCTAAAGCAGTATGAGGTGCATAAATGGCAATATCATTTTTTATGGCCTTTAGCACTACGCGTTCTACGTAAGAATTACCATTTAATTTTTTTAAACCTCCAAAAATAATAGGATGAAAACTTACAATAAGATTGCAGTTTTTAGCAATGGCTTCGTCTACCGTTTGCTCTAAAGTATCTAAAGTTACTAAAATACCCGTTACACTTGTTTGGGCATTACCAACTAACAAACCTACATTATCAAAATCTTCAGCATACGTTAATGGAGCAAGTTTTTCTAAATAATCTGTTATGTTTTTTATGGTCATAGTCACATATATTGAACATCAAAGTTACCATTTTTAAACGATAATTGTTTCCTGGTTTTGAATAGAATTTCCGTTAAAATTATCTTTTAAAAGAAATTGAATTAGAAACAAAAGCTATGCTTGTATTATTTTTTTATTTCTAAGTTTGAACTCATTTTACCTATTTTTAAGAAAATCTTTTATTGTATTTTTACGGCGATGAAAATTATACGTTTTTTATTGTTTCCAATTGCTATTTTATATCATTTAGTTACCGCTTTGCGTAACTTGTTTTTTGATATAAAAATTTTTAAGGAAGTCTCTTTTAAAATTCCTGTAATTGCCGTTGGTAACCTTAGTGTTGGCGGTACAGGGAAAACGCCACAAATAGAATATTTAATTAGAGTTTTGCAAGACAATTATAAAATTGCTGTTTTAAGTAGAGGTTATAAACGAAAAACACAAGGATTTGTATTGTTAAATAAAACACATTCAGCCGAAGATGTTGGTGATGAGCCGTTGCAATATTTTAAAAAATTCAATAAAATTAGTGTTGCCGTTGATGCAAATAGGGTAGCGGGTGTAGAGAGATTGCTACAAGAAAAAAAACCAGAGGTTGTTTTGTTAGATGATGCGTATCAGCATAGAAAAATAAAAGCAAGTTTGTACGTTTTACTTACAAAATATAATGATTTATTTACGGATGATTTTTTATTGCCTACTGGTAATTTAAGAGAAAGTAGCAACGGAGCAAAACGTTCTGATGTTATTTTAATAACCAAATGCCCAGAAAATTTAGATGATTTAAAACAGCAGGTTGTAATAGAAAAGCTAAAAAAATATAAAAAACCTATTTATTTTACGTCAATTTCTTATGCTGATAAATTAGAAGGAAACCATTCTATATCTATGGATGCACTTAAAGATTATGAGGTTTTATTAGTAACAGGAATTGCTAATCCTTCTCCGTTATTACAGCATTTACAGCAAAAAAAAATTACTTATAAACATTTAAAATTTCCCGATCATCATCATTTTTCGTCTTCAGATATAGAGCATATCAACAAGAAATTTGGAGAGTTGTCTTCTTCAAAGAAAATATTAGTAACTACAGAAAAAGATTTTACAAGATTAGAAAACAAAGTAGCTGCTATTTCATATATTAAGATAGAAACTGTTTTTCTGAACAATAAAAAAGAGGCTTTTAATGCGCTTATAAATAATCATATAAAACAAAACCAACGCTGTTAGAACGTTGGTTTTTAATGATTTTGATTTTTTGTTAAAAATTTTGATTTTCAAAGTATTTAACACTTATATGACACCTTTTTTTTTAGAAAGTCACAAGTTATTTTAAATTTGTGGTATTATTTTTGATACTTTTGTGAAAACTACTTTTTTATGAAAATTACAGTTATTAGCTTTTTTTTTAGTGTTTTCTCCATAGGAGTGTTATTTTCTCAAGATAGTATATCTTCTGAAGAACTAATAACTAAAGATTATAAAGAGGAAGTTGTTCTAAATTGGGAGCCTACCTTTAATGAAGCCCTAAAAAAATCTAAAAATGAAAAGAAACCAATTTTAATCTACTTTACGGGTTCTGATTGGTGTAGTCCGTGTAAAATATTAGACAAACAATTATTTCATACAACTAAATTTAAAGGAATAGCTGAAAAAGATTTAATTTTATATGAAGCGGACGATCCTAGAAATACGGATTTAATTAGTCCGGAAAAATTAGAAATTACCTATGATTTAAAAAGAAAATATAAAGTACGTTCTTTTCCTACTTTAGTTTTTGTAAATCATAAAGGAAGAATGATTGGGTATAAAAAAGGGTTATTAATTACCGAGTTTTATTATCCTTTTATTGAATCTGTAATAGAAAATTATTAGGAAATATTTATTTCTTGGTTTTGTTACTTTTTAATCATAACTATTTGTCAGCAAGACTTTAATGAGCAACCAGGAAATAAAAAAAATTAAAAAACCTTGGCCAACCAAAGCTGCCATGGAACAAATTTATCAGCTTCATCTTTGGGGTGATAATTCTTCTGAATTTTATTCTGGTGCAGGATCTCATCAACCAGAAATTGTAACACCCTATGTTAATGTTGTAAAATCATTTTTAACTTCTTTTAAAAAACCGTTGGTGGTTTGCGATTTGGGTTGTGGCGATTTTAATATTGGAAAACAACTACTAAAATGTACGAATAAATATATTGCAATAGATATTGTAAAAGATTTAATAATTTACAACCAAGAAAATTTTACAGCAGAAAATTTAGAATTTCATTGTTTAGATATTGCTAAAGATAATTTGCCCGCTGCAGATTGTGTTTTATTAAGACAAGTGCTGCAACATGTATCGAATAATGAGGTGCAAAATATTGTAAGTAAGTTAAAAAATTTTAAATATGTTATTTTAACAGAACATTTGCCTGTGGGAAATTTTATTCCCAATAAAGATATTATATCCGGACAAGGAATTAGAATTAAAAAACATAGTGGAATAAATCTGTTAGCACCGCCGTTTAATTTTAAGATTAAAAATGAAAGACAATTAACTGTTTTTACTCTAAAAGATAAAAAAGGAGTTATAGTAACTACACTGTACGAAGTTTTTTAAAACTTAAAAATATATTTAGGAAAAAAGACCTTTATGGAATATCCTAATACAATAATAACTCCATAATTAATAATATAAAGATCATGATAATTGTAGCCTAAAAGAACAATAAATACTCCATAACAAAGTAAGATAAATTCTAAAAAGCTAATGTTTGTTTCTTTTTTAAATGCATAATCTTCTTTAGGTTCATTGTGTATGTTAGACTTTAAATTGTATTTTGGAGTTCTCACAAATTCAGAGATTTTTCCGAAATACCCTTCTAAAACACCAATTACCATATAAAGAGAAATACCAATGCTTAAGGTTAGAAATGCATAAAAATTTGGTAGAAAAAATAAGATTCCTTTCCATTTAGATTTTACAGTCATTAAATGTCCGATAAAAAATAATAATGTAATTAAAGATGTAATTAGTAAACTTAAAAAGGAAATAACGTTTACATTGTTAAAAGCAATTAAATTTTCTTTTGATAACCAATAAATTATAGGACTTGTTATTACTAAGAAAAAGACAATAATAAAGATTGATGAATTAAATAAATGCAGACTACCAGCTAGTTTTGCCCAAAAATTGGCAGGAGATTTCCATAGTTTTTTTAAGTTTTTTCTTACACATTCAGCGGCTCCTTTAGACCATCTGTATTGTTGGGTTTTATAGGCGTCCATTGTAATGGGTAATTCTGCTGGAGATTCTATATCAAATAAATAGGTGAATTTCCAGCCTTTCATTTGTGCTCTAAAGCTTAAATCTAAATCTTCCGTTAAGGTATCTGAATGCCAACCACCAGCATCTTCAATACATGTTTTTCTCCAAATGCCTGCTGTTCCGTTAAAATTTATAAAGGCATTGCTAGAAATTCTTCCAAGATGTTCTATTGAAAAATGAGTGTTTAACATAATGGCTTGCGCTCTTGTAATAAACGAAAAATTTTCATTAATATGTGTCCAACGGGTTTGAACTACGCCAATATTATCATTAGTAAAATAAGGAATGGAATTCATTAAAAACTCAACATCGGGTACAAAATCAGCATCAAAAATAGCAATAAATTCACCTGTACAAAATTGTAAACTATAATCTAAGGCTCCTGCTTTAAAACCAACTCTATTAGTGCGTTGTATGTGTTTTATGTCAATTCCTTTACCTTGATAAAAGGAAACCATGTTGGCAATTAATAAGCTAGTTTCATCGGTAGAATCGTCTAAAACATGAATTTCTAATTGCTCCTTCGGATATTTAATTTTGCAAACACTTTCTATTAAGCGTTCAACTACATATTTTTCATTGTAAATTGGCAATTGTACGGTAACTTTTGGGAAAGTTTTTAAAACAAGTTTGCTATTTTTCTTTTTCGCTTTTAAAGCAAAAAATAGTAGTATAATCTCTACACATACATAAAAGAATAGTAGTAAATTTAAAATAGCCCAAAAGTAAAATAGTAGTTCTTGGAGTATCATTTGGCAGTGTATTTTTTTAATAATAATAAAGAAGGAATTAAAAACAAATCTGATATAAAAGCAAAAATTAAACTAGTTGATATAATGATACCAAAATTAAATAAAGATTGATAACTAGAAATAGTTAATGCTAAAAAAAGTACGCTTAATACCATAGAGGTGATTAAAAGTGGCGAACTATTGGTTTTTAAACTTTGCAGTAATATGGTTTTTGTAAATACTTTTTTAGGATCGGATTTGTATAAATGTCCTAGTAAATAGATAGAATCATCTAAGGCAACACCAAATAAAATTGTTAAAATAAAGATAGAATTAGGGTTTAAATCTAGACCTAAAAAAGTAATCATGACAATTCCAAAAAGTATGGGTAATAGATTTGCAATAAAAGTTGTGAAACCAATCCAAACAGATTTAAATAAAAAAGTAGTAATTAAACCTGTTATTAAAATCCCAAAAAGTAAAGCAATTAGCACATATCTAGTTAAAGAATAGGTGTTTTGGTCAAATAAAAAGGCTTTTCCATTCAAATAAAGTTGTACCTTTTCTGTTTGATATTTCGAAAGAAACTGAACCAGTTCTTTGTTTTTTAGTAGCGCGTTATGTGTGCCAATATCTGGCAAGCTACCTATAATTCTGGTGGTTGTTTTGTCCTTAGAAACAATGCTAAGCAAACCTAATTTATCTTCATGTTTTATTAAATCCTTCAACAAAAAGTTAGAAATATGATTAGGAATTCTAAAGGCTTTATAGTTGCCTTCTAGTTTAAATCTTTCGTAACGTTTTATAATTGTATTTAAGCTATTGGTGGTTTTACAGCCATATTTTGTCAATAAATAGTTTTCAATAGTATCAATATTTTTAATGGTTAATGGACTTAGAATAGTGCCTTTTTTAGCTTTTAAAACAACTTCTATATCTCTAATTCCTTGAAATTTGTCATCATAAAATGCACAAGCACTATTAATGGCCAATTCTGTGTTGTTTTTCTCATAATAGTGCATGTTTATTTTCGAATTTTTAAAAGCTTGAATTAGTAGCACTAATAAAAGAACCGTAAAAACAAGCACAATTTTTTTATAATAAATACTGGTGAAATTGATACATCTTGCTATAAAATTCTCTATAAATACATGCTGTTTTAATACCAACTGCACTTTATAATCTAATAAAAAAGGCAATAAAAAACGAGAGGAAATATAGGCGAAAATAATTCCAAAAGTTGCTACAATAGCTAAATCTGTAATTTGATGTACGCCACCATTAAAAAAGAAAATTATAAAACCAAAAAGGTTAGAAACGGAAGTTAGAATTAAAGGAAAACCAATTTTCCTAAAAAGTTTCTTTTTCAATGCACTTTTTGGTGTCTTTTCTTTTACCAAATATTCATAATGATGTAAAATATGGGTAATGTCTGTAAAAGAAAGTATGGCAATTACACTTGGTATTATGGTGGTGAAAGAAGTTATTTCAAAATTAAAAACGTACATAAAAATAAGCGTAACGCAAACGTTGAAAACAGTAAATAGAATGGTAATTAGAATTCTTTTTAAGCTAGGAGTAAGGATAATCATACTACCAAGTAATAGGAAAATCCCCAAAAGGGTAATTAATAATGTTTCTTTCGCTAAAACCTCATTTCCTTCAGATTTAAAAACTGGCGCACCTAAAATATGATATTCAACGAATGAAATATTATCTAATAAGTGATGAATTGATGCGATTGTTTCCGTACTATTTTGGTTGTTTAAATACACATAAAAACTTGCAGAAGTTCTGTCTTTAGATAAAAATTTTTCAGTAATGTCTGTAAATTTATCTAAGTTATTGTAGTTTTTTTGAAAAGTGTTTTTACTTGTTAAAGATAGAAATGGTGGCTGGCTTAGTAAGTATCCTTTTTTAATCGGAAATTTCAAATTTTCTATACTTACCACGTTTGCAACACCAGATAAGTTATTAATATCTGAAGTTAATTTATTCAACGTTAAAAAATCATCATAAGTTTTAAAAAGAGTCTTTTTTTGAATACCAATAATAAGAGCATCTTTTTCTGTTTTAAAAGCATTTTTATATTTCGAAAATTGTTCTTTTTGAGCATTGTTTCCAAAAGCTAAAGGATCTATATTGAAATTATAGGTCAAGTAATTAGAACACCAAATACCAAGAGCAATGGAAATTAAAACGCCAATTATGAGTATTTTTTTACTCATAATCTAAAATTTTTTGTAACTGATTGTTTATTTTTTCTGCTATTAATTCATGTCCTAATTTGTTAGGATGATTGTCATAAGGGAAATTAGTAAATTGTTTGTTCTCAAAATTAAAATCAACATTTAAAAAACGAATACGATGCTTAATTAATAACTTTTTTAGCGCATCACTTTCTTGGTTTTGGTCTAATAAAGAAACCAAAAATATGGCGTTATTTTTTTTGCAAATAGTATTCATCTCATTGATGAGCGCAAAGCTAATTTCAACTTTATTTTTAGCATTGTCATCAATTTTATCAATAGTTGTTTGAAGCCAATTTATCGAAGAAAAAAGACTTCTCCCATTCCAATCTTCATACATGTCACTCCATTTTTGGTAACCAATGGCTAATTGAGTGTTTAGGGTAACGGGATATTTGGCATCTTTCATTTGGTTTTGAACCGATTTTAAAGAGCGATTAAAACCTATTTTTAGAGCTCTTTTGTAAGAATTTGTCAACACATTTCTGTTAAAATGATCTGTAGCAAAGTTTAAAACAACCACTTTTGGGAATTTATGTTGTGCTAATTTTTTTAATTGTAAATAAGAATGTGTGGTTCCATAACCAATAACTCCATAATTATTAAATTGATAATTAGCATGTTTTTTTTGAAGTAAAGATGTAAAATTTTCTGTATCATGAACCCCAAAACCATACGTAAAAGAGCAACCAAAAATTGCTATTTGAGTCAGAAGGCTGTCTTGTGATTTGTAAAAAGAAACTTTTCTAAATTGGTCTTTTGTATGTGTTGTTGTAAATGTATGATGTTCATTTAAGGTAATTTTATACATACCAGGATTTAAGACAATTGCTAAAGAATCGTGTCCTAAGAACGGATTTTCAGGGATAGATTTTATATGATAATCTTTTTGAATATAAGGTTTTGCACCAACTATTCGCAATGCAATTTCAAAACAAATAGGAATTAAAATAATAAGATATAAGAACCAGATTATCGTTTTTTTTTGAAAGCCAAAAAATAAATTTTTAGAGTTTTTTTTCATCAATAAATAACAATTCTTTTTTTAACGACGTTAAGATACATATTTTTCTAAATGATATTTTAATCAAAATAAATTATATTTACTTCATTCTTAATTTATCTATAATTTACGTGTCTAAAATACTAGGAATTTCTGCTTTTTATCATGATGCTGCTGCTTCAATTATTATTGATGGAAAAATAATTGCGGCAGTTCAAGAAGAGCGATTTGCAAGAATCAAACATTATTCAGAATTTCCTTATCAAGCTATTGCTTATTGTTTACAGGAAGCAAAAATTACTATTGATGATTTAGATGCCGTTGTTTTTTATGACAAACCTTTTTTAAAGTTTGAGCGCTTAATAGAAACCTATTTTATATTTACACCAATAGGATTAAAATCTTTTCTAAAAGCAATGCCAGTTTGGTTGCATAAAAAATTATTTTTGAAGAAGGTTTTAAGGAAAGCTTTAAAAGAATTGGGCAGTAAAAAATACAAGGAAATTCAATTATTATTTACAGAACATCATTTGGCGCATGCGGCAAGCGCTTTTTATACTTCTAATTTTAAAGAATCGGCAATTTTAACAATTGATGGTGTTGGTGAGTGGACTACAGCTTCCATTAGTGTTGGCAACAGTGTTGGTATAAAAATGCTAAAAGAACTAGAGTTTCCACATTCTGTGGGATTGTTGTACAGTGCGGTTACTTTTTTTTTAGGGTTTAAAGTAAATTCTGGAGAATATAAATTAATGGGATTGGCGCCTTATGGTAATCCGAATGACGCACAAACAATTCATTTTAAAAAGCTTCTTTTAGAGAAAGTAATTCATTTGTACAATGATGGTTCTATTTGGTTAAATCAAGATTTTTTTAGTTACTCAACTTCCTTAAAAATGATTTCAGAAAAGAAATGGGAATCTTTATTTGGGTTTCCAAAGAGAAAGGAAGAAGGAAAATTGGAACAACATCATGCTAATTTGGCTTTGGCAATTCAGCAAATTACAGAAAAAGTAGTTTTAAAAATGGCAAGCGAAGCAAAAAGAATTACAAATGCTAACAATGTTTGTTTGGCGGGCGGCGTGGCGTTAAATTGTGTGGCAAATGGTAGGTTAGAACAAGCGAATATTTTTGAGAATATTTGGATTCAACCTGCTGCGGGTGATGCAGGAGGTGCTCTTGGCGCGGCATTGGCAATTAATCATCTTTATTTTAAAAATAAAAATATAATTTCTGATGAAAATTCGAATCAGAATGTATATGTAGGTCCGAGTTATACAAATTGCGAAATTGAAATTTTAAATCATAAATTGAATGCCGTTTCTAAACAAATGAGTTCGGTAGATGTTTCTAAATTAACAGCAAAATATTTATCCGAAGGAAAAGTTGTTGGTTGGTTTCAAGACAGGATGGAATTTGGCCCAAGAGCTTTAGGAAATAGGAGTATTTTAGCAGATGCAACTGCTTTTGAAATGCAGAAAAGAGTAAATCTCAAGATTAAAAAAAGAGAAGCGTTTAGGCCTTTTGCACCTGCAATTTTAGAAGAAGACGCTTTTGCTTTTTTTGATATTAGAAAGTCATCTCCTTATATGTTAAAAGTAGCAAAATTAAAAAAGGAACATATTTTTAATGTACCAGAAACCTATTTTAATACTTCTTTGTTAGAGCGCTTGTATACAAAACGAAGCGTTTTACAAGCAACTACACATGTAGATTTTTCATCAAGATTACAAACAGTAAATAAACATCAGAATGAGAAATTCTGGAATTTATTAACTAACTTTAAAAAATTAACAGGAATAAGTGCACTTATAAATACAAGTTTTAATGTGAGAGGAGAACCTATTGTTTGTTCTCCGGAAGAAGCTTATCTGTGTTTTATGAATACGGAAATGGATTGCTTAGTAATGCAAGATTTTATATATTTAAAAGAAGACCAAGTGCATTGGAATAGTGAAAAAAACATCAATTTTAAATTGGATTAAATGGAATTTTTAAAGGATATATTGCATTTTTTAAAGGCGAGAAAAAAGTATTGGTTAGCACCTATTATTATCATTTTGGTCTTTGTGTCTATTTTATTTATCATTGGTAGTTCTAGTGCGGTTGCACCATTTATTTATAGTCTTTTTTAGTAGATTAAATGAAAAATAATTCACCATATAAAAGCATCTTAGGTCCCGTTTTTGGGTTATCCTTACTATATATTTTTAAAGGTTTCGATTGGATTCCTTATGTAATTACGGTGATTTCTTTCTTGGCACTAGCTTTTAGAAGGTTTGTTGTTTTTATAGATGCTATTTTACACTATGTATTTGTTTTTATTGGTAACTTGCTAAGTACTTTTATTTTAACGCTGTTTTATTATTTTCTACTATTTCCAATTTCTTTATTAGCTAAAATATTTCATAAAAAAGACACTCTTCAGTTAAAGAAACCAATTTCTACCAACTTTAAGAATACCAATAAAACATATTCGAAAGAATCTTTTAAAAATTTATGGTGAAAAAATAGTTCATATAATGGTACAGGTGTTAAAGAATTATGTTGATGATAAATGAGATTGTCTTTTGTGAAAACTTGACATATTGTTATGCTATTTTTAGTTTTAACTGACATTTTTTCCGATTAATATTTTTGTAAATGTTTTTTAAAATAAGAGCATAAAGTTGTGGTATCCTATGAATTAAGGTCTGTAAGGTGTTTTCTTCAATTTTTAGTGTATCAAATTATAGTTTTTTCCTTTTTTGGCTTGATTTTGGCGGCAAGCATAAACGTAAGTTTAAACTAAAATGTTGGCTGTGTAAAAATTATACAAAAAGCATTTTTAAAATGAAATAGTATAATATGAGTCAAGTAAAAGAGAACAACACAATTAAAGTAAATTACACAGGAAAATTAACTGACGGACAGATTTTTGATACTTCTGAAGGAAAGGAACCAGTAGAATTTGTTTTAGGACAAGGAAGATTAATTCCAGGTTTTGAAAAAGGTTTAATTGACATGAAATTAAACGAGAAAAAAACCATAACAATTGCGAAAGAAGACGCGTATGGTGATGTAAATGAAAACTTAATTCAAGAAGTAGCTAAAACGCAACTTCCACAAGATATGGAGCCACAAGTTGGTATGGGCTTAGTTTCTACGTCTCCAGAAGGACAAGAAATTAATTTAATGGTTGTTGAAGTGAAAGAAGAAAGCATTGTTGTTGATGGAAATCATCCTTTAGCGGGTAGAGACCTTATTTTTGATCTTGAAGTTGTAGAAATTACAGCATAAAATAAATTAGTTATTTTAAAATTCCTGACAGGCTTTGTTTAACAAAGGTTGTCAGGTTTTTTTTTGTACGTAAGCTTTTTTGAAGCTAAAAAACCACCTCAAACAGAAGTGGTTTTAAAATACTTTTATACAAACATTGTCTGCTACATATAATCTTCAATAGGATTGCAAGAACAAATTAAGTTTCTATCTCCAAAAGCATCATCAACTCTTCTAACAGAAGGCCAAAATTTATTTTCGGCAATATAATCTAACGGAAAAGCCGCTTGTTTTCTGGTATAAGGCAACGTCCATTCATCCGCAGTTAGTAGTTCTTGCGTATGAGGAGCATTTTTTAAAAGATTGTTATCGTCACCTTTTGTTATTTGCATAATTTCTTTACGTATTGAAATCATGGCATCACAAAAACGATCTAATTCTGCTATAGATTCAGATTCCGTAGGTTCAATCATCATAGTTCCTGCAACCGGAAATGAGACTGTTGGCGCATGAAAACCATAATCCATTAAACGCTTAGCAATGTCTACTACTTCAATGCCATTTTGTTTAAAATCACGACAATCAATAATCATTTCGTGTGCAGCTCTGTTCATTTCACCAGAGTACAAAGTTTCATAGTGTCCGCGCAAACGTTCTTTTATATAGTTGGCATTAAGAATTGCATTTTTTGTAGAATCTGTTAATCCTTTTGCTCCCAACATGGTAATATATCCATAAGAAATTAAACAAACTAAAGCAGAACCCCAAGGTGCTGCAGAAATTGCGGTAATTGCGTTTTCTCCTCCGGTTTTTACTACAGGATTTGTGGGTAAAAACGGAACTAATTGTGGTGCAACACAAATAGGACCAACTCCTGGACCACCACCGCCATGCGGAATGGCAAAAGTTTTGTGAAGGTTTAAGTGACAAACATCTGCGCCAATTGTTGCCGGATTTGTTAAACCAACTTGTGCATTCATATTTGCGCCATCCATATATACTTGTCCACCATTTTGATGAATAATTTGCGTAATTTCTTTAATTGCTTTTTCGTATACGCCATGCGTAGAAGGATAGGTAACCATTAAAGCAGCTAAATTATCTTTGTGTAAAATTGCTTTAGCTCGTAAATCTTCCACATCAATATTACCTTTTTCATCAGTTTTGGTAACCACTACCTTCATTCCAGCCATAACAGCAGAAGCAGGATTTGTACCATGTGCAGAAGCAGGAATCAAACAAATATTTCTGTGCTCTTCTTTATTTGCTTGATGATAAGCTCTAATGGTCATTAGGCCAGCAAACTCACCTTGTGCGCCAGAATTTGGTTGTAAAGAAGTGGCTGCAAAACCAGTAATAATATTTAATTGATGTTCTAATCTTTTTAAAACTTGTTGATATCCTTCCGCCTGATTTAAAGGTACAAAAGGGTGGATGTTTCCCCATTGTGGATTGCTTAAAGGTAGCATTTCTGAGGCCGCATTCAGCTTCATAGTGCAAGATCCTAAAGAAATCATAGAATGATTTAGCGCCAAATCTTTGAGCTCTAATTTTTTAATATAGCGCATCATATCTGTTTCAGACTGATACGTATTAAAAATATCGTTTTCTAAAAATGGTGTGTTTCTTGTTGTGTTTTCTGAAATTACTTCAAAATCAGCATTAAAAGATTCTTTAGTCAAAATTTGATGAAAATCACCTACATTTTCTGCTTCTGAAGAATTAGGTTTCTTTTTTAATTGTCCAAAAATGGTAAACAATTTCATTAAATCTTTTTGAGTAGTAGCTTCATTTATAGAAATAGAAATGTGTTTATTGTCTATATAATTAAAGTTTACTTTAAAAGATTCTGCTACAGATTTTAGTTTTATACAATCTATTTCTACACGTAAAGTGTCAAAATAAGAAGTATTTAATTGCTTAAAACCTGCTTTTTCTAGATAATCTGCAACTAATTTTGTTTTGTTATGTACAGCGTCTGCAATGTGTTTTAGCCCCTCTTTACCGTGAAAAACAGCGTACATACCTGCCATTACCGCTAGTAAAACTTGGGCGGTACAAATGTTAGAAGTTGCTTTTTCACGTTTAATATGTTGTTCTCTTGTTTGTAATGCCATACGCAAAGCACTTTTGCCATTAACATCTTTGGTAACTCCAATTATTCGTCCAGGAATACTTCTTTTATACGCATCTTTAGTAGCAAAATAACCCGCATGAGGCCCTCCATAACCTAACGGAATTCCAAAGCGTTGAGTGGTTCCTACAACTACATCAACTCCAAATTCGGCAGGTGCTTTTAATTTTACCAACGATAAAATATCTGCAGCAACCGCTACTTTTATATTGTTATTGTTTGCTTTTTCTACAAACTGTGCATAATCATATACTTGACCATGTTTTCCTGGATATTGTAAAATTGCCCCGAAAAAATCTTTAGAAAAATCAAATTCTTCATGGTTTCCAATTACCAATTCAATCCCGATAGGAATAGAACGTGTTTGCAAAACCGATACGGTTTGAGGTAGTATTTCTTCGGATACAAAAAACTTGTTTACACCCGCTTTCTTTTGAGATCTTTCTCTAACATCAAACAACAAAGCCATTGCCTCTGCAGCAGCTGTACTTTCATCTAATAAAGAAGCGTTTGCCAATTCCATTCCCGTTAAATCACAAACCATAGTTTGAAAATTTAACAAAGCTTCTAATCTACCCTGTGCAATTTCTGCCTGATAAGGCGTATAAGCCGTATACCAACCGGGGTTTTCTAAAATATTACGCTGAATTACACTTGGTACAATTGCTTCATGATATCCTAAACCAATGTAACTTTTAAAAACTTTGTTTTTTTCTGCTAGTTCCTTAATATGAGCTAAATACTCATATTCACTCTTTGCAGGTGCTAAATCTAACTCGTTTTCTAAACGAATATCATTGGGTACGGTTTCGTAAATTAATTGGTCTAGATTTTTAGCTTTTATTGTAGATAACATTATTTCTTGCTCCTTTTTATTAGGACCAATATGTCTATTTTGAAACGAATTTGTATTCATTAATGAAAGTTTAGTTTAGTCATGTTTCAATCGATTTAGTTTGAGTTTTATGCGCTCTATATCAACTGATTTTGAAAGTATCAAAAGTAGGGAAATAATAAAATAATTTAGCCAATATTTTAAGCAAAAATGGGTTAATTATCAACCAAAAAAAGATTGTTATGAACAGAAAACCTATTTTTGCAAAATGAAATTTTTAAAATTAGCATTCAACTTTTATATAAATGCGAGTATTCATGTTGCATTTTCTGTATATGCATTTCTAAGAATTACAGAAATTTATTTTGATCTTCCGTACAACGAGAACTTACATTATTTTATGTTTTTTGGAAGCATTACTGGCTATAACTTTGTAAAATATGCAGGCTTTGCAAAATTGCATCACAAAAGTTTAACAAAAGGTATAAAAATTATTCAGATTTTTTCATTGTTTTGCTTTTTCGTTTTGTGCTATTTTGCATATCAAATGCCTATAAAAACCTTGTGTTTTACAATCCCTTTTTGTCTGTTAACGGTATTGTATGCAGTGCCATTCTTAAGTGGTTTTGAAAAAAACTTAAGAGAAGTAAGTTACTTAAAAATTATGGTGGTAGCCTTGGTTTGGGCAGGGTTTACCGTGTTAATTCCTGTGGTTGATGCTGATAAAGAGATTACCTTAAATGTGCTATTGTTACTGCTTCAAAGATTTTTAATTGTAGTAGTTTTAATACTGCCTTTTGATATTAGAGATGTAAAATATGATGCTATTTCTTTGCAAACTATTCCAAGGAAAATAGGAGTAGAAAAAACAAAGAAGTTGGGGGTAATGTTGCTTGTTTTTTCATTGGTTTTAGAGTATTTAGTTGCAACGCCAACTATGGTAAAAACACCCTTTATGCTTTTCTTTTTTATGTTGATTATTTTCCTAATGAGAGCCAAAACAGACCAATATAAATACTATAGTTCTTTTTGGGTAGAAGCTTTACCAATGGTTTGGTGGTTACTTCTTTTAGGATTCTATAATTTTTAGTAGTTATTAGTTCTTTTTTTATAAAGTTTTTTAAAAAAGTGCTAATAATAAAACAGATATCATAAAATTTAAAATCTACTACTTATTTCCCTACTATATTTGTAAATTTACAGACTTAAAATTCAACCAAGATTCTTAAGTAATGATTACCACAAAAAGAAATTATATTTTCGATTTTGACAGCACATTAACTCGTGTAGAAGCATTAGATGTTTTAGCTGAAATCACTTTAGAAAACAATCCTAATAAAGCAGCAATTATTCAAGAAATAATTGACATCACCAATTTAGGAATAGACGGCGAAATATCCTTCACAGAATCTTTAGAAAGAAGAATTAAATTATTAAATGCCAATAAATCAGATTTATCTGGTTTGGTGGCGGCTTTAAAAAAGCAAGTATCAAAATCTATAGAAAGCAACAAAGAATTTTTTGAAAATTTTGCCGATGATATTTATGTGATTTCCTGCGGATTTAAAGAATTTATAGATCCTATTGTAAAAGAATACAATATCCCTTCAGAAAGAGTATTTGCAAATACTTTTGAGTTTGATAAAGATGGTAAAATTGTTAGTTTTGATGCTAAAAATCCACTTTCTCAACACAATGGTAAAATACAGTGTTTAAGAGACATGAAACTAGAAGGAGAAATACAAGTTATTGGCGATGGATATAGCGATTATGTAACTCGTGAAGCAGGTGTAGCAGATAAGTTTTTTGCCTATACAGAAAATGTTTCAAGACTTAAAACAACAGAAAACGCAGATCATATTGCCCCAAATTTAGATGAATTTTTATACGTAAACAAGTTGCCAAGAAATATCTCATACCCAAAGAATAGAATTAAAATATTATTATTAGAAAACGTACATTCAGATGCTTTTAAAAAGTTATCGTCAGATGGTTTTTCTGTAGAATCTGTTTCTAAAAGTTTGTCAGAAGACGAATTGATAGAGAAAATAAAAGACGTACATGTTTTAGGAATTCGTTCTAAAACAAACGTTACTCAAAAAGTAGTAGATGCTGCAGATAAATTAATGGTGGTAAGTGCATTTTGTATTGGTACCAAACAAATAGATTTAGAGGCATGTAAAGAAAAAGGAATTGTTGTTTTTAACGCTCCTTATAGTAATACACGTTCTGTAGTTGAGTTGGCTATTGGAGAAATTATTATGCTAATGCGAAGTGTTTTTCAAAGAAGTACAGAAATACACAATGGTTATTGGAATAAAACAGCAGATGGTTCTAGAGAAGTTCGTGGTAAAAAACTAGGTATTGTAGGTTATGGAAATATTGGTAAACAACTATCAATATTAGCAGAAGCTTTAGGTATGGATGTTTATTATTATGATGTAGAAGATAAATTAGCTTTAGGTAATGCTACTAAAGTTGCAACATTAGAAGAATTATTAACTATTTCTGATGCAGTTAGTTTACACGTTGATGACAATGCAGCAAACAAAAATTTCTTTGGAGAAAAAGAAATCTCACAAATGAAAGATGGAGCTGTTTTAGTCAATTTAGCACGTGGTTTTGTGGTTGATATTCCTGCTTTAGTTTCTGCCCTAAAAAGCAAAAAAATATCAGGAGCTGCTGTAGATGTTTATCCTTCTGAACCAAGAAAAAACGGAGAGTTTGAAACTGAATTACAAGGTTTAGACAATGTAATTTTAACACCACATGTTGGTGGTAGTACAGAAGAAGCACAAAGAGATATTGCAGATTTTGTACCCAGTAAAATTATGGCGTACATCAATTCTGGAAATACAGTAGATGCTGTAAACTTCCCAAATATTCGTTTACCAAGACAAACAAATGCGCATCGTTTTTTACATATTCATAAAAATGTACCCGGAGTTATGGCAAAAATCAATAAGATTTTAGCCAAATATGATTTAAATATTACAGGTCAGTATTTATCTACAGACCCAAAAGTAGGGTATGTAATTACAGATTTAGACAAAGAATATAACAAAGAAGTATTAGACAAATTAAGAAAAGTAGAAGGAACAATTAAATTTAGAGTTCTGTATTAATCTTCTTTTTAAAATAGAAAAACACCCTTTAGATTTATCATTTAAAGGGTGTTTTTTTTTGAAGCTATTTCCTGCTTTCACTACTCGATTTTTTTAGTTTGTTCTCCATACAAATTTGCTCATTCTTCGCAAATTCACTCGAACATAAACTAAAAAAGAGCTCAGACAAACCGTTCAATCAGGGCTAAGAATTTTTGAAAGATTTTGTTATTCATGCTTTGCAATTATGATTTACAGTTTCATTTTCTTTTTTAAATCAATAATCATTTTATCATCAACATTTAAATACCGTTTACTACCCAAATATCTCTGTTTATTAAAAGCATCATACGTTAGTTGTGTTTCATCCATAGAGCTCAGGTGAATGTTTCCAGAAGAATGAATAAATTCCATCTTTTGGTTTCCTAACCAAATACCTACGTGTGTAACGCGTTGTTTTTTATCTTTAGTAGCTTTTGTTCCAAAGAATAATAAATCACCTTTTTCTAAACCTTCAAATTTTAAATCTTTATCAACAGTTTTTCCTGCATTTATTTGTTGTGATGCATCTCTAGGTATAATAAAACCATTCATTAAATATACCATTTTTGTAAAGCCACTACAATCCATTCCTTTACTAGAAGTTCCGCCCCATAAATAGGGAGTTCCCATCATTTTTTTAGATGTAATTTCAATATTTTCTCTGTTTATTTCTAAGTTTTGTAACCAAGAACTAAACAGTAAACCTTCTTCTTTTTTTATATAGCCTTTTCTTTTGTCTGGATATTCTACTTCGTAAAAATTACCGTCTTGCGCTATGTATTTTAAAAGTCCACCTAAAGTAATGTCAGAAACAATTTGAGAATCTGTAGATTTATCAGAATATACATATCCAAAGTTTTTTGTAAATATTATTTTCTTTCTTTGTGTCCATTTATCATAATTTTCTTTATCCATTCTTGTAATTCCACCTTTGTCTACCCAAGAAATATAATTATCAGGAGTTTGCACTCTGTAGAAATCGCCTTTTTTATCTAGTACTTTTAATGGCATTCCTAACAAACCTTGTGTGCCCAATTCTGCAGAATGTTTTGGTTGAGAACGAATGTTTATAACTGAATTTCTGGCAATGGCATATTGTAGGTTTCCAACTGCGGAGTCTGGTAAAATACGCACGTTATTGGTATATTTTATCTTTTTGTTTTCTAAACTATCTAATAGCATAGTGAATGCCTTTTTAGAGGTAGTTTCTCCTTCTAAAATGAATTGATTATTAGTGAATTCAAAGTTAATGTCAAACAATTCTACACGTTTATCTGGTGCAAGTTCCATCTTAATTTTTGAATGAAGGCCTTGCAGTTCTGCAATACTATTTGTGTTCTTTTTACAAGAGATAAAAAATATTAACAAAGAGAAAGCAAAGAATTTTAGAAACTTCATAAGAAATGTTTTTTGCTAAAATACAAAACTATAGCTTTTATAATATGTGAAGTGGTGTTAAAAAAGGTTGGAAACTTTATCTTAAATTTACATTTAAAAATTGAAATCTAATAAGGATTGTTTTATATTTGGAAACACTCATTTTTTTAGTTGATGAAATATCAAAATAATTTAGCATTTGCACAACAGCAAGATACAGAAGACACACTTTCTTATTTGCGAAATCAATTTCACATTCCAAAAGATAAAAACGGCAATAACTGGTTGTATTTTACAGGAAATTCTTTGGGATTACAACCAAAATCTACCAAAGAATATATCAATCAAGAATTAGAAGATTGGGCAAATTTAGGGGTAGAAGGTCATTTTGAAGCTAAAAATCCATGGTTAAATTACCATGAATTACTAACCCATAAAATGGCAACAATTGTTGGCGCAAAACCAATAGAAGTTGTGGTTATGAATACGCTAACTACCAACTTGCATTTGTTAATGGTTTCTTTTTACAGACCAACAAAATCAAAATATAAAATTGTAATAGAAAGTGATGCTTTTCCTTCGGATAGATATGCGGTACAATCTCAATTAAAATTTCATGGTTTTGATGAAGAAACAGATTTAATTGAATGGAAACCAAGAGCGGGAGAAGAATTATTAAACATTGAAGATTTAGAAACAATACTAGAATTTGAAGGAGATGAAATAGCCATGTTGTTAATTGGTGGTGTAAATTATTATACGGGCCAGTTTTTAGATTTAAAAAGAATCGCAAAAATAGGACACTCAAAAGATTGTATTGTAGGAATTGATTTGGCGCATGGCGCAGGAAACATACAACCAAACTTGCATAAATCTGGAGTAGATTTTGCGGCTTGGTGTACCTATAAATATTTAAACGCAGGACCAGGAAGTTTAGCTGGATTATTTGTGCATGAAAAACATGCAAATAATAAAAAATTACCACGTTTTGCCGGCTGGTGGAATCACAACAAAGAAACCCGTTTTAATATGCGCATGCCCTTTGATGTAATGCAAGGAGCAGAAGGTTGGCAATTATCCAATCCGCCAATATTATCTATGGCAGCCATAAAAGCGGCTTTAGATTTATTTGATGAAGTGGGTATGGATGCGTTGCGTAAAAAATCAGAAAAACTAACAGGTTATTTCGAGTTTTTAATCAATGAAATAGGTTCAGATAATATTAAAATTATCACGCCTTCAAATCCCAAAGAACGCGGTTGTCAATTAAGTATTCAGGTAAAAAATGCAGACAAAGGGTTGCATAAAAAATTAACCGAAAACAATATTATTACAGATTGGCGAGAACCAGATGTTATTCGTTGTGCGCCAACCCCAATGTATAATTCTTTTGAAGATGTGTATAGAATGGTTTCAATATTAAAAGAATTGTTATCATGAAAATCTGGTTTTATATGCTCTCTTTTTTATTCGTTTCGGTTGCTTGTGCTCAGAAACAAAATCTTAAAGAAAATAATGCTGCGTATGTTGTAAGTAAAAAAATAGAAAGCTTATTAGAAACGTACAATGTAAACGGTGCTATATTAATTTTTGATAGTAAAAAAAACACCTATTATTCAAATGATTTTACCAAAGGGAAAGAAACATATTTACCAGCTTCTACTTATAAAATAATCAATACTATTATTGGTTTAGAAACAGGAATTATAAAAAACGAACAAACAGTTTTTAAATGGAATGGAGAAAAAAGAGCAATGAAAGTTTGGGAAAAAGACTTGATTCTTAAAGATGCTTTTCAGAAATCTTGTGTTCCTTGTTATCAAGAAGTGGCAAGAAAAATAGGCGTAGAAAGTACACAGGTTTATCTTCAAAAATTGCAATTCGGAACAATGAATGTTGCCTCAGAAACTATAGATAATTTTTGGTTGGTTGGAGATTCTAAAATTTCTCCTTTTGAGCAAATTAATTTTTTAAATAGGTTTTATGAAAATAGGTTGCCAATTACAAAAACTACAACCAAAATTGTAAAGAATATTATGAAATTAGACGTTAAAGAAAATTTTACGTTAAGCGGAAAAACAGGATTGGCAATTTCTGATACAGAAAAAATGGGTTGGTTTGTTGGTTTTGTAGAGGTTGATAAAAAAGTTGTTTATTTTGCTACAAAAATTAGTCCCAAAGAAGGTGTGTCTTTACAAGAATTTATTCCGATTAGAAAAAAAATAACTATTTTATCATTGAAAGAATTAGGTATATTACATGAATAAATCAGACAAAATATTAATTATTGGAGCAGGTTTATGTGGTTCTCTTTTAGCTTTACGTTTGGCACAAAGAGGTTTTAAAGTTGAATTGTACGAAAGCAGACCAGATTTAAGAACTACAGATATTTCCGCAGGACGTTCTATCAACTTAGCGCTGTCAGACAGAGGCTTTAAAGCATTGCGTTTGTGTGGCGTAGAAGAGAAGGCAAGAGAAATTTGTTTGCCAATGTACGGACGATTAATGCATGACACAGGAGGAAACACCTTTGCATCTAATTATTCCGGAAGAGAAAATGAATACATCAATTCTATTTCGCGTGGCGATTTAAACGGATTGTTATTAACCGAAGCAGAAAAACATAAAAATGTAAACATTCATTTTAATAAAAAGTGTAAAAATGTAGATTTAGATAAGAATACAGCACATTTTAAAGATTACAAAACCAAAGAAGAGTTTAGTGTAAAATCAGACGTTATTATCGGAACAGATGGCGCAGGTTCTTCTCTTAGAAAAAGCTATTATTTAGAACGTAAATTCTTGTTTTCTTATGCTCAAAATTATCTAAATCACGGCTATAAAGAATTAGAAATTCCTGCCGATAAAAACGGAAAACACCAAATTAGTAATCAGCATTTACATATTTGGCCTCGTGGCGATTTTATGTTAATTGCCTTGCCAAATTTAGATGGTAGTTTTACCGTTACACTTTTTTTAAGCTATACTGAAGGTGAATTTAATTTCGAAAATTTAACTTCCGAAGAAAAAATAACCCAATTTTTTGAGCAAGAATTTCCAGATGCTCTAGAGATCATTCCAAATATAAAGGAAGAGTTTATGAACAACCCAACAGGTGCTTTAAGAACCGTAAAATGTTCACCTTGGAGTTATCAAAATAAAACCGTTTTATTGGGAGATGCAGCACACGCAATTGTACCTTTTTACGGACAAGGAATGAACGCTTCTTTTGAAGATGTTACTGTTTTTGATGAAATATTAGATCAAGGTTTAAGTGACTGGAAGTCCGTTTTTAAAACCTATCAAAAAGCAAGAAAACAAGACACAGACGCCATTGCAGATTTAGCTATTGATAATTTTTATGAAATGCGAGATCATGTGGCAAACCCTATTTTTAAAGAGAAAAGAAAAATAGAAATGGATTTAGAAAAAACATTTCCAACCCAATATTTTTCTAAATATTCTTTAGTTACCTTTAATGAAGATATTGGTTATAATGCCGCAATGAAAATAGGAAGAGCACAAGATAAAGCATTGTTAAACTTAATTGCAGGAGATGAAGTACACACGCATTTAAATATGACAAAAGAAGAATTAAAAGTGATTTTAGAGAAGGTGAAAAAAGAAACAAATACCATTTTAGAAGAAGATAAAATTGCAGGATTGTAAGCACAATGCAATTCTTAATTTATTTCAGAATCATATAATTTGTAGCTGTTTCCTTTTTTGGAGTTTATCTTGAGCAAAATATAAAGGTTCTCTCTTTTTATTTTGTCATTGCGAAGTTTACAGTTTTGTAAACTGTGGCAATCTCATTGTAAGAAATAGATTACTTCGTTTCTTGTAAAGACATATTATCTGTAAAAGAAATTAGGTAAGAAACCATTAGAAATTTTAAAAGCAATAATGAACAGGTTTATCGTTTTATTACGTGGAATTAATGTCTCAGGAAAAAATAAAATCCCGATGGCAGATTTACGTCAATTATTACATGATTTAGAGTTTAAAAATGTGCAAACCTATATTCAGAGTGGTAATATTATTTTAGATTCTGAAGAAATAAAATCAACCGTTTGTCAGAAAATTAAAGAAGGAATTCAAAACAAATTTGGATTTGAAATTCCTGTAATTGCAAGAACAATTCCTGAATGGAAAAAAGTAATTCAGAACTATCCATTTTCACTAGAAAATGAAAAAATAGTTGCTTTTACTTTTTTAGAGCACAATACAGAAATTAAAAAAATTGAAGTAAAAGGAATTTTGGAAGATGAATACCTAATTGATACTAATATGGTTTATCTTTATTGTCCTTCAGGTTTTGCAAGAACAAAACTTTCTAACAATCTGTTTGAAAGAAAGTTAAATGTAACAGCAACTACAAGAAACCTAAGAACAACATTAAAGTTATTAGAATTAGCAACTAAATAATATGTCAGAAAAAAAAGTAACACCAAGAGGCGCTTATCCACATGTAAAAGTTGTGGGCAATTTTATTTTTGTTTCCGGAACAAGTTCTAGACGAGCAGATAATACTATTGCCGGAGTTGATATTATTGATGAAATGGGGACTAAATTTTTAAATATAGAAACGCAAACAAGAGCCGTTTTAGAAAATATAGATAAGAACTTACGCACCGTAGGCGCAAGTATAAAAGATGTGGTAGATGTTACTACATTTTTAGTAAATATGAATGACTTTGCAGGATACAACAAAGCCTACGCAGAATTTTTTGACAAAGAAACCGGCCCCACAAGAACCACAGTTGCGGTGCATCAATTACCGCATCCAGATTTAGTGGTAGAGATTAAGGTAACGGCATATAAAAAGAAATAATTGAATAGTAAGAATCTAGATAAGAGAGTCAAGAATAAAGATAGGAGTTGTCTTTTTTCTCGCGCTATTTTCTTTAATCTTTTAATGAAATGAAAATCCAGAACTACATCAACGGAAAATTCGAAAACCCAATAAATGGAGAATTTATTGATAATTACAATCCATCAAACGGAGAAGTTTACGGACAAATTGCAAATTCAACTTCTGAAGATGTAGAAAAAGCATACGAAGCGGCAGCAAAAGCTTTTCCAAGTTGGAGCAATACAACCTTAGAGGAACGCAGTAAAATCTTATCTAAAATTGCCAATTTAATTGTAGAAAAATTAGATATTTTAGCAGAAGCAGAATCTAAAGACAATGGCAAACCAATCAGTTTGGCAAAACAAATTGATATTCCTAGAGCTGCAGAAAATTTTCAGTTTTATGCAAATGCAATTACTCAGTTTTCTTCAGAAGCACATGAAAGTATTGGACTAAATGCAATCAATTTTACTTTGCGGCAACCAATAGGAGTTGTTGGGTGTATTTCGCCTTGGAACTTGCCGTTGTATTTATTTACCTGGAAAATTGCACCAGCAATTGCAGCAGGTAATTGTGTAGTTGCAAAACCTAGTGAAGTAACTCCAATGACAGCTTATCTTTTGAGTGAGATACTAAATGAGGCTGGCCTCCCAAAAGGCGTTTTAAATATTGTGCATGGTTTAGGTACAAGCACAGGACAAGCCATTGTAGAACATCCAAATATAAAAGCAATTTCATTTACTGGTGGCACAAAAACGGGAGCACATATTGCCAGAATTGCAGCACCAATGTTTAAGAAATTGTCTTTAGAATTAGGAGGTAAAAATCCGAATATTATTTTTTCAGATTGTGATTATGACAAAATGTTGGCAACTACAATTCGTACTTCCTTTGCAAATCAAGGTCAGATTTGCTTATGTGGAAGTAGAATTTTTGTGGAAGCACAAATTTATGAGCGCTTTAAAAGAGATTTTATAAAAGAAGTAAAAAAATTAAAAGTAGGTCATCCTTCTAAAAGGAAAACAGCCATTGGTGCTTTGGTTTCAAAAGAGCATTTAGAAAAAATAGAATCTTTTGTGGCCATTGCAGAAAATGAAGGTGCAAGAATTTTATGTGGAGGTTTAGAAGTAACAGTTCCTGGTTTTGAAAACGGTTATTATTTTCAACCCACGGTAATTGAAGTGACAGATAATTCCTGTCGTGTTAATCAAGAAGAAATTTTTGGCCCCATTGTTTCCATCATGCCGTTTAAAACGGATGCTGAAGCGTTGCAATTGGCAAATGATACTAAATATGGTTTATCGGCCACTTTATGGACAAATAATTTAAATAGAACCATGCAGTTTTCTAAGCAATTACAAACAGGAATTGTTTGGGTAAATACTTGGATGTTGCGAGATTTAAGAACACCATTTGGAGGCAAAAAAGCCAGTGGAATTGGTAGAGAAGGAGGTTTTGAAGCCTTGCGTTTTTTTACAGAACCAAAAAATATATGTATACACTATGAATAAAGAAATAAAAGAAAAAATAATTCAAGTTTGTGATGATAAGATTGCTAAAAAAGGAACAAATGTGGGATTGTCTTTTTACGCATTTTTTAAAAATAAAAATGATAATCCGGTGTTGTTAATGGAAGTTGCAAAATGGTGGATTGAAACACATCAATTAGATCATTTTGAGAAAGCGCTTAAGATTAAAGCAATGATTGAAAATAAAAGCCCATCTTAATCTTCCCAAAGGGAAGAAACTGTTGAGGTTGAAAAGTTAAAAAAATGTTTTATATTAAAATTAAATTACTAACATGTATTAAATTCCCTTCCCTTTGGGAAGGGCTAGGGATGGACTTATGAATTTAGAACTTATAAACAAAAACGCCTTAGTTTGTGGAAGCACACAAGGAATAGGAAAAGCAACTGCAATTTTATTAGCAGAAGAAGGAGCAAACGTAACTTTAATTGCTAGAAATGAAGAAAAGTTAAAAGAAGTATTGGCAGCATTGCCAAATAATAAACAGTGTCATAGTTATTTGGTAGCAGATTTTTCTAAGCCAGAAGCGTTAAAATTGGTAGTAGAAAGTTCAGCGTTAAAATTTCATATTTTGGTAAATAATACAGGAGGTCCTAAAAGTGGTGCTTTAATTTCTGCAACTTCATCAGATTTATTAAACGCATTTCAAATGCATGTTATTTGCAATCAGATTTTAGTACAGGCTGTTGTGCCGTTTATGAAATCAGAAAAATTTGGTAGAATTATTAATGTGATTTCTACTTCTGTAAAAGAGCCAATTCCGGGTTTAGGTGTTTCTAATACCATTAGAAATGCTGTTGGAAATTGGGCAAAAACGTTGTCTACAGAATTGGCAGAGTTTAAAATTACAGTGAATAATGTGTTGCCAGGTTTTACCAATACAGCACGTTTAGATCAAATTATTAAGGTAAAAGCAAAAATTGAAAATACAACTGAAGCCGCTATGGAAAATATAATGAAAGGTTATGTGCCGGCAAAACGTTTTGCAAAACCAGAAGAAACAGCAGCGGCTGTGGTTTTTTTAGCGAGTGAACAAGCTAGTTATATTAATGGAATTAACCTGCCGGTTGATGGTGGTAGAACAAAAAGTTTGTAAATTTAACTAACCTTGCGTTAGGGATTGAAACGGCATCCTTTTTTCTGTCAGTTCGAGTGAATTTTGAAGAATGAAAAATTTGTATCGAGAACAGAAGAAAAAAGATATAGTGTAAAGCCCGACCTTTAGGTAACGCCAAAATATTGATAAGAATTAAGAATCAAGATTTTTAGAACTAAGACACTTTAGACTAACTTTATAAAGTCTTGATTCTTGTTTCTAAACGTCTAAATATCTAAAGAATATGAGCAATTTAGTACAGCCTTTAAATTTTAAAAAGTGGATTGATGAACATCGTCATTTATTAAAACCGCCAGTTGGTAACAAATGTGTTTGGGACAATGGCGAGTATATTGTGATGGTTGTGGGTGGACCAAATAATAGAAAAGATTATCATTATAATGAAACTCCAGAGTTTTTCTATCAAGTAGAAGGAGATATGATTTTGAAGATTATTGATGATAAAGGAGAAATGATTGATGTAGAAATTAATGAGGGTGATATTTATTTGTTACCAGCAAAAGTGCCACATTCTCCTCAAAGAAAAGAAAATACGGTTGGTTTGGTGATAGAATATCCGCGCTCTAAAGGGATGTTAGATGCCTTAGAATGGTATTGTGAAAACTGTGGAAATCCTTTATATAGAGAAGAATTTGCACTGGGGAATATTGAAACAGATATGCCTGTTATTTTTGATACCTATTATTCTGATACAAAGAAATGTACCTGTGATAATTGCGGAACTGTAATGCAAGCGCCTAAAAAAGTTGGCAGTTAATAAGTTGCAGTTTGTAGTATACAATAATCTCTAAATAAATTAAAAGATTGCCGCGGCAAAAAAAGCTTCGCAATAACAACAAAATGGAAAAAAGAAAACTACGCATTAACGGACATTCACATTTATTACCTTATCCAGAAGAAATTCCTGATTTTATGAAGGAAAAGGAAATTTTTTGGGTAGATGATGAACGTAAACACATGTTGCAAAAAGGTTGGAAACGGCCAGTAACAGATTCTAGTTTTTTCTTGGATGAGAAATTACTTTGGATGGAAAAAAATAAGTTAGATCATGCTGTTGTTTTAAATCTTTCGCAATTATACGGTAATGGTTTGCGTTTGGAAGAAATGAAAAAAGCATTGCGTTTTCAGAACGATTTTAATGCAAAAGTTCAACGAGAACATCCTTCTAAATTTACATGTGGTTTTGTGGTGCATCCAGGTTTTATTTATGGTGCTTTAGATGAAATTAAGCGCTGTGTAGAAGAGTTGGGTTTAAAAGTATTGTGTTTGCCAACACATTTTATGGATTCTATAGGGCAATGGCGTTGTGTGTTTGATGAAGAAAATGATCGAATTTTTGAGTTGGCAGACAAATATAAATTAGCCATAGAAATTCATCCGTATGATGGAGATAAAATGATAAAGTTAGAAAATATTAATTGGCGTTTTCATCTTATTTGGATGTTGGCACAATGTGGAGATGCTTATCATTTTTATACGTTAAACGGAATGCAAGAGCGTTTTAAAAATATTAGAACTTGTTTTGCACACGGTGGTCAATTGGCGCAAATGAACTTAGGAAGAAGAATACAAGGTTTTGATGGAAGACCAGATTTGTTTGAAGGGAAAACGCATCCTAGAAAAGCAGTGGGACATAAAAATATCTTTTTTGATACTTTAGTACATGATACAGATTCTTTAAAGTTAATGTTTAAAAGGCAAGGTACAAATCAGGTTTTAATGGGTTTAGATGATCCGTATCCTTTAGGTGAAATGGAAAGTGATGCGCAGTCTTCTTATCCTGGAAAAATTTTAGATTTGGCAATACGTGAGAATATTATTACCGAAACAGAAAAAGGACAAATTTGGGAAGATAACGTGTTGCAATGGTTGTTTGGTGATGATGAAGTTGCTAAGCAAGAATTGATTCATAAAATTGTAGGATAATATTTGTCATTTCGACGATAGGAGAAATCTCACGAGTTTTAGTTTATGAGATTTCTCCTTATTTTTAGTTTGAAATGACAATTAGTTCCCGAAAACTATTTTTTACATTGTTGTAAAACTTCTTGCGCTCTTTTTAGCATAAATTTTGGGTAGAATTCAGTTTGTATTTTCTCCGTTTTACTTAATTCAATAGCGCTTTCAATTTCTGCACAATAAGGTGCTGTAGATTTACCAAAGAATTTTGCAGAACCCATATTCCATTCTGCTTGTGCTAAAATTACTCTTGGGTTTTTGGGTGCAATTGCCAATGCTTTTGCGTATAATTGATTGTTTTGTCCAGATAATGTCATGCCATATTTTTGTCCGTCAAAAGCAATATAACCTAAGTTTAACGTGAGTTCGATGTAAGAAATTTTAATTAAACCTATAAAAAAAGCAGAATATTTAGTATATTAAAGTACTGA
>NZ_JBPOGL010000026.1:0-60602 GCF_051251875.1 Polaribacter sp.
TTACTGATTACTGATTACTGATTACTGATTACTGATTACTGATTACTGATTACTGATTACTGATTACTGATTACTGATTACTGAACACTGAACACTGAATACTGAACACTGAACACTGAACACTGAACACTGAATACTGAATATATGGGAGATATTTCTAAAGACATAAAATCGAAGTTTACAAGTAACAAAATAAAAGCGTTAATCAATATAAAATACACAGCAAACTGGTTAAGCAGTAAAGAAAATGAGTTCTTTAAACCTTACGGTATTTCTCCACAGCAATTCAATATTTTAAGAATTTTACGTGGCGCAAAAGACAAAATTAAGGTTCAAATTGTAAAAGACAGAATGATTGAAAGAGCACCAAACGCTACTCGATTGATGGATAAATTATGTGATAAAGATCTCATAGAAAGAGAACGTTGTGAGCATGATAGAAGAGTTGTATTTGTGAAAATTACACAACAAGGTTTAGACGTATTGGCTACTATTGATGATCATAAACATTTTTCTTTTCTAGAAAATTTAACGGAAGAAGAAGCGGAAGTGTTAAGCAAACTTTTAGATAAAATTAGGTAGAAAAAATTTACATAAATATTTTCCATGGAAAATAAGTGAAATGCAAATAAAATAAATTATGAAAAATTTAAAAAAAATACAACATAAAGTAACAAGTCCGTTGGTAAACATGGGCCCCATAAAATTGCGTCAACCCATACCAACAGAAGGAATAGAAAATGTAGATCCGTTTTTATTATTACACCATTACGGACCTTATGCAATTTCAGAATTTAACAATCCGTTTGATTTAGGTCCGCATCCTCACAGAGGTTTTGAACCCATAAGCTTGCTTTATAAAGGAGAGCAATTACACAGAGATTCTCTAGGTAATGAAATGGTTGTAAAAGCTGGTGGCGTGCAATGGACAACCGCCGGACGAGGAATTATACATGCAGAAGCACCAACCAAAGAATTTGTAAAAAAAGGTGGAGACTTAGAAGGCATTCAGCTGTGGTTAAATCTTCCTGCCAAGGATAAAATGATTCCTCCAAATTATCAACATTTAGAAGAAAATCAAATTCCGAAACTATTTTCAGAAGATAAAAAAGTACAAGTAAATATTGTTGCCGGAAAACAAAAGTTACAAGTTGGTCTTATTAAAACGCAAACCAAGGTAAATGTGTTTACGGCAAAGGCAGCAGAAGGAGGAACGCTATCGTTAGAAATACCAGAAACCCATCAATCCTTAATTTATTTGTTAGACGGAGAAATTTTGGTAAACAATTCTGAGGTTCTTAAAAAAGGCGAAAACCAAATGGTAACCTTTCACCAAGACGGAAATTTAATAGAGTTTACCGCTACAAAAGAAAGTACGTTGTTAATTCTTTCCGGAGAACCAATTCAAGAAAAAATTACACAATACGGGCCTTATGTGATGAATACGCAAACCGAAATTTTAGAAGCAATGCGAGATTATAATCAAGGAAAAATGGGGTATTTATATTAGGGCGTTACCTAAAAAGGTCGGGCTTTTCACTATATCTTTTTTCTTCTGTTCTCGATACAAATTTTTCATTCTTCAAAATTCACTCGAACTGACAGAAAAAAGGATGTCGTTTCAATCCCTAACGCAAAAAAGCAACCGTTAGCAAATATCATTTAGTTCATACCCATAAATAAAGTGTTTAAAATTAGAAAAATTATGAAAAAAATAATTCACAAATCAGCAACAAGAGGTTTTGCAAATCATGGTTGGTTAAAATCACATCATACCTTTAGTTTTGGCAATTATCAGAATTCAGAAAGAATGAATTTTGGAATGTTACGTGTTTTAAATGATGATGTAGTTCAACCAAAAATGGGTTTTGGAACGCATCCACATAAAAATATGGAAATTATTTCTATTCCAATTTCTGGTGCATTATCTCACAAAGATAGCATGCATAACCAAAGAGCTATAGAGGTAGGCGAAGTACAAGTAATGAGTGCTGGTACAGGTTTAACGCATTCAGAATTTAATGATAGTAAAACGGACGCAGTAAATTTTTTACAACTTTGGATTATTCCAGAAGTAGAAAATGCAACACCGTATTACAATCAAAAAATGTTTGATAAAGCAGATAGGAAAAATAAAATTCAGGTGTTAGTTTCACCAAAAGATAAACAAATAGAAGGCTCTTTACCCATCAATCAGCAAAGTATTATTTCTATGATAGATGTAGACCCAGGGTTTAATACTGAATATCAACTTAAAAAAGGCGCTTATTTTTTCTTAATTGAAGGAGAAATTTCTGTAGAAAATGAAATGCTAGAAAAAAGGGACGCTATTGGAATTACAGATACAAACAACGTTTCTATACAAGCAATAAAACAAAGTAAGTTATTAGTGATAGATGTTCCTATGCATTAAACTTATTGTTTTTACATTTGTAAAAGCCAAAGAATCAATTTCTTTGGCTTTTTCTTTTCAAAAAATAAGCATATCTTGCAAAGTGCTATGCATGCATAGTAAATTTAAATAAGAGATATGAAATACAAACATATATTTGAACCCTTAGATTTAGGTTTTACTACCTTAAAGAATAGAATTTTAATGGGTTCTATGCATACAGGTTTAGAAGAAGAAAAAAATGGTATTGATAGAATTGCTGCGTATTATGCAGAAAGAGCTAAAGGAGGAGTTGGCCTCATAGTAACTGGCGGAATTTCTCCTAACATACAAGGTTGGACAGCACCTTTTTCTTCAAGAATGTCTACAGTAAAGCACGCTAAAGAACATCAAAAAATAACAACAGCTGTACATAAAGAAGGTGGTAAAATTTGTATGCAAATTTTACATGCTGGCCGTTATGGTTATCATCCATTTAATGTTGCACCATCAAAAATTAAATCACCAATAACACCTTTTAAACCTTTTAAATTAACAAAATCGGGAATTAAAAGAACCCTTAAAGATTTTGTAAAATCAGCAAAATTATCAAAATTAGCGGGATATGATGGTGTAGAAATTATGGGGTCAGAAGGCTATTTAATCAATCAATTTATTGCAAAAAGAACCAATAAAAGAACAGATGATTACGGAGGAGATTATAAAAACAGAATGCGTTTGCCCATTGAATTGGTAAAACAAACAAGAGAAGCTGTTGGGTTAGAATTTATAATTATCTACCGCTTATCCATGTTAGATTTGGTAGAAAACGGATCTTCTTGGCAAGAAGTTGTACAATTAGGAAAAGAAATAGAAAAAGCAGGCGCAACCATAATTAATACAGGAATTGGTTGGCATGAAGCAAGAATTCCTACAATTTCAACTTCAGTTCCTAGAGCAGCTTTTACTTGGGTAACCAAAAAAATGAAAGAAGAATTATCGGTTCCTTTGATAACTACTAACAGAATAAATATGCCAGAAACGGCAGAAAAAATATTGGCAAACGGTGATGCTGATATGATTTCTATGGCGCGTCCTTTTTTGGCAGATCCTGAATGGGTAAATAAAGCAGCAGCTGATAAAAGTGATGAAATAAATACTTGTATTGGTTGTAATCAAGCGTGTTTAGATCATGTTTTTCAACAAAAAGTAGCAAGTTGTTTGGTAAACCCAAGAGCTTGTCATGAAACTGAATTGGTGTATTCTAAAACCAACAATCCGAAGAAAATAGCAGTAATTGGCGCGGGACCCGCAGGTTTGGCTGCGGCAACTATTGCTGCAGAAAGAGGTCATGTAGTAACTTTGTTTGATGCAGACAAAGAAATTGGTGGTCAGTTTAATATTGCAAAACAAATTCCGGGTAAAGAAGAGTTTTATGAAACCTTACGCTATTTTAACAAACAAATTGAAATTCATAAGGTAACCGTAAAATTAAACACAAGAGTTGCTGTAGACGATTTTAAAGATTCGGATTTTGATGAAATTGTTATTGCAACAGGCATAAAACCAAGAACATTAAACATAGAAGGTATTAATAACCCAAAAGTTTTGAGTTATATTGATGTATTAAAATTGAAAAAACCAGTAGGAAAACGCGTTGCCGTAATTGGTGCAGGTGGCATTGGTTTTGATGTTTCAGAATATTTAACGCATGAAGGAGAATCTACATCCTTAAATATTGATGCTTGGTTAAAAGAATGGGGAATAGATAAAACCTTAGAAGCAAGAGCCGGAATTGAAAATATAAAGCCGGTATTTGAGCCATCTCCAAGAGACATTTTTATGTTTAAAAGAAGCAAAGGAAAATTTGGTGGTAACTTGGGGAAAACCACAGGATGGATTCATAGATCAACCTTAAAAAAGAAAAAAGTACAATTTATAAGTGAAGTTTCTTATACAAAAATAGATGATGAAGGTTTGCATTTTACTCAAAATGAAGAAGAAAGATTATTAAAAGTAGACAATATTGTAATTTGCGCAGGCCAGGTTCCATTTAAAGAATTGTATCAACCTTTACTAGATGCAGGTAAAAAGGTGCATGTTATTGGAGGAGCAGATTATGCAAGTGAATTAGATGCGAAACGTGCTATTAATCAAGGAGCAAGATTGGCGGCGGCTCTGTAATTTTTTTATTCTAACTTTAAAATAGAATTCAGCAAGTTTTTTACGATTTTTACATCTAAATAGAAAATACAACTCTAAAAATAAAAACAATAATGAAGAACATCTTTTTTATATTCATATCTTTTTTAACCATTAATCTCTTTGCACAACCACCTGGAGGAGGAGGAGGTAGAAGATCGCAAGGCGGAAATCAAGAATCAAGTCAAGCTAAAGAAGTACAGAAGTTTAGTGCAAACGATGTTGCAGGTATTTTTTATTATGATATTGATGATGTTATAAAAAAAGTAAAAGTTAAAGATACCGATAAGCAGTATTCTCTAAAAAAAGCACTGAGAAATTATAATTTTAAAGTAAAAGAAATTTCATTTTTAAATTCTATAAAATTTTCTGATTTAGATGTTTTTGTGAATTCAATGTCTAAAGGAAAAGATAGCGAGTCTAGAAAGGAAATGAGAAAAAAAGTTGAGGAAGCTATTCGGCCTGTTAGAGATAGTATTCATGAACATGAAAAAGTGTTAAATGAAATTTTAGAGGGGTTGCTGTCTGAAAAACAAACTAAAAAATGGTTAAAATATCAAAAGAAAATGAAACAAAGTTTAGAGCCAGAAAAACCACAAAATAATAATAGAGCAGGTTCTAATTCAAATGGTGGCGGAAGGAGAAGACAATAAGTTGAATAAAAAAATCTATGGAAACATAGATTTTTTTTCACTTAAAAAATAAAATTTATTATGAAAATGTTTTCTCTTGAAGAAATAACATCTCGGATAAGCAGTGAATAAATTGGGTTTTACAATGATGAAATTCATGCTTCTTATCAACTTGAAAACGCCGTTAACAGTAAGTTTATTTTAATAGGAAATTCTAAAAAAAAAAAGATAGCGGACTTCAAAAATAATTCAATTTCTAAAATTTGAATGACAGAACAATAGGCATCATAACGCTTACAACTTTTTAAACTCTGTAGTGCAAAGACTTTTTTAGTAAATCTATAACGCAACAGTATCAAATAAATAACGATATTTGCCAATCAAACTAACTAATTAAGAATTATGGGAATGAATAAAAATACTGTGTTGGGATGGGCAACAATGTTAATGTTATTAATGGGAATTGTACTAATTTTAATGGGTGCATATAGATATGAAGATGTAGCTGGTTGGGGTTTTGCAACAGTTGGAATTGGTTTTTTCTGTATCGCCTGGGTATTTAATGCTTTAAAAGGAAGAGTGTAAAACCGTAAACAGTTTTAGTTTACCGTTATAGTTTAGATTTTAAGTAGTTGCTTAGAATCATTTAATTTTTCAATTTTTTAATATATATTACAAATGAGCGACGATAAGAAAGTAATCTTTTCGATGAATAAGTTGTCTAAAACTTATCAATCTACAGGAAAACAAGTTTTAAAAGATATTTATTTAAGCTTCTACTATGGAGCAAAAATTGGTATTCTAGGTCTAAACGGATCTGGAAAATCAACCTTATTAAAAATTATTGCAGGTGTAGAAAAGAATTATCAAGGAGATGTAACCTTTGCACCAGGTTATAAAGTTGGATATTTAGAACAAGAACCACAGTTAGATCCAGAAAAAACAGTTTTAGAAATTGTAAAAGAAGGAGTTGCAGAAACAGTTGCAATTTTAGATGAATACAATAAAATAAACGACATGTTTGGTTTAGAAGAAGTGTATTCTGATGCCGATAAGATGGAAAAACTAATGAACCAACAAGCTGAATTACAAGACAAAATTGATGCAGCAAATGCTTGGGAATTAGATACCAAACTAGAAATTGCCATGGATGCGCTAAGAACACCAGATTCTGATAAGAAAATTGGTGTACTTTCTGGTGGTGAGAAAAGACGTGTTGCCTTGTGTAGATTATTATTACAAGAACCAGAAATATTGTTATTAGATGAGCCTACCAACCACTTAGATGCAGAATCTGTACACTGGTTAGAGCATCATTTAGCACAATATAAAGGAACTGTAATTGCGGTTACGCATGATAGATATTTCTTAGATAATGTTGCTGGTTGGATTTTGGAGTTAGATAGAGGAGAAGGAATTCCTTGGAAAGGAAATTACGCTGCTTGGTTAGATCAAAAATCTAAGAGAATGGCGCAAGAAAGCAAAACGGCTTCTAAACATCAAAAAACATTAGAAAGAGAATTAGACTGGGTTCGTCAAGGAGCAAAAGGTCGTCAAACAAAGCAAAAAGCACGTTTGAAGAACTATGACAAATTAATGAGTCAAGACCAAAAACAAGTTGATGAAAAATTAGAAATATACATTCCTAATGGTCCACGTTTGGGAACAAATGTAATTGAAGCAACTGGTGTTTCTAAAGCTTTTGGCGATAAATTGTTATATGATAATTTAGAATTTAATCTTCCGCAAGCAGGAATTGTAGGTATTATTGGTCCCAATGGAGCTGGTAAAACTACTATTTTTAAAATGATTATGGGAGAAGAAAAGCCAGATGCGGGTAGTTTTGCAGTGGGTGAAACTGCTAAAATTGCGTATGTAGATCAGGCACATTCAGATATTGATCCAGAAAAAACTATTTGGGAAAATTTTTCTGACGGACAAGATTTAGTAATGATGGGAGGTAAGCAAGTAAATTCTAGAGCTTATTTAAGTCGTTTTAATTTTTCTGGAAGTGAGCAAAATAAGAAAGTAAATACCCTTTCTGGAGGTGAGCGCAACAGATTGCATTTAGCCATGACTTTGAAAGAAGAAGGAAATGTTTTGTTATTAGATGAGCCAACAAACGACTTAGATGTAAATACATTAAGAGCCTTAGAAGAAGGTTTAGAAAATTTTGCAGGTTGTGCAGTAGTAATTAGTCACGATAGATGGTTTTTAGACCGAGTTTGTACACATATTTTAGCTTTTGAAGGGAATAGTGAAGTGTATTTCTTTGAAGGAGGTTTTTCTGAATATGAAGAAAATAAAAAGAAACGTTTAGGCGGAGATTTAATGCCAAAACGAATTAAATATAGAAAATTAATTCGATAGTATTTTATCGATAAATGAACATGATTATGTTTAAATAATTAATTTACCATATAGAAAAATAGGGATTTTTATCTATGTTTTTATATGGTAAATTTTTAAAAATAAATTGTCAAAATCAAGAATAAAAACAATTTATTTATAGTTTATCCATCTTGATTTTAAAATAAAAAGTATGAAAAAAATATTCACCATCCTGTTTTTAACATTCAGTTTAGGTATATTTTCTCAAATATTAGATCCCATAAAGTGGGATACTTCAGTACAAAAGGTATCGGAAACAGAATACATTCTTGTTACAAAGGCAACATTAGAAAAAGGATGGCATTTGTATTCTCAAAATGTACCGGAAGATGGTCCTATACCAACTTCATTTACCTATGATACTTCTAAAAATGATTTTAAGCTAATTGAAAATACTTTAGAAGAAACAGGCGTCACTATAGATGATCCTGTTTTTGGTATGGTTATTAAGTTTTTTGAAAAAGAAGCAGTTTTTCAACAAAAAATTAACATCTTAAAAAACAGTACAGAGATAAAAGGAACTGTTTTTTTTATGGTGTGTGATGATACCCAATGTTTAGCACCAGAAGAGATAGATTTAGTTTATAATTTACAAAATGTAAGTACAGTAACGGATAGTTTTCAATCAGATTCTAACCAAAATGAAGAGGAGGATAAAAATTTATGGGCTATTTTTATAGTAGCGTTTTTATCTGGTTTTGCGGCATTATTAACACCATGTGTGTTTCCTATGATTCCTATGACCGTTAGTTTTTTTACAAAACAAAGCAAGTCTAAATCTGCAGGTTTTAGAAATGCTATTATTTATGGGGTTTCAATAATTATTATTTATGTTTTATTAGGGGTTTTTGTAAGTTTAATTTTTGGGGCAGATGCTTTAAATGCTTTATCTACAAATGTCTGGTTTAATGTTGTGTTTTTTCTTTTACTTGTGGTTTTTGCTGTTTCCTTTTTAGGTGCTTTTGAAATTATGTTGCCAAATTCTTGGGCTAATAAAGTAGATTCACAAGCAGATAAAGGTGGTTTAGTTGGTATCTTTTTTATGGCGTTGGCATTGGCCATTGTTTCATTTTCTTGTACTGGACCAATTGTAGGAACTTTATTGGTACAAGCTGCAGCTGGTGGAAGTCAAATAGGTCCTATTGTAGGAATGCTTGGTTTTTCTTTAGCCATTGCGTTGCCTTTTGCTTTATTTGCGGCTTTTCCGGGTTGGTTAAATTCATTACCAAAATCTGGTGGTTGGTTAAATACAGTAAAAGTAGTTTTAGGATTTTTAGAATTGGCATTGGCTTTTAAATTTTTATCAAATGCAGATTTAGTATTAGACCTACATTTATTAGAAAGAGAAGTTTTTATTGCTATTTGGATCGCTATTTTTGGCACATTAGCCTTATATCTTTTTGGTAAAATACAATTACCACATGATTCTCCCAGCAAACATATTTCCGTTGGAAGGTTAAGTTTAGGATTAATTTCATTGAGCTTTACATTGTATATGTTACCAGGATTATGGGGAGCTCCTTTAAATTTAATTAGCGCGTTTCCGCCACCGCAACATTATAGCGAATCTCCTTACGGAGTAGGTTTTATGAAAGTTTCAAGCGCTCAAAATCATTCAAATTCAGATATTCCCGAAGGAGCGCATTTAATGGCGCCACATGATATTTTAGCATTTAATGATTACGACAAAGGTTTAACTTATGCAAAAAAAGTAGGCAAACCTGTAATGATAGATTTTACAGGAAAAGCCTGTGTAAATTGCAGAAAGATGGAACAAAACGTTTGGGTAAAACCAAAAGTGCTAGATATATTAAAAAATGATGTTGTTTTAATTTCTTTATATGTTGATGATCAAAGAAAATTAGAAGACGATGAAATTGTAGACTCTAAATTAAAGCCAGGTAAAAAGTTGAAATATATTGGTCAGAAATGGAGTGAATTGCAAACAATAAAATACAAAACAAATTCGCAACCTTTTTATGTTTTAATGAATCATAAAGAAGAAAACCTCATAAAACCAGTTGCGTATACACCTAATGTAGACACGTATTATAATTGGTTAAAAAAGGGAATAAAGAGTTTTAATTAGTTATTTTTGAAAGAATAGTAACCATAAAAAGTGTATCAATTATGATTTCTTCAAAAGATTCTATAAAAAAATCAGATTTAGAACAGCATTTTTCTGAGTTTAGAAAGCATATTGTTGGCATCAATCAAACTTTTCAATCTCCGTATGGAGAACAACAATTAGTATATACAGATTGGACCGCAAGCGGAAGATTGTATAGACCTATTGAAGAGAAATTACTAAATGATTTTGGTCCATTTGTAGCAAATACGCACACAGAAACTTCAACTTCAGGTGCTGCTATGACTTTGGCGTATCATGAAGCCAGAAACATTATAAAAAGGCATGTAAACGCTAATAAGAATGATGTTTTAATAACTTCTGGTACAGGAATGACAGGTGTTGTAAATAAGTTTCAACGAATATTGGGCTTAAAAATTTCTGAAAATTTAAAAGAACACACCAACATTCCGGAAGCTATAAAACCTATTGTGTTTATCTCTCACATGGAGCATCATTCTAATCAAACATCTTGGTTAGAAACCATTGCAGATGTAGAGGTTGTGCCTTGTAACGATGAGGGTTTACTTTGTTTAAAAGAATTTGAAAAAGCTTTTAAAAAACATGAACATAGACCGCTTAAAATTGCTTCTATTACGGCCTGTTCAAATGTTACTGGTATTAAAACCGATTTTCATAAAGTTGCAGCACTTATTCATAAATACAATGGTTTGTGTTTTGTAGATTTTGCTTGTTGTGCACCTTATGTTACAATAGATATGCATCCAGAAAATGAAGATGAATATTTAGATGCTATTTTCTTTTCTCCACATAAATTTTTAGGAGGACCCGGAACTTCTGGAGTTTTAGTTTTTAATAAAAAACTATATAAAAATATGGTGCCAGATAATCCTGGAGGAGGCACAGTAAGTTACACAAATCCTTGGGGACAACATGATTATTTTGATGATGTAGAAACAAGAGAAGATGGTGGAACACCCGGCTTTATGCAAGCAATTAAAATTGCACTTTCCATTCAGTTGAAAGATAAAATGGGCATAAAAAACATTAAAAATAGAGAAGACCAAATAAATAAAATACTTTTTAAAACCTTAGAAAGTCTTCCTGGCGTTTATATTTTAGCGCCTAAACAAAAAAATAGACTTAGTATTTTTTCTTTTTATTTTGAAAAATATCATTTTAATCTGGTTGTAAAATTACTAAATGATAGATTCGGAATTCAAACAAGAGGCGGTTGTTCTTGTGCAGGAACTTATGGGCATTTTTTATTAAATGTAAATCAAGAGACTTCAAATAGAATAAAAGACGAAATTTTACACGGTTGTAATACCGATAAACCAGGTTGGATTCGCTTGTCTATTCATCCAACAATAACAGCAGAGGAAATTCAATTTATTTGTACATCGTTACAAGAATTATCAGAAAACATTCATACATGGTCTAAAGATTACGAGTATGATGCTATTAAAAATGATTTTGCACACAAAACAATTGCGCCTATTGAAAAAGAATTGGTAAAGAAATGGTTTTCCTTATAATAGGGCTGCGTTGTTCTTTATTTTTATAGGAAATGTAACCAATGAAATTAAAATTGTGCAATCTCTTTAATATAACAAATGGACTTATTTTCTTCAGAAAGAATCATCAATATTTTACCTTTTGATGGAGTAACAAATTACCACGGAATTATACTTTCTAAGGCACAAACATCTTTTTATTATCAACAATTATTAAATAATATTCTTTGGAAAAATGATGAAGCAATTATTTTTGGTAAAAAGATAATTACCAAGAGAAAAGTAGCCTGGTATGGAGAATCTGAATTTTCCTACACCTATTCTAAAGTAACAAAAACGGCAACTATATTTACCAAAGAATTATTAGAATTAAAAGAAATTGTTGAAAAGGAAAGTGGAGAAACGTATAATTCTTGTCTTTTAAATTTATATCATTCTGGTGCTGAGGGAATGGCTTATCATTCCGATGGAGAAAAAATGTTAAAGAAAGATGGCGCAATTGCATCTTTATCTTTAGGAGCAACACGTAAATTTTCTTTTAAACATAAAGAAAACAATCAAAGAATAGATGTGGTTTTAGAAAATGGTAGTTTATTGGTGATGAAAAAAGGGACACAAACCAATTGGTTACACAGATTACCGCCTACAAAAAAAGTAAATTCTCCAAGAATTAATTTAACATTTAGAAGTATCATGATAAATGATTGATTTAAGCCAATTTTGTTTCATGTGTAAGAATAAATAAAAATCAATATGTTTTCTTGAGAACTCTAAAAAATTATCAACCATAAATAATTGTTTGAAGTGTTGTTGTTAAATCCAAACAGAGAAATTATATAAACTATTTGGTTTTCTAGAGGATTAAAATTCTACAAAGATTTATGTAATATTTACACATTTTTCAACAACTTTTACACCTTAAAATAGGATTAAAACCTTTATTAATTGTCAATTTTTTTGATGAATTCGTCTCTATAGTTAAGGCCAATTGGTATCCAATTATCATCTATAATAATTCTATTTCTTTGCACAGAATAAATATGTTTTAATGAAACAATAAAAGATTTATGCACGCGTATAAAATTTGTTTTGCCTAATTTTTCTTCAAAATTCTTAAGACTACTTAATGTTAAAATTGGTTTTTCTCTATTGGTGTGAATTTTAATATAATCCTTTAAAGATTCTATATATTTTATATCGGCTAAGTTTATTTTTAAATTCTCATATTCAGATTTCACAAAAATAAATTCTGGACATACTTCTTGAGTTACCACTGTGGTTTCTTCTTCCTTTTTTGATTTTAATAAATTTTGGGCTCTTGTAGCTGCTTTTAAAAAACGATGAAAAGGGATGGGTTTTACAAGGTAATCTATTGCATTTAGGTTAAAGCCTTCTACAGCATAATGCGAGTACGCGGTAGTAAAAATAAACATGGGTTTGGTGTCTAATGATTTTATAAAATCGATTCCAGAAATATCTGGCATTTCTATATCTGTAAAAATGAGATCTATTTGATGTTCTTGTAAAATGGTACTTGCTTCAAAACTGTTAGAGCAAGAACTTACCAATTCTAAAAATGGCACTTTAGATATAAAGTCTTCTAATAATTCAAGAGCTAGCGGTTCATCATCAATAATTATACACTTCATTTGTTATTTTTTTAGATTGATTTTTAAATTTACTTGAAATGATTTTTTTGTGTTATTAATCTCTAATGTGTGAGCGTTTGGATATAATAAGTTTAACCTATTTTTAATATTTTCTAAACCAATACCAGAATCTTTATTGATAGCGTTTTGTAAGGAAGAAAGGTTGTAAACCTCTAGTTGTAATTCATCATTAATAATAGAAATTTTAATGGTAATGTCTGTTTTTCCTTTATAATCTGTGCCATACTTAAAGGCATTTTCTATAAAAGAAATAAGTAGTAAGGGTTCTATTTTATAATTTAAATTTCCATGAACATTTATTCTAACTCCACTAGAATCTTTTAATCGTAATAACTGTAAAGAGATGTAGTTTTTTATATAATCTATTTCTTTTTCTAAAGAAATAAATTCTTCATTGGCTTCGTAAATCATGTAGCGCATAAGTTCAGAAAGCGTAACAATTGCCACGGTTGTATCATCAGATTTTTTATTGGCTAAGGAATAAATACTGTTTAGTGTGTTAAATAAAAAATGAGGGTTCAACTGTGCTTTTAAAAAAGATAATTCTGATGTTACTTTTTGAGAGGCAACAATAGTTCTTTCTTTTTCTGATTTGTACCATTCTGCAACTAACTTTATACAGGTACTTAAAGCAAAAAACAATAACAGTAAAATAGGAGGTCTTAAATTCATACCACCTTCTCTGTGGTTTGGTAGATTATTCTTAAAACCTTGATCTTCAAAAGTTGGTTTTAAAGGAAGCTTTAAAAAGTTTTCTAATATAAAAATAACAGAAATTATAAGGCCTAAAGAAATGATAACGTACAATATAATTTTTTTATTCAGTAAAAATTTAGGAATTAGCACTAAATAATTAAAATAAAAAACGGCTATAAAAATGAAGTTTAAAATGTAAAATTCATTATTAATTGTACTAAACCTAGCATAAGATTGTGTGGCTATAATGGCTAAAAAGAAAACCCATAAAAGAATATGGACTATAATTGATGTGTTTGATTTTTTTAGAATAGTACTCAAATTATTCATTATTTAACAGGTGTAAAAGTATGGCAGTAGAGTCTTAAAAATCTCCCAACAAACTGTTGTTTTTATCACAAAAAAGATTAAAAATTAAGAAACTTAAAATGAGTTGCTCAATTTTTAATCTTAGCATGAAAACATAACTTTTACAAGTTTAAACTATAAAAAGCTCATTTGTGTCTAAACTTTTGTAAAAGCTATGTCAAAAAAAAAAGAAACAATTAATTTAATAAAGATTAATCATCTTCATTTTCGTATTCTTCTGGTTTAAATTCCCAAACGTCATCAAAATAATAGCTACCACTTCTTCCCATTAAAACATAAGCTTTATCATCAAAAGAGAAAGCAGAGGCATTTTGTCTTGCAGAACCTTCAAAAACAGGCAGTTCATCCCACGTATCTGTTGTTGGGTCATAAGACCAGGTTTCTGTAGTAATTGACCCTGCAATTCCGGTAGTTATATATCCCATTCCGTTTAAAGAAAAACCAACACCACTACTTAAAAGAATTTCATAATCGTCATCGTCATCGTCATCATCATCTAAATCTGTTAAACGTGTCCATGTAGTTCCGTTAAAAGAATAAAAATCTTCTTCGTAAGCTCCATTATGAATTCCTAATCCAATATATGCTACATTATTAATTGTAAAAACAGCAGCATCTTGGCGTTTTTGTCCACCAAAACCAATAGATTGTTCCCAAGAATCTGTGGCAACATCGTATTTCCAGAAATCTTTTTGTTCACTTCCATCGTACCCGGTACCAATATAGCCATTGTTATCAATAGCAAAACCAATAGCGCCGTATCTTGCGGTTCCTCCAAAATCTGCTTTTTGTGTCCAAGCATCTGAAGTTGGGTCATATTCCCAGAAATCATTTAATTTAAGACTACCGTCATAACCAGTACCTAAATATCCTTTTCCGTCTATAGAAAAACCCACAGCACCACTTCTGGCAACCCCTGGAAAATTTGCTCTTTGCACCCAGAAATCTCCGTCAGAATTGTACTCCCAAGTATCAGATAAATAATCATCACCATCGTACCCAGTTACCAAATATCCTTTTGTACCAATGGTAAAACTTACAGAATTTGCTCTCGAATTACCATCAAAGGTTGAGCTTTCTACCCAGTTACCTAATTCATAGTCATCGTCATCATCATCACTACAACTTACAAAGAATAATGTGATTAATGTAGCTAAAAATAGAACGCTACTTTTTTGTATTAAATTTGTTTTTCTCATTAGATTTAATTTAGTCATTTGCTTAATTAGTGAGCAAAATTAGAAGCAATTATATTGATAAAAGCACGAAATAGACAAACAAGTATATTTTATAGATGAACATGTAAACCAAATGTTAATTTTCTTAAAAGCTGTTAATTATTGGGGTTAAAGGTGTTTTATAATCATAAGTCTATAAAAAAGTACTGTTTATATATTTTATGATTTCTTATAATAGCGTTCCTAATATTTTTGCCTGAAAAAGTAACATGAAGTATTTAATTATTGGTGTTTTAAGTTTTGTTTTTCTAGCATCTTGTGCTACAAATGATGCCACTTATGAAGTGGGAAGCGATTTTATAGAAAATAATATTCAAGTGAGAGTGATAGATACTTTCTCTATAAAAGCAGGAACTTTTAAACAAGATTCTTTAGTAACATCTAGCACAAATAGAATTTTACTTGGTAGTATTAAAGATGCGCAATGGGGTAATTTATCTGCAAAATCGTATCTACAATTATTAAGTACTAATTTTTCTATTGGCTCTAATGCAGTGTATGATTCTATAGGTATGATTTTAAATTATGATACGTATTATTATGGAGATACTACCAAAATACAAACCTATAAACTTCATAGAATTTCGGAAACGGTAAAAGCAGAAGATAATGGAAGTTTTTACAACACTTCTTCCTTAGAATATGATGATGCTGTTTTAGGACAGCTTTCATTTACGCCAAGACCTAATAGAGCAACCGATTCTTTATTTATTAAAATGGATGATACTTTAGGCGATGAAATTTTTAATAAAATTGTAGATAATGAGATTAATACTTCAGATGACTTTTTACAATATTTTAAAGGATTAGCAATTGTGCCAGATACATCAGAAAATAACCATGTTTTAGGTTTTAATGTACAAACAACTGCAAGTACTCCTGGTAATTCTAGTATGAGGTTGTTTTATAGTATAAATGATGATGATAGTGAAGACAATAATTATTACATCGATTTTGTAATTTCTAGCGCAGCACAACAGTTTAATGAAATTACCACAGATTTATCAGGCACAACTATGGGTGATTTTGAAGATGGAGAAGAAATTAAATTAAGTACAAATACAGACAATTTAATATTTGCGCAAGGCGGAATAGGCATTACGCCAAGAATAGAAATTCCGGCAATTAGAAGGCTTTCTGAAGTTTATGAAAATGCCACTACATTAAGTGCAACCTTAACTTTTAATCCACTACAAGGAAGTTATGATGAAGATAATCCGTTGCCAGAATCTTTAACGGTTTATGTGGTAGATCATAAAAATAGAATTCTTCAACAACTTACAGACTTAGATGGTGTTGCTGTTTCTGCAATCTTAAATCAAGATGATGATGAGTTTCAGAATAATACCTATTACAGTATAGATTTAAGCGGCTATGTAGAAGAAATATTCTATTCAGATACCGACTTAAATTATGCCTTAATGATTGAATATAATGATTACGCAAAAAAAGTAAATAGAATGATTATAGACAATAATTCTAGTACTAAAACTGAAATTAAATTATCAGTCAAATATTTAAACTATTAGGAATGAAAAAAAACATATTAGTACTAGTATTAGTGGCATCAATAAATGTTTTATTTGGGCAAAATAATACAAATACACCCTATTCTTTATATGGATTAGGTGTAGAAAACAAAACAGCAACAGGAGGTTTAACAGGGCTAGGAAATACAGGTATTGCACAATCAAATCCGTTTGAAATTAATTTATTTAATCCAGCAAGTTTGGGAAATATTTTGCAAAAATCATTTTTATATGAGTTTGGTTTAAATGGAACCTACACAACTTTAAAAACCCAGAATATTAGCGAAAGTAGTAGTAATGGTAATATTTCGCACATTGCCATTGCATTTCCTATTAAAAAAGATTGGGGTTTGGGCGTTGGTTTGCTTCCTTATACAAAAACAGGATACAATATTGATGTAGAAAATGCCATTGAAGGATCTACAGATACGTATATTACTAGAATAACAGGAGTAGGAGGTTTGAATAAATTTTATATCTCTACAGGATTTAAAGTAATAAAAGACTTAACTTTAGGAGTAGATATTTCTTTTCTTTTTGGATCTATAGAACAAGAAAGTCAAATTTACACAGACTCTTATGTTTCTATTACAGATCAAAATCATTATGGCGGAGTAAAACTAAAAACAGGTTTTCAGTACAAATTACCAACAATTAAAGGCATAGAAACTACACTTGGTGGTACCTTAGAATTGCCGTCTTCGTTAAGTGGCAACCAAACAAGAACTTCTTATAAAACCTCTTCTGGAGACACATCGGTTTCAATAGAAGATGAAGTAGAAAATGACTTAGATAATTTTGAACTTCCGTTTACCTATGGATTTGGAATTACATCTTTAATCAATAAAAAATTTACCACTAGTTTAGATTATAGAAAACTATTGTGGAATGATACAAAGCAAGAACAAAATAATGAAAGTTACGCAAATCAATCTATTTATGCTTTTGGTTTACAATACATGTCTGCAAAAAATAAATACGATTATTGGTCTAATGTAAAATATAGGTTTGGACTTAATTATAACACAGGTTTTTTAAAAATATCTAACCAACAGATAGATAGTTATTTTGTTTCTGTTGGAGTAGGTATGCCAATGAAAAAGTATAGTAACGATAATTTTAATATTTCATATTCTTATGGGAGAGAAGGCACGTTAGAAAACAAATTAATTCAAGAAAATTTTCATAAAATTACATTAAATTTAAACTTTGTTGGCAAATGGTTTGATAAAAGGAAAATAGATTAATAATCTTATACTTACTTTTGCAGAAAATATTTTTCATTGAATACTACAAATCAACAATCTATAAACCTTAATAAATACATCAGTTCTTCCGGAATTTGCTCTAGAAGAGAGGCAGAAAAATTTATAAATGAAGGCAGAGTTACCATCAACGGTAAACCAACGCAATTAGGAAACAGAGTTGCTAAAAAAGACGTTGTAAAGTTAGATGGTAGACTAGTAGAACCTAAAAATGTTACGCTATACATTGCTTTAAATAAGCCGGTGGGCATTGTTTCTACCACAGATGAAAGAGAACCAAATAATATTGTAAAACACGTAAATTATCCAGAAAGGTTATTTCCTATTGGGCGTTTAGACAAACCCTCTGAAGGTTTAATTTTTTTAACAAATGATGGAGACATCGTAAATAAAATTTTACGCGCAGGCAACAATCATGAGAAAGAATACTTTGTAACAGTAAACAAATCTATCACGGCAGAGTTTATTCAAGAAATGGGAAATGGAATTCCTATTTTAGGAACAATAACCAAAAAATGTTTGGTAGAAAAAGTGAGCGATAAAATTTTTAAAATCGTTTTAACCCAAGGTTTAAATCGTCAAATTCGTAGAATGTGCGAATATTTAGACTATGAAGTTACCAAGTTAAAACGTACAAGAATTATGAATGTAGAGCTTGGCTACTTACAAGCAGGAGATTGGCGAGAATTATCAGAAGAAGAAATGAAAGAAATTAATAAAATGATTTCTACATCGTCTAAAACCCAAGAAGCATCTGTAGTTAAGGAGAAACCTAAAAAGCAAGTTTCAAAGAAAAAAGCGGCTCCAACTAAAAACGATTTCAATAAAAAAAGCGCTTCTTTTAGAAAATCATCACCAAAAAGTAAAAGAAACAACTCAAGTTTTTCATCAAAAAAGAAACGTTGGTAAATTTATTTTGGGCGTTCCCTTGCAGGTCAGGCTTTACGCTATATCTTTTTTAAACGTATATATGCAAAAGCATATATAAGCTTAAAAAAGGATGCCGCTTCAATCCTTAACGCACTTTTTTGCCAATTAAAAGCTATACCCCATCTTTTTGCCTTTTTTATAACACTTCATTTTATTTTTCAATTCTTAAATAATAGTATCTTTGCACGCAATGAAATAAAATTTTATTTATATCAAAATAAATAAAATAGAGAACAAAGTGGTTACACGCGTTCTTAATTTTGTGATTAATTTTAGTTACAAAAATCATCAAAAAATAAACGATTGAAATTCGACTTAAAAATTACCGACCCAAAATCTAAGGCAAGAGCAGGAAGTATAACTACAGATCATGGAGTCATAGAAACGCCAATTTTTATGCCTGTAGGAACTGTTGGAACCGTAAAAGGAGTACATCAAACAGAACTAAAAAACGAAATAAATCCTGATATTATTTTAGGAAACACCTACCATTTATACTTGCGTCCGGGTTTAGATATTTTAGAAAAAGCAGGTGGTTTGCACAAGTTTATGAATTGGGATAGAAATATTCTAACAGATTCTGGAGGATACCAAGTATATTCTCTTTCTGGAAGAAGAAAAATTAATGAAGAAGGGGTAAAGTTTAAAAGTCATATAGATGGTTCTATGCACTTTTTTACGCCAGAAAATGTTATGGAAACCCAACGTACAATTGGTGCAGATATTATTATGGCATTTGATGAATGTACACCATATCCTTGCGATTATAATTACGCAAAACGTTCTATGCATATGACGCATAGATGGTTAACTAGATGTATTAATCATTTAGATAAATTACCTTACAAATACGGTTTTGAGCAAACTTTTATGCCCATTGTACAAGGAAGTACCTATAAAGATTTACGTAGACAATCTGCAGAATATATTGCAAATTCTGGTCAGCAAGCAAATGCAATTGGAGGCCTTTCTGTAGGTGAACCCGCAGAAGAAATGTATGCAATGACAGAAGTTGTTACAGAAATTTTACCAGAAGACAAGCCACGTTATTTAATGGGCGTTGGTACGCCAATTAACATTTTAGAAAACATAGCTTTAGGTATAGATATGTTTGATTGTGTAATGCCAACAAGAAACGCTAGAAATGGTATGTTGTTTACAGCACATGGAAGCATCAATATAAAAAATAAAAAGTGGGCAGAAGATTTTTCTCCAATAGATGATATGGGAATTACTTGGGTAGATACTATGTACTCTAAAGCTTATTTGCGTCATTTATTTGCAGCTAAAGAAATGTTAGGAAAACAAATTGCCTCTATCCATAATTTAGGTTTTTACGTTTGGTTAACTAGAGAAGCAAGAAAACATATTATTGCAGGAGATTTTAGAGAGTGGAAAGATATGATGGTAAAACAAATGGATAATAGACTTTAATTATGAAGAACAACTTATTTTAAATACCAATAAAGCTGCGCTCTTGAAAATAATAGATAAATACATATTAAAACGTTATTTGGTAACATTTTTGTTTACCTTATTAATCTTGATACCTATTGCCATTGCAATAGATATTGCAGAAAAAATAGATAATTTTTTAGAACATGTAGATCTAGGCTTCTATCAAATTATAGATGAATATTATATTAATTTTGTAATTTATTACGCCAATACTTTTATGCCCTTGGCGCTGTTTATTGCGGTAATTTTATTTACATCAAAATTATCTAATAACACAGAAATCATTGCAATTACCAATGCAAAAGTATCTTTCACTAGATTTTTATACCCCTATTTTTTAGGAGCTACTTTGGTAACGGTAGTTTCTTTATTAATGAATCATTTTGTGGTTCCTAATAGTAGTAAAGAAAGAAAAAAGTTTGAAAATACCTATGTAAGAAATAAATGGCAAGCTAATGAATTAAAATATGTAAAAGAGTTTAGTTTACAATTAACCGATAGCACATATATTTTCATTAGAAATTTTAATACAGAAACCAATTCTGGTTATGATTTTACTTCCGAAGTTTATGATGGATTAAAATTAAAATCGAAGTTAGTTGCAGACAATATTAGATTTAAACCAAAAGATTCTACTTTTACTTTACTGAATTGGAAAAAAAGACAAATTTACGAGAATAGAGATAGTATTTTTTCAGGAAATAAGATAGATACAGTTTTTAATTTTACACCCAAAGATTTAATATACAAATCTGCTTTGGCGCAGGAAATGCCATCTAATGAATTACTTACGTTTATAGATATTTCTAAGAAAAGAGGCGTTAAAAATCTAAATGCGTATTTGGTAGAATTTTATAAAAGAACCAGTTTACCATTAGCCTCTTATATTTTAACAATTATTGCTGTGGCCTTGGCGTTTAGGAAGCGTAGAGGAGGTACAGGAGTTAATTTAGCATTGGGAATTGGTATTATGTTTTTCTATGTTTTTTTAATGAAAATTTCAGAAGTTTTAGGAGCCGTAGCTGGCGTAAACTCACTTTTATATGTATGGCTTCCAAATATTTTCTTTGGCTGTTTAGCCATTTATTTGTATAATAATGCTAGAAAGTAGACTCAAAAATTACTTGCTATTACACTTTATTGTTTTTATTTGGGGGTTTACCGCAATTTTAGGAGCATTAATTTCTATAGATGCCATACCTTTAGTTTGGTATAGAATGTTGTTGGCAGTTATTTTTATTGTTTGTTATTTTATCATCAAAAGAAAATCTTTTAAAATTGAAAATAAAGCAATTGTAAAGTTTTTTTTTACAGGAATTCTTATAGCATTGCATTGGATTTTCTTTTTTAAAGCCATAAAAGTTTCTAACGTTTCAGTAGCATTGGTAACCATGAGTACCGGGGCTTTTTTTACCTCTTTAATAGAACCTCTTTTTTTTAAAAGGAAAATTAATGCAATAGAAATACTACTGGGATTACTGGTTATACTGGGGTTGTATATTATTTTTAATTTTGAAAGTCAATTTAAATTAGGAATTATATATGCGTTAATAGCTTCGTTTTTAGGTACTTTATTTTCTGTTTTAAATGGACTTTTTATTAAAAAACATTCGGCAGACACAATAACATTATATCAATTAATTTTTGGTGTTTTAGGGGTTACTTGCTATTTATTATGTACAAATAAATTTTCTGCGGAGTTTTTTCAACTTCCAAAAATGGATTGGATTTATTTACTAATTTTAAGTAGTATTTGTACAGCCTATGCTTTTGTTATCTCTGTAAAAGTTATGAAATATTTATCGCCATATACCGTTATGCTTACCGTAAATTTAGAGCCTATTTATGCTATAATAATGGCGTTATTTGTTTTTGGTGATAAAGAAAAAATGAATCCTACCTTTTACGTAGGCGCTTTTTTGGTGTTATTTGTAGTTTTATTAAATGGAATTATTAAGAACAGAAAATACATCAAAAATAAAATTATTGAAAAAACGAATCGAAAAAAGTGAGAATTTATTGTAAATACAGCCAATTTTTATAGTATGTTTGTTTCTGCAATTAACTAAATAATATAACTACAAGATGGAATATTTAGAATTCGAAATGCCCATTAAAGAACTTTTAGATCAATTACAAAAGTGTGAAATTATAGGTAAGGAAAGTGACGTTGATGTAACTGGTACCTGTAAAAAAATTGAAAAAAAACTAGATAAAGCTAGGAAAGATATATACAAGAATTTAACTCCTTGGCAGCGTGTACAACTATCTAGACATCCGAATAGACCTTACACCTTAGATTATATTAGAGCAATTTGTGGCAACACTTTTATGGAATTGCATGGAGATAGAAATGTAAAAGATGACAAAGCCATGATTGGTGGTTTGGGTAAAATAGGAGACCAGTCTTTTATGTTTATAGGTCAACAAAAAGGATACAATACCAAAACAAGACAATATAGAAATTTTGGAATGGCAAATCCAGAAGGATATAGAAAAGCATTGCGTTTAATGAAAATGGCAGAAAAATTTAGAATTCCTGTTGTTACTTTATTAGATACTCCAGGCGCTTATCCAGGATTGGAAGCAGAAGAACGCGGACAAGGAGAAGCAATTGCTAGAAATATTCTTGAAATGACACGTTTAAAAACACCTATAATTACAGTAGTAATTGGTGAAGGAGCTTCTGGTGGTGCTGTTGGTATTGGTGTTGGAGATAGAGTTTATATGATGGAAAATACTTGGTATACTGTAATTTCTCCAGAATCTTGTTCTTCAATTTTATGGAGAAGTTGGGAATTTAAAGAACAAGCAGCTGAAGCGTTAAAGCTAACAGGTGCTGATATGGTAAGATTGAAATTAATAGATGGTATTATAGAAGAGCCAGTTGGTGGCGCACATACTAATAGAGAAGATGCTTTTAAAGCTGTAGAAAATCAGATTTTAGCGGCTTTTGAAGAACTAAAAAACTTAAATGATACTGATTTAGTTATAAAAAGGATGGACAAGTATGCAGCAATGGGTATTTATAAAGAATAAATAAAAGTGATTAACTATTATACCAACTATTCTATATTCAGAAGAAGTTAAGAACTTCTTGTACTAAATTTTCTTTTAGAAAAAAAGAAAGAAAATAGTAGTAAGAAAATACATAAAATGAGTCAGCTAAAAATAGCTATTATAGGTTTAGGCTATGTGGGGTTACCATTAGCAAGATTATTCGCTACAAAATATGCCGTAGTTGGTTTTGATGTTGATGCTAATAGAGTCTCAGAAATTCTATTAGGAATTGATGATACACAAGAAATATCTAAAGAAACCCTACAAGAAGTATTAGTAGAAAAACCATCAGATAAAAAAGGATTGTTTTGTACAACTTCTGTACATGAAATTAAAGATTGTAATTATTATATCATTACAGTTCCTACTCCGGTAGATAAAAAAAATAGACCAAATTTAAAATCTTTAATAAAGGCAAGCGAAACGGTAGGTGCAGTTTTAAAAAATGGCGATGTTGTAATTTACGAATCTACTGTGTATCCGGGGGCAACTGAAGAAGAGTGTGTTCCTGTTTTAGAAAGAGTATCTGGTTTGCAGTTTAATAAAGATTTTTTCTGTGGATATTCTCCGGAAAGAATTAATCCAGGAGATAAAGAAAGAACTGTAGAAAAAATATTAAAGGTTACTTCTGGTTCAACTTTAGAAATAGGGAAAAAGATAGATGAGTTATACAAATCTGTAATTACGGCAGGTACACATTTAGCGCCAACAATAAAAGTAGCTGAAGCTTCTAAAGTGATAGAAAACTCACAAAGAGATGTTAATATTGCCTTTGTAAATGAATTGGCTAAGATTTTTGGCTTAATGAATATTAATACATACGATGTTTTAGCAGCAGCAGGTACAAAATGGAATTTCTTGCCATTTACACCGGGTTTGGTTGGCGGACATTGTATTGGAGTAGATCCGTATTATTTAGCTAGAAAAGCACAGGAGTTAGGCTATAATCCAGAAATAATTTTAGCAGGAAGAAGAATTAATGAAAGCATGGGCAGATATGTATCTAGCCAAGTAATTAAGTTAATGATTCAAAAAGAAGTAGAAATAAAAGGAGCCGAAGTGTTAATTTTAGGAATTACTTTTAAAGAAAACTGCCCAGATTTAAGAAACACAAAGGTTTTAGATATTATTAAATCTTTAAAGGAGTATGGTGTACAAATTACGGTTTATGATCCTTGGGTTCATAAGGAAGAACTGGCAGCAAAACATCAATTAAAATTGATAAAAAATACTCCTGAAAATAAATTTGATGCCATAATTCTAGCTGTAAACCATAAAGAATTTAAAGATTTAGACTATCGTAATTTACGGAACGATAAGTCCGTAATTTACGATGTTAAAAATAGTATTCCAACACAAATAAAAGATGGAGGATTATAAAATGAAAAATTTCGCATTAATAGGAGCCGCAGGTTATATTGCGCCAAGACATTTAAGAGCAATAAAAGATACTCATAATAATTTAATAGCGGCGTTAGATAAATTTGATAGTGTTGGTATTATGGATAGTTATTTTCCAAAAGCCGATTTTTTTGTAGAATTTGAACGATTTGATCGTCATATAGAAAAATTAAAACGCCAGCAAAATGTTCATTTAGATTATGTAAGTATTTGTACGCCAAATTATTTACATGATTCTCATATTAGAATGGCATTGCGCAGAGGTGCAGATGCTATTTGTGAAAAACCATTAGTCTTAAACCCTTGGAATGTAGATGCTTTAAGTGATATTGAGCAAGAATACGGTCAAAAAATAAATACAATTCTACAATTACGTTTACATCCAAGTATTATTGCATTAAAGCAAAAAGTTGTAGCCGCAAACAAAAAGGAAAAATACGATGTAGATTTAACCTATATTACTTCTAGAGGTAATTGGTACGACATTTCCTGGAAAGGAGACGCCTCTAAATCAGGAGGAATAGCCACTAATATTGGTATCCATTTTTATGACATGCTTTCTTGGATTTTTGGCGAAGTACAAGAAAATAAAGTACATTTAAGAGAAAAAGACAAATCTGCCGGATATTTGGAGTTTGAAAATGCTAGAGTAAGATGGTATTTGTCTATTGATGAAAATTCCTTGCCTAAAGAAGTTCAAGAAAAAGGACAAAGAACCTATAGATCTATAACTGTAGATGGAGAAGAAATAGAATTTAGCGGAGGATTTACAGAATTGCACACAAAAAGTTATCAAGGAATTTTAAAAGGAAATGGTTTTGGTCTAGAAGATGCTAGAAATTCTATAAATATTGTACATGCAATTCGTAATAATGGCTTGGTAACTCAGGGAGAAAAACATCCTTTTGTAAGATGAAAATAGCAGTAATTGGTACAGGTTATGTTGGTTTGGTTACTGGAACTTGTTTTTCCGAAATGGGAAACACAGTTACTTGTGTAGATGTAACAAAAGGTTAAAAGTGTATTGAATTGTAGACTGTTTTTTTGAAACTAGAAAGCAATACTTCAACTTTAATTAACTTGGGTTTAAATAGTATCAGTTTATCAATTGATTGAAATGAAGAAGAAAATCCTTATTATTTTTGGAACACGACCTGAGGCAATTAAAATGGCGCCATTAATCAATAAGTTTTTAGGTGATAGTAGGTTTGAAACGAAGGTTTGTGTAACTGGTCAACATAAAGAAATGTTAAACCAAGTTTTGAGTTTTTTTAATATTATTCCAGATTTTGATTTGAGTTTAATGAAACCGAATCAGAATTTATACAACTTAACAGCGGAAGTACTTGAAGGATTAAAACCTATTTTAGAATCATTTAAACCAGATTTTGTATTTGTTCATGGAGATACAACTACAAGTATGGCTGCAAGTATTGCTGCTTTTTATGCAAAATCAAAAGTTTGTCATGTAGAAGCAGGCTTAAGAACAAATAATTTATTGTCTCCTTTTCCTGAAGAAATGAATAGGCAAGTAACAAGTAGAATTGCAAGTTATCATTTTGCACCTACAAGTAAAGCTCAACAGAATTTATTAAAAGAAAATGTTGTAAAAGAGACTATTTTAGTTACCGGAAATACAGTAATTGATGCATTATTAGAAAGTTCTTTGAAGGTTGTAGATTTAGAAAATGAAGAAATTATTTCTATAAAAAAGACAATTCCGTTTAAGAATAAAATTATTTTAGTAACCGGACATAGAAGAGAAAATCACGGTCAAGGATTTTTAAATATTTGTGAGGCTCTTAAGAAAATTGCAATTCAAAATCCTGATGTAGAAATAGTGTATCCAGTTCATTTGAATCCGAATGTTCTAGAACCAGTAAATACACTTTTAGGAGGTGTTAAAAATATCCATCTTTTACAACCGCTTTCTTATCCTACATTTGTTTGGTTAATGAAACTGTCTTATTTAATTATAACAGATAGTGGTGGCGTACAAGAAGAAGCACCAAGTTTGGGAAAACCCGTGTTGGTAATGAGGGACACAACTGAAAGGCCTGAAGCGGTAGAAGTTGGTACGGTTATTTTGGTGGGCACAAATACCAAAAAAATTATACAAGAAACACAAGAATTATTAGATAATTCAGTTAAATATAACTCTATGAATTCTTTACATAATCCTTATGGAGATGGAAAAGCTTGTGAAAGAATTATTGATTTTATTTCAAATTTATAAATGAGTAAAGTAAAAGTAGTAACAATTGGATTGGGGTATATTGGTTTACCTACTTCGGCATTAATTGCTAAAAGTGGTATTCATGTTCATGGGGTAGATATTGATGAATCCATTGTAAATACTATTAATCAAGGGAAAACACATATTGTAGAGCCAAGTTTAAATATTGCAGTAGAAAATGCTGTTAACAATGGATTTCTAAAGGCTAGTTCAGCACCTGTTGAAGCTGATGTTTATTTAATAGTTGTACCCACTCCGTTTAAAGGAAATCACGAACCTGATATTTCTTATATAGACGCAGCTACAAGAAATATTATTCCGTTTTTAAAAGAAGACGATTTATATATCATAGAATCTACATCACCAATTGGCACAACAGAAAAAATGATGAATCTTATATATACAATAAGACCATTATTAAAAGGAAAATTAAACATTGCTTATTGCCCAGAAAGAGTTTTACCAGGAAATATAATGCACGAATTGGTGCATAATGATAGGGTTATTGGTGGTATTGATGAAAAATCTACACAAAAAGCGATAGAATTTTATAAGCAATTTGTAAAAGGAGAATTGCATGCTACAAATTCAAAAACAGCAGAAATGTGTAAGTTAATAGAAAATTCATCTAGAGACGTTCAAATTGCATTTGCAAATGAACTTTCTTTAATTTGCGATAAAACGGGTATTAATGTTTGGGAATTAATAAGTTTAGCAAACAAACATCCAAGGGTAAATATTTTGCAACCTGGTTGTGGCGTAGGCGGACATTGCATTGCTGTAGATCCCTATTTTATTGTGTCAGATTACCCAATGGAATCTAAAATTATTGGAATGGCAAGAGAAGTAAATAATTACAAGTCTTTTTGGTGTGCAGAAAAAATTCAGAATGAAAAGTTGAAATTTGAATTAAAACATGGTAGAAAACCTAGTATTGCTTTAATGGGATTGGCTTTTAAGCCCAATATAGATGATTTACGCGAATCTCCAGCAAAATACATTGCTCAGAAAGTTTTACAAAATACCAACAATGAAGAATATTTTATTGTAGAACCCAATATTACAGAACATACTATTTTTAAACTTACAAATTATAAAGAAGCATTTAAAAAAGCAGATATTGTAGCGTATCTTGTTGCCCATAATGAGTTTAAAACATTGCCTGTAGATGCAGATAAAGTGGTTTTAGATTTTTGTGGTGTTAATAAATGATTAAATTTTTAGTAAAAATTTTTTATTGAAGCTTGCTTTTTTATGAAAGATAGAATCTTTGAAATCCCTTTATTAACAAGTGAAAAAAGCAATGGCTTATCTTGATAGAATTCGTTTTAGAGTTTTATTTATAAAAGTGGTATTTTCTTTAAATTTTGAAAATACGGCTTTTCCTGATTGATTTAGATTTATATTTTTGTAAGTTGTTAGATGTAAGTCTCTCTTTATGAGATTCTTAGGTTTATATGGTTGTTTTTTTCATTGTTATCAAATTTAATATTGAAATTATCCCCGTTTAGAAAGCACTATTTATTATAAAATAATTAACATATATTTGCAAAAAAAATAAATTTATGAAAATCGGAATTACCTTTAGTGCTTTTGATTTATTTCATGCCGGACATGTAAAAATGTTAGAAGAGGCAAAAATGGAATGTGATTATTTAATTTGTGGATTACAGACCAATCCTACTTTAGATCGTCCAGAAAAAAATATGCCAGTACAATCGGTTGTTGAGAGATACATACAGTTAAAAGGATGTAGGTTTGTAGATGAGATTGTGCCTTACGCAACAGAACAAGATTTAGAAGATATTTTAAGGTCTTTTAAAGTAGATGTGCGTATTATAGGAGATGAATATGCTAGCAAGCAATTTACTGGAAGAAAATATTGTGAAGAAAAAGGGATCGATTTGTTCTTTAATAAAAGGGAGCACCGTTTTTCAAGTAGTGGACTCCGTAAAGAGGTTCAAGAGAAAGAAAATTTAAAAAAGAAGGACAAATAAAGTAATATTTACTTTTTTATTGTGCTTTAAATATGGATTTCTTATTTACTACTATTAAAGGAGAAAAGAATGGGAAACCTATTTTGACACTTAAAAATTAAACATATATTTGCAAAAAAAATGAAAAAGCTAATCATAGTTTCTGGTTATTTTAATCCTATTCATAAAGGACATTTAGAGTATATTAATAATGCAAAAGCTTTGGCCGATGAATTGTTGGTAATTGTAAATAGCGATTTTCAAAGGGGTTTAAAAGGTTCTAAGGAGTTTCAAAAGGAAGAAGAACGTTTGTTTATTGTACAAAATATTAAGTCGGTAGACAAAGCCATGGTTTCTGTAGATAAAGATAGAACCGTTTGTGGATCTATACGTGCTATTCATGAGAAGTATGGAAATGAATATCAATTGGGTTTTGCAAATGGCGGAGATCAAGATAATAATTCTATTCCAGAAGCACCTGTATGTAAAGAGTTAAATATTGATTTAATAGATGGTTTAGGAGATAAAATTCAATCATCTTCTTGGTTGTTAAAAAATAATTAGATTTAAAAAAGAAGCACTTATTTCTAAGTGTTTTTTTGTGTCTTAATTAGAATGAAATTACCATAGATTTATAAAGAGGTATTTAGACGTAGAAGCTAAATATTAAATCAGTTTTCTAATAATAAGTATTTAGAAAATTAAATAGTTGCACAGTTTTAAGTAAAGTCTTGTTTACAAATTGTGAAAAAAGAAAGAAATTTTAAAAAAAAAAATAAATAGTATGAATGTTACTGTAGTTGGGTCAGGTTATGTTGGTTTAGTTTCTGGTACTTGTTTCGCTGAAATGGGGAACAAAGTTACGTGTGTAGATATAGATCAAAAGAAAATTCAAAAATTAGAGGAAGGAATTATTCCAATTTTTGAACCAGGTTTAGAACAAATGGTTTTAAAAAATGTAAAGAATAAAAATTTATTTTTTACGACCAATTTAGGAAATGCTATTAGTGATGCAGAGATTGTTTTTATAGCGGTTGGTACGCCAATGGGCGATGATGGTTCTGCTGATTTACAATATGTTTTAGCTGTAGCAAAGTCTATAGGTGAAACAATGAATAAAAGATTAATTGTTGTTGATAAATCTACTGTTCCTATTGGTACGGCAGATAAAGTAAAGGCAACTATTCAAGCAGAGCTTGATAAAAGAAATGAAGTGATTGAATTTAGTGTAGTTTCTAATCCTGAGTTTTTAAAAGAAGGGGCAGCTATAGATGATTTCATGAAACCAGATAGAGTAGTGATTGGAGCTGATTCTGAGTATGCTTTTGAGTTAATGAAGCAATTATACTCTCCATTCTTTAGAACTCATGATCGTTTTATAACGATGGATATTCGTTCTGCAGAAATGACAAAATATGCTGCAAACACCATGCTAGCAACAAAAATTTCATTTATGAATGAGATTGCTAATATTTGTGAAAGAGTAGGCGCGGATGCAAATATGGTTAGAATAGGTATTGGTTCAGATAAAAGAATTGGTTACAGTTTTATATATCCAGGAGCAGGTTACGGAGGTTCTTGTTTTCCTAAAGATGTAAAAGCTTTAAAGAAAATTGCAGAAGAGAACGGATATAAAGCAAACTTAATAGAATCTGTAGAGAATGTTAATGATGCTCAAAAATTGGTGATTGCAAATAAAATTGTAAAACGTTTTGGAGAAGATTTATCAGGAATGACTTTTGGTTTATGGGGATTGGCTTTTAAGCCAGGTACAGATGACATGAGAGAAGCACCAGCAATTTATATTGTAAAAGAATTGGAAAAAAGAGGGGCAAAAGTAAAAGCTTATGATCCAAAAGCAATTGAGGAATCAAAAGAATTTTACTTAAAAGATGCTAAAAATATAACGTATTGTACTTCTAAATATGAAGTGTTACAAGATGCGGATGCTTTAATTTTGTTAACGGAATGGAAAGAGTTTAGATCTCCTGACTTTGTTGAAATTAAACAACAACTAAAGAATCCAATTATTTTTGATGGTAGAAATCAATACAATGCTTTTAACTTAGAAGAAAAAGGATTTGAATATTTTCAAATAGGGAAATAAAACAGATGAAAAAAGATACTAAAATTTATATTGCAGGGCATAGAGGTATGGTAGGTTCTGCGGTATGGAGAACTTTAGAAAAAAAAGGGTATACAAACTTAATCGGAAAATCTAGTAAAGAACTTGACTTAAAAGATCAGGTAGCGGTACTTAATTTTTATCATACAGAAAAACCAGAAGTAGTTATAGATGCCGCAGCAAAAGTAGGAGGTATTTTGGCTAATAATAATTTTCCATATCAGTTTTTGATGGAAAATATGCAGATTCAAAATAATTTAATTGACAGTGCTTTAAAAACAGGAATTGATAAGTTTATATTTTTAGGGAGTTCTTGTATTTATCCAAAATTTGCTCCACAGCCTTTAAAGGAAGAGTATCTGTTAACAGATACTTTAGAACCAACGAATGAGTGGTATGCAATAGCAAAAATTACAGGAGTAAAAGCATGTCAGGCCATAAGAAAGCAATTTCAAAAAGATTATGTAAGCTTGATGCCTACAAATTTATATGGAACACATGATAATTTCGACTTAAAATCATCTCATGTATTGCCTGCAATGATTCGTAAATTTCATGAAGCTAAACTTAAGAACAATGAGCCTGTTGAATTGTGGGGTAGCGGAACTCCTATGCGCGAGTTTTTATATGTAGATGATATGGCGGAAGCTGTAGTTTATGCATTGGAAAATGAATTACCAGAATATTTATACAATGTAGGTTCTGGTAAAGATATTACTATTAAACAATTGGCAGAAACCATTCAAAAGGTAATAGGTCATCAAGGACAAATTGTTTGGGATGCAGAAAAACCGGATGGAACTCCACGAAAATTGATGGATGTTTCTAAAATGAAAGAAATTGGATGGCAATATTCAACAGAATTAGAACCAGGAATACAAAAAACGTATACTTGGTTTTTGGAAAATATAGAAAATTTTAAAGAAGTTAAATTATAAAAAATCGTATTTCGTCTTTCGTTTGCCGTCCATCGAACAACGAACAACGAACAGCGAACAACCAAAAACGAACAACGGATAACGAAATCGTTTCTCGTACATCGCTTTTCGTCCATCGACTAACGACCAACGAACAACGAACAACGAAAATCGACCATCGAAAGACGACCAACGACCAACAAATATGGAATGTAAACTAGAGGTTTGGAAACTAGCGCATCAGTTAACTCTTGATGTATACCAAGTTTCAAAAAACTTTCCTTCTTCAGAAAAATTTGGATTAACCAATCAGGTAAGAAGAAGTTCTAGTAGTGTTCCAACAAATATCATAGAAGGGCAAGGGAGGCAGTATAAAAAGGAATTTATTCAGTTTTTATATATTGCTAAAGGCTCGTTAGAAGAAGCCAATTATCAATTGTTCTTGGCAAAAGATTTAGAGTATATTTCTAAAGAAGAATATAAGAAATTGTTTGATCTTTGTACGAGAATTAAAATGATGTTATATAAATTAATAAAATCACTAAAGTGAAAAATTGTTTTTCGTCCATCGTTTCTCGTCCAACGTCCATCGAACAACGAACAACGAATAACGACCAACGAATAACGACCAACGAAAAACGAATAACGACCATCGAACAACGAATAACGACCAACGAAAAACGAACAACGATCAACCAACAAAGAACAACGAACATGAAAGTAGCATTAATTACAGGAATTACAGGTCAGGATGGATCTTATTTAGCAGAATTGTTATTAGAAAAAGGATATATAGTACACGGTGTAAAAAGGAGATCATCTCTTTTTAATACCAATAGAATAGATCATTTATACCAAGATCCACACGATCCAGATCAAAGATTGAAATTACATTATGGAGATTTAACAGATTCTATGAATTTGACTCGTATTATCCAAGAATGCCAACCAGATGAAATTTATAATCTAGGAGCCATGTCTCACGTAGCGGTTTCTTTTGACACACCGGAATATGTAGGTAATGTTGATGGATTAGGAACGCTAAGAATCTTAGAAGCTGTAAGGATTTTAGGATTAGAAAAGAAAACAAGAATTTACCAAGCATCTACCTCTGAGTTATATGGTGGTATGCCAGAAAATAAAAATGAAAGAGGTTTTTATGATGAATCTTCTCCATTTTATCCACGTTCTCCATACGGAGTTGCAAAAATATATGGTTTTTGGATTACTAAAAACTATAGAGAAGCCTATGACATGTTTGCATGTAATGGTATTTTATTCAATCATGAGTCACCTAGAAGAGGGGAGACTTTTGTAACAAGAAAAATTACGCGTGCAGTAGCTAAAATAGCTTTAGGATTACAAGAAAAAGTATTTTTAGGAAATTTAGAAGCAAAACGTGATTGGGGCCATGCCAAAGATTATGTTCGAATGATGTGGATGATTTTACAAGCAGATAAACCAGAAGATTGGGTAATTGCAACAGGTGTAACAACAACTGTAAGAGACTTTGTACGTTTGGCTTTTGAGGAAGTTGGCATCGAAGTAGAATTTAAAGGAGAAGGTGTTGATGAAAAAGCTTTTGTAGTAGCTTGTAACCATAAAGATTTTCAAATAGAAATAGGGAAAGAAGTGTTATCTGTAGACCCATCTTATTTTCGTCCAACAGAAGTAGATTTATTAATTGGAGATCCAACAAAAGCTAAAAAAGAATTAGGATGGATTCCTGAGCATGATTTAGCTTCTTTAGTGAAAGACATGATGGAAGGAGATGTTGCATTAATGAAGAAAGATGTTGATTTATTAAAAGCAGGTCATGAAATTTTAAAGCAGGCTGAATAAAGTTAAAAGAATAAGAATGATTTTCAATAAAAAAAATTGGTGATTTTAGTTTTTTTTGATTGAATAATAATAATAATAATAATGAATATGGAGTTAAACAAGAATATTAGAAAGTCAGTAGCTATAATTCCATTGAGGAAAGGTTCTAAAGGAATTCCTGGTAAAAATAAGATGAAGATCTTAGGAAGAAGACTTTATCAATGGTGCTTAGGTGAGGCAATTTTTTCAAAATTGGATGAGGTTTATATTTTTACTGATGATGAAGAAATTATTGATCAAGTTGAAAAAGAATACCATTGGACTGATAAAGTAAAGGTAATTAAAAGGTCTGCGGAAAATGCAAATGACATAGCTAGTACAGAGGCTGCCATGTTTGAATTTGCAGAAAAAATACAATGGGATTTCGAAATTATTTGTTTATTACAAGCTACATCGCCTCTAACTTGTAGAAACGATATTAATAATGTTTTGGCTGATATTAATGATAACGATTTTGATTCAGTGTTAACCGTAGTGAAAACAAAGCGTTTTATTTGGAGTGAAGATTCAAAAAGTATAAACTATGATTACAAATCTAGACCTAGAAGGCAGGATTTTGAGGGACTAAGAATAGAAAACGGAGCTGTTTATGCCTCAACAAAAGAACAGTTTTTAAAATCTAAAAATCGTTTAGGAGGTAATATCTCTATGATAGAGATGCCTGAGGATACTTTAACAGAGATAGACGAAATTAGTGATGTATTGATAATAGAAAAATTATTATTAAATAGGCTTAACTCTTTTAAAAAATCAATTTCTAAAATTAAGTTGTTAGTATTAGATGTAGATGGTGTTTTTACACCTGGTACTGTTGGGGTAACTGGAAGTGGAGAGCTTGAAAAGTTTTTCTCTTTGCGTGATGGTATGGGATTAGAAAATTTAAGGCTAAGTGGTGTTAATGTAATTGTAATGACTTCTGAAGATTCACCAATAGTTGCCTCAAGAATGGCTAAATTAAAGTTAGAACTTTATATGGGGGTTAAAGATAAATACTCTAGATTAGACAACGTTTTAAAGCAATACTCTCTAACAAGAAATGAAGTTGCTTACGTTGGAGATGATGTAAATGATTTGGTTAATATTAGCTCTGTATTATGGGGGTTTTGCCCCAATGATGCTGTAAACGAGGTAAAGCCCTATTGTGATTTTATATTAAATAATAATGGAGGAGACCAAGCAATAAGGGAAGCTTGCCAGTTTATTATAAATTATAATAAAAGAATAATTGAATAATTGAATAATTAAATTTTTAAAAAATGAATAGAGCTAAAGTAATTGCTGAAATAGGTTGCAACCATAAAGGAGATATGGAAATTGCAAAGGAATTGATTAAAGTTGCAAAAATATTTTGTAAAGCAGATGTTGTAAAGTTTCAAAAGAGAAACAATAAAGAACTTTTAACAGAAGAGCAATACAACGCAGTTCATCCAAATCCTGTAAATTCTTATGGAGAGACTTATGGAGCTCATAGAGAGTTTCTAGAGTTTTCTTTAGAACAAAATAAAGAGCTAAAAGAATATTGTGAGGATTTAGGTATTGTTTGGTCTACTTCTACTTGGGACTTAACATCTGCAAAAGAAATAGCAAGTTTAAATCCTGAGTTAATAAAAATACCATCTGCATGTAATAATAATTATGAAATGTTAGGTTATTTATGTGAGAATTATGGAGGAGAAATTCATTGTTCTACAGGAATGACTACTAAGGATGAAATAGAAGACTTGGTTTCTTTCTTTGAAAGCAAAGGGAAAAATAAAGACTTGGTATTGTATAACTGTACATCAGGGTATCCAGTTCCTTTTGAGGACGTTTGTTTGTTAGATATTACACTTTTAAAAGAAAAATATGGACATAGAGTAAAGGAAATAGGTTTCTCAGGTCATCACCTAGGAATAGCTGTTGACATTGCAGCGTATACTTTAGGTGCTACATGGGTAGAAAGACACTATACTTTAGACAGAACTTGGAAAGGTACAGACCATTCTGCTTCTTTAGAGCCAGCAGGTTTACGTAAGTTAGTAAGAGATTTGAGAGCTGTTGAAAAAGCACTTACTTACAAGCAAACAGATATTTTAGCTATAGAAGCTGTTCAAAGAGAAAAGTTGAAAAATAGAAAATAATTAATCATATTAAAATAATTAAGAAGAAATACTTATTTGTTTAATTACTGAAGGTATTTCTTCTTTTTTAATTAAATTATTTTCCTTTTTTTAGGAGTCAAAAGAAAATAAATGTTAAAAAAATTAGTTTCTCATACTGCCATATACGGCTTAGCACCACAGATCCCAAAAATTTTTAGTTTACTTGCATTACCAATAATAACAAAAGATTTAACGGATGTAGATTACGGAGTTTTTGGAGTAGTTACGGCTTATACAGCTGCTGTTTCAGTTCTTTCTACATTGGGACTTAGGTTGATTTTAGTAAATGGTTTTTATTATTATCCTGGTCAATATAAGTGGGTTTGGAGACAGATCTATGGTTTTTTAAATATTTGGAATCTCTTATTTTCTTTTTTATTAGGTTTTTTTGTTTATTTAATAATTCCAATTGAAGCTATTGAGAATAGGATTACATTAGTTTTATTAATTGTAACACCATTTATTTTTTTCAAGGCAACTTCATTAGTTGGAATGACCTATTATCAATTACAACAAAAACCTTTACAAATCGCATTAAGAACTTCGGTTTTTGGAATTTTGACTGTTATTATGAACTTGTTTTTTATAAGTTATTTAAAAATAGGGTTTATGGGGTGGTTTTGGACAAACTGTATTGTTGGATTATTAACTAATTTTTCTTATTTGTATCCGATAAATATAAAATATAAAATTTCTCCTATTTATAATTTCAAATATAGGTTAATAAAAAAAAGTTTAAAAGTTTCAATTCCCATAATTCCACATCATTATTCAGCTTACTTGGTAGAAAGCTCAGATAGAATGGTAATGGATGTAGTTGAAACATCAACAGGAGATATAGGTAAATACAATATTGCCTATAGCATTGGGAATCTTTATAGTTCTTTGGGGGTTGCAGCAGGTTATGCCGTCGGGCCAATGATGAATAAAATGTATAAAGAAAAGAATGATAGAGGAGCTAGAGATTTAATTTTTATATTACAGATAGGTTTCTTTTACATTACATTTGTAAGTTGTATGTGGATGAAAGAAATATTTAATATTTTAATTAATAATGATGTATTAAATAAAATGTATTATTTGGCTATAATTATAGCCATGTCTTACAATTATAGACCCATGTATTTAGGTGCTGTAAACAAACTATTTTATAAAGAAAAAACTAATTTTTTATGGAAACTAACATTTACTGTTGGTCTAATTAATTTAGGGTTAAATTTTATCTTTATTCCCGTGTTTGGTTTTGAAGCTGCTGCTTTTACTACATTCTTATCTTTAATGTTAATGGGGTATGCCGGCTATTATCTAAAAGTGTTTAAGGAAGAGAATGAAGTTAATTACTATCAACTTTACTGGCTTTTGACAACAGTACTATTAACTGTAATAGTTTATTTTATTGTAGAATTCAATACTTCGTTAAAATTTTTATTATCTATAATCTTTACATTAATAACATTGGTAATTTTATATTTTTTTATAAAAACAAAGAAAATTCATGATTTTAATTAAAATTTATTTCAAATTATTAAAAATTCATCAGAAATATTTAAATAAATACTACCATTATAATATTATTAAAATGGCAAAATCAGTAGGTTCAGGTCTAAAAGTTAACGGAAAATCATTAGTTAACAATAAAACATTTTTAGGTAATAATGTTAATTTTAATGGCATGATGTTTAATGGTAAGGGAAAGGTTGTTATAGGAAATAATTTTCATTCAGGTAAGAATTGTCAAATAATAACAAGTATTCATAATTTTGATAAAGGAACTGCAATACCTTATGATAATACTTATATTCTAAAAGAAACATTTATAGGAAATAATGTTTGGTTTGGAAATAATGTTATAATTCTAGGAGGTGTTACCATCGGAGAAGGTGCGATAATACAAGCAGGTAGTGTAGTGGTTAATAACATACCAAAATACTCAATAGCTGGAGGACATCCAGCTAAAGTTTTCTCTCAAAGAGATATTAATCACTATGATAAGTTAAATGAAATTGGTCAATATCATTAAATTTAGTAATTATAATGGAGTTTAAAGAAAGAAAAAAGATAATAGATTTACTTGGTTCAATAGAAAAGAATCACCCTGTTCATGAATGGAATTATAAGGGTGTTCCCATATGGCTTATTTTGAAGATGAAAGGTTTTTTTGTTAATTATGATAAATCAGAAAGGAAAAAACCAAGTAAAATTAGTATTTATAAAGGTAAAATTTTAAGAGGCTTTAAGCTTATTTATAACTATTTTATCGGTTTTTATAATGTAAATATAAGTAAACCAAAAAGTGTTGATAATTTATTTTTGAGTGAAGAACATTTTAGAGTTTCTTGGGAAGGTAATACATTTAATAAACATTTTGATCCTATGATGGATTTTTATGAAGCTGAAAATTCAGAGAATTCTTTATCTCTAGGTATGTTTCAAGTAAATAGAAATTATTATAAGAAACATAGATTGATGAATTTGGAAAGCTATCATGCTTATTTTAGAATAAATGGAAAAAGTCAATCTTTGTGTTTTAAAGATTTTAAAGATTTTAATTATGTAATAGAAAAAATATCAAAACAGATTGAAGTTCCTTCAGAAACAATAAAAAAAGATATAAATGAAATGTTTAATCGATTACTCCTGTGGGAAAAAATAGCTAATTTCCTTCTTGAAGAAATAAGACCTAAAAGAGTTTTTTTATTATGCTATTACACTATTACACATTTTGGTTTTATTTTGGCAGCTAAAAAGAGAGGTATTACTTCTATAGATATGCAGCATGGTGGTCAAGGAGAGTTTCATCCTTTTTATAATTTTTTAAATATTCCTGAAAATGGATTTACAATTTTACCTAATGTTTTTTGGAGTTGGGATAAGAGTTCTTCTAATTCTCTAAATAAAATGTTTTCTAAAACTAAAGACCATAGAACAATACTGGGTGGAAATATTTGGGCGGATTATTTGTCTGATGCCAGAATAGATTTAAATACAGAAAAAAAAATTATTATGTATTCTATGCAAACTAATAGTATTCCAGTTTTACATGATTACATAATTAAGGGAATTAAAAGTAGTTCAAATGAATATATTTGGTGGTTGAGATTACATCCAAGAATGAAAAAACTAGAAATTGAAGAGTTGTTATTAACATTAGAAAGTGAAAATCTTTCAGATAAAGTCAAGATAGATTATGGTACAGAAACTCCTTTACCACTTATTCTGACAAATTGTTATGCACACTTATCTCACTTTTCAGGATGTATTTTAGAAGCGACTTTATTAAAAGTGAACATTAATGTAGTAATAGGAGAAATAGGATATAATTTTTATAAAGAATTAATTGATAATAAGGAAGTTCTTTATTTTAACCCAACTAAAAAGAATAACTTGTTTACTTATATAGAAGAAATTGCAGGAAAACTTGTTATAGACAACAAAAATGATGAATCTTTAAATTATAAAAAAATAATTAAAGAAAAGTTAATTTAGCTTATGAACGAATCTAAACAAATACAATTAGAAAAATTAGATTTTTATTTTTGTTTAATAAGTTTTAAAGTTAGTAATAATTATTAATAACAAGAGTTTATTGTGTTTATCACGTAAAAATAATTAATTTATAATAATTCTATGGAAGAATGTATAAAACCATTAGTTTCAATCTTGATTCCTATGTATAATTCGGAGGATTATATTAATGAAACATTAGATTCTTGTTTAAGTCAAAAATATAAAAATATTGAAATTATTATCGTTGATGATGAGTCAACAGATTCGAGCTATAAGATTTGTGAAACATATGCTGCGCAATACAAATTTATAAAGGTATACAAGCAGTTAAATTCTGGAGCACCAGCTGCTAGAAATTTAGCATTTAAAAAATCTAAAGGAGAATTTATACAATATTTAGATGCAGATGACTTATTGAGTGATGATAAAATTGAGGGCCAAATAAATATATTAAAAAATGAAGATGATTCAACTATTTCTTATTGTAAATACAGTAGATTTACAGATGATATAGAGAAATCAATATTGAATCAGAATTCTATATCTATAAACTATACTAGGTCTATTACTTTTTTTAATTATTTATTAAAAACAGGTTGGTTGCAAACCAGTTGTTGGTTAGTCCCTAGAAAACTAATAATTTCTACTGGAGATTGGAGGCAAGATTTATCTAGAAATCAAGATGGGGACTTTTTTGGACGGGTTATTTTAAATTCTAAAAAAGGAATTTATTCTAATAAAGGAGAGGTCTTTTACAGAATATTAAATCCAAACTCCATTACAGCTAAAAAGAAAGATGTGTTGTATTTTGAGAGTTATATAAAATCCTTTTATCTTTGCGCGGATTTTATTATCCTGAATGGAAAATTAAATGAGAATTATTATATAGCTAAGATGATGAATGGTCTTTGTGAAAGACTTGTTGTGATGAATTCGAAAGAGGTGCAAAATGGAATTGATAAAATTAATGATTTGGGTTTTGCAAGTTTAAATAAGTTACAGCATCCTATTATTAGAATTTTAAAATATGTTTTTGGATATAGAATTTCTATTCTCATAAAGATGAAAATTCTTAAGTTATTAAAGTAAATATTATAGAAAAAATTGTAATAAGTAAAGACCGTGGTTTATTTTTTTGGAGATGTTGTTTTACAGAACATAAATAATTAGCTTCATAAAGGTTTATTTTATTAAGAAAAAAGAATAAATTAAAAATTAAGAAAGAGTTATGATAAATCGGGAAAGGGTTGTTTTTTTCTTTGTAATATTTATATTGTTTTTAGCAATTTATTTCCCACCTTTAAAATTTTTAGTAATATCACCAGAATATTTACTAATATTTTTAGGGTTTGTATGGTCTATTATACATTTTAAATGGTTTTTGAGTGCATTTCTTAAAAAAGGAATTATTTTATATTTTATTATACAAATTATTATAATAGCCTATTCTTATTATATAGATTCAATTCATACACATGCGTACCGCATGGAATTAGTAAGTTTGTATTACTTTAAGCAATTGAGGCTTTTAGTAAACGCATTTTTTATATGTCTAGCATTAGCGGTATATTTGCATCATAAAAAATGGTCGGTGGATAAGTTATTAGAAGGTTTTGTAATAGTTGGGTTTGTACAAGGTATGATAGCTTCTATTATGTTTGTTGCACCAGCTGCAAAAAATATGCTTTTAGGATTAATGAATCTTACTTTTTTAGAGGAGTCTAAAGAAGGTATTTTTATGTTTAGAATTTTCGGCCTTTCATCTGAGTATTTATTTGCCTTTCCTGTTTTTCAGGGTTTAGTACTAATGATTATTTTTCTTGAGATTATAAATAGAAAATATAGGTACGTAAAATACATTCCCTTTATTTTAATTAGTATTATTTTTAATGCAAGAATTGGCTTGTTTGCTTTACCTGTGGTCTTTTTAGTTTACTTTTTGTATTTACCTTCCCAAAGAAATTCTTTCAAACTAATATTTAAATATCTTAGAATTTTAATTTTTGCAGGTTTTTTTTTAGCTTTTTGTGGTTTTTTAATGATTCAAGTTATAGGTTTTGAGAATTTTGAACAAACATTTTTTAGAGGAGTTGGCTCTGGTAAGTCTAAAGGACATTTGTATACACTTTTTGATAAAATGGTTTTTTGGCCAAAGACAACTTCAGGTTTTATTTTTGGTGAGGGTAGATACTTGTTTGGCAATGAATATGATGAAAATTCTGATATGGGGTATATTAATTATCTTTTATTTGGAGGTTTAGTTTATATTTTTGTTTATTTCTATAATCTAAAAAGAGTATTATTTCGAAATATGAAAAATGTAAACATTAGGTATAAAGTTTTAATTACAAGTTCATTTGTTTTAATCCTTATTAGTAATTTTAAAGGCTCTATTTTATCTAATAATGGTTTTATTAGAGCATTGTTAATTTTGGTGTTTTTACATATTCTGAATGCAAATAAAAATAATTTTATTAAAATTAATAACTAATTTTCATATTACGATCTTAAAAAAAACATGAACTTATTATTTTTTGACATACAAATTACAGGACATCATATAGAATATATAAATCATATTCTAAAATATTTGTCTACTAATAACAACTCCCAAAATAATTATTATTTTGTGGTGCATCAAAATTTTTTATCAACCAATACAGAGGGAGTTAAGTTAGTGTCTGCATTTAAGAATATTATTTTTATAGAAGTCTCTACATTACAAATTGAAAGTATAGAAGTTGGTAATAAGGTTAAAAAATCAATAAATAATACAAAACTTGTAAAAAGTTATGTAGATCAATTAAATATAGATGTTTGTTATTTAATGTTTTTCAATAATTTTCAAATTGGGCTAGGATTTGTAAAAATGGCTTGTAGAGTAAAAGGTATTCTATTTATGCAATTTACAAATATGAAAATAAGTTCTTTAAAAAGTTATTATTACTATTTAAGAAGATTGTATCCTCTTCTTTTGGCGATGCATAATAAAAGTATAGATTCAATTTTTTTATTAAACGATAAACAAAGTGCATTAATGCTTAATAATAAGTTTAAAAAGAAAGATGTATTTAAGTACTTGGTAGACCCAATACCAATAATAAAACCAATTAAAAATTTTTCTTTAAAAGATCAATATGATATTGCTGCAAATAAAAGCGTTTTTTTACATTTTGGATCATTGTCAGATCGTAAAGGTGTGATAGAGATTATTGCTGCTACATATTTATTAGAAGAAAGAATTCAAAAAAAAACTACTATTTTAATAGTGGGTAAAACGAGTGATAAAATTTTAGAAAAACAAATTTTAGAAGATATAGAATTGGCAAATAAAAAAACATTCACACAATTGATTTGGGATAATAGTTTTGTAGCTAATTCCAAAATGGCTTCTTTGTTTCTAAAAAGTAATTATATTTTAATGCCCTACAAAAATCCAGAGGCTTCTAGTGGTATTTTAGGACATGCTATGTATGCGAATAAGCCAGTAATAGGACCATCATTGGGTTTAATTGGTCGAATCATAAAAGAGAATAAAATGGGGGTTTGTTTAGCTAGTATCGATCCTAAAAATATAGCAGATGCCATGAGTAAAATTGAAACAATTGAGTACAATAGTAGATCTACAGATACATTTTTACAAGAACATACACCTAAAAACTTTGCTCATACTCTGCTATCATAAAATGAATATATCTTATAGAGTTAAAAATTAAATACTATATGAAAAAGAATGAAGAATACGCACCTATATGCCTTTTTACATATAATAGATTTGAAGAAACAAAAAAAACTGTAGAAGCTCTTCAATTAAATAATTTAGCACCCAAAAGTGTTCTCTACATTTTTTCTGACGGTTGGAAAAACGAAGAAGGAAAGGAAAAGATAAATAAAGTTAGATCCTTTTTAAAAACAATTACAGGTTTTAAAAAGATTACTATTTTTGAGCCTAAAGAGAATAAAGGACTTGCTAAATCAATAATAACAGGAGTAAGTCAGGTTATAAATCTATATGGTAAGGTAATTGTTTTAGAAGATGATTTAATTACATCACCTAACTTTTTAGATTTTATGAATCAGGCTCTTGATTTTTATAAAGAAAATAATCAGGTATTTTCAATTTCAGGATATTCAATGAATTTAACATCATTAAAAAAAACAAAAAAAGATTATTATATTGGTTATAGAGCTTCTTCTTGGGGTTGGGCAGCTTGGAGTAGATCTTGGAATGATATTGATTGGGAGATTAAAGATTATCATGAATTTAATAAATCTATATTTTCAAAAATTAAATTTAACAGAGGAGGTAGTGATTTGTCTAGGATGTTAAGTAATCAAATGAAAGGAATTATTGATTCATGGGCTATTAGGTGGTGTTACAATCAATTTAAGAGGAACCAATATACTATTTTTCCTTCTTTATCAAAGGTTGTAAGTATAGGTTTTGGAGAGGAAGCAACTCATACAAAAAACACAATACGTTTTGATACTGTTCTAGATACAAGTAATCAATCTATTTTTGTTTTTGATACAGTAGTCAAGGCTGATAAAAAATTATTAAAAGAATATAAAAGCAAGTTTTCTGTCTATTCAAGATTGAAAGATAGGTTATTATAATATAATGAATCATAGAAATAAAATTTTATGTTTGAAATAAGATTAAAGAATAATAAGACCTTTTCTTGCGAAAAGGAAACAACTATATTTGATTCAGCAAAATCAGCTGGAATCATTTTAGAGCATAGTTGTCTTACGGCTAGATGTAGAAGTTGTGTAGTAAAAGTGTTAGAAGGAGATACTTTTAATAAATTAGATGAATTGGTTTTATCGGATGAAGAAAAAAGTAAGGGATTTGTATTGTCCTGTAATGCCAAACCATTATCAAATCTATCTTTAGATATTGAAGATTTAGGAGATATTGTTTTATACGATAAAAAGATTGTTCCTGCCAAAATCAATTTAATTGAGAAGATTACCAAAGATGTAATTAAAGTAATTTTAAGGTTACCACCAAATGCTAATTTTAAATTTATTTCGGGTCAATACGTAAATTTAATAAAAGGAAATATAACTAGAAGTTACTCTGTTGCTAATAATTTTTTAAATAATAATCAATTGGAGTTTTATATCAAAAGATATGAAAATGGTTTGATGAGTAAATATTGGTTTGAGGAAGCTAAAGTAAATGATTTGTTAAGAATAGAAGGTCCATTAGGTTCTTTTTTTCTTCGAGATTCCGATAGTGAAAATATTATTTTTTTAGCAACAGGTACAGGAATAGCTCCAGTAAAGTCTATTATTGAAGGGATTTTAGAATTTCCGGAGAACTTTAAAGAAAAACAAATATGGATATTCAATGGAGCTCGATATGAAGAAGATTTGTTTTGGAACCCGGGATTGTTAAGTAATCTTGACATCAATTATGTACCCGTTTTATCGAGAGCTAATGAAACTTGGAATGGAGCAACTGGTTATGTTCAAGATGTAGTTTTAAAGCATGATATTAAATTAGAAACTTCACAAGTTTATGCTTGTGGCTCAAATGAAATGATTGAATCATCAAAAAAACTTTTTATAAAAAACTCATTGTCAGAAAATAATTTTTTCTCTGATGCATTTATTTGTACTAATTAAAAACAAACTATGAAAGCAGTAATTTTAGCAGGAGGTCTAGGAACAAGACTAAGTGAAGAAACGGTATCAAAACCTAAACCTATGGTAGAAGTTGGTGGTAAACCAATTTTATGGCACATTATGAAAACTTATTCCCATTATGGAATCAATGAATTTATTATTTGTTGTGGATATAAAGGTTATGTAATAAAAGAATATTTTGCCAATTATTTTAAGCATCAATCAGATTTAACTTTCAATATGAAAGATAATAAAATGATTGTACATAAAAAAAGAGCAGAACCATGGACGGTTACTTTAATAGATACTGGTGATGAATCTATGACAGGAGGGAGATTAAAAAGAGTATTACCTTATCTAGAAGAAGAAGAAGCTTTCTGTTTTACGTATGGAGACGGAGTTGCAGATATTGATATAAAGGCATTATTAGAGTTTCACAAATCACATGGAAAAGACGCTACGCTTACCGCTACCTTTCCTCCAGGAAGATTTGGAGCATTGGAAATTGTAAATGGAGCAGTAAAACAATTTCAAGAAAAACCAAGAGGTGATGGTGCATTGATAAATGGAGGCTTTTTTGTGTTATCTCCTAAAGTAATTGATAGAATTGATGGAGATAAAACAGTTTGGGAGCAAGAACCCCTTAAAGGATTGGCAAAAGACGGTGAATTAATGTCTTTTAAACATGAGGGTTTTTGGCAACCAATGGATACATTAAGAGATAAAACGCATTTGGAAGAATTGTGGGATACAAATAAAGCACCTTGGAAAGTATGGAAGGATTAAAAGGAAAAGTGAATGCTTCTTTTTGGGCAGGGAAAAGAGTTTTTTTAACTGGTCATACAGGATTTAAAGGAAGTTGGGTTACTTTATGGCTCGAATCTATGGGAGCTATTGTAAAAGGGTATTCTTTAGAAGCAAATACAGAACCTGCTTTGTTTCATAAAGCTCAAGTAGCAAAAGGTATAGAATCTGAAATTGGAGATATTAGAGATTTGAAAAAAATTTCTAAAAGTATGTCAGATTTTAGTCCAGATATTTTGATTCACATGGCTGCGCAGCCATTGGTACGCTTGTCATATATAGAACCTGTAGAAACCTATACAACAAATGTTATTGGAACGGTAAATGTTTTGGAAGCAGCAAGGTTATGTTCCAACTTGAAAGCAATTGTTTCTGTTACTACGGACAAATGTTATGAAAATAAAGAATGGGAATGGGGCTATAGAGAAAATGAACCTATGGGAGGTCATGATCCATATAGTAGTAGTAAAGGGTGTGCCGAATTGGTAACTTCAGCCTATAGACGATCTTTTTTTAATACAAAAGAAACAGCTTCTTTAGCTTCTGCAAGAGCTGGAAACGTTATTGGTGGTGGTGATTGGGCAGATGATAGATTGATACCAGATATTTTAAATGCTTTTGAAAAATCTGAACCTGTAGTTATTAGAAATCCCTTGTCTACCAGACCTTGGCAGCATGTATTGGAACCGCTTTCGGGATATTTGGTTTTGGCAGAAAAATTATATATTCATGGAGATGAATTTGCTGAAGGTTGGAATTTTGGTCCTAAAGATGATGGTTGTAAACCTGTAAATTGGATTTTAGATAAAATGGTCTCTAATTGGGGAGAAGGAGCTAGTTGGGAACTAGATACCAATAGCAATCCTCATGAAGCTGGGTTTTTAAAATTAGATTGTTCAAAAGCTGCAACCAGATTAAATTGGCAGCCAAATTGGAACTTAGAAGAAACATTAGAATTAATAATTAACTGGCATCAAAAATTCCTTAAAGGAGCTGATGTTAGAGAAGAATGTATAAAAGAAATTAATAAATATTACCAATAATAATGGAATCACAACAAAAATTAGATAATTTAAGATTAGAAATTTCAGGTTTAGTCGCTAAATACGCTGAAGAAGTATACAAACCAAAAGGATTTGTTCCTAATGAAACAGTGATTCCTCCTTCAGGAAAAGTATTGGGAGAAGAAGAATTGCAAAATATGGTATCAGCCTCTTTAGACGGATGGCTAACTACTGGTAAATGGAATAAAGAATTTGAAGAAAAATTAGCAGCTTTTTTAGGTGTTAAGTACTGTTTGTCTGTTAATTCTGGTTCATCGGCTAATTTGGTTGCATTTAGCGCGTTAACATCTCCAAAATTAGGAGATAGAGCAATTAAAAAAGGAGACGAAGTGATTGGTGTTGCGGCAGGCTTCCCTACTACTGTAAATCCAATTGTACAATTTGGAGCAATTCCTGTTTTTGTAGACGTAGATATTGCAACACACAATGTAAATGCAGATCTAATAGAAGCTGCAATTACTCCGAAAACAAAAGCTATTATGTTGGCTCATGCTTTAGGGAATCCTTTTAATTTAGGTAAGGTTGTTGAACTTTGTAAGAAATACAACTTGTGGTTGATTGAGGACACTTGTGATGCCTTAGGTGCAGAATATGATGGACAAAAATGTGGTACTTTTGGCGATATTGGTACTTTAAGTTTTTATCCTGCTCATCATATGACTATGGGAGAAGGAGGAGCCGTTTTTATGAATGACCCAGAATTGAAAGCAATTGCTGAATCTTATAGAGATTGGGGTAGAGACTGTTATTGCCCACCAGGATGTGACAATACTTGTGGTTGTCGTTTTGAACAAAAACACGGTGAATTACCATTTGGCTATGACCACAAATATGTATATTCACATTTAGGATATAATTTAAAAATTACGGACATGCAAGCCGCTTGTGGAGTTGCACAATTAGGGAAGTTAGAAGGTTTTATTAAAGCTAGAAGAGCTAATTTTGCTTATTTACATGGTAAATTACAAAGTTTAAATGATTTTATACACTTGCCAGAACCAACACCAAATAGCAATCCTTCTTGGTTTGGTTTTCCAATAACATTAAAAGAGGGCTGTGGTGTTAAAAGAGTTGATGTAACAAAATTTTTAGATTCTCATAAAATAGGTTCTCGTTTGTTATTTGCAGGTAATTTATTAAAACAACCTTATTTTAAAGATATTGAGTATAGAGTTGTAGGAGATTTAACGCACACTGACAAAACGATGAATGATACTTTTTGGATTGGAGTACAACCAGCACTTAATCAAGATCATTTAGATTTTGTGGTAGAGAAATTAGAAGAATTTTTTGGATTAAATTTTTAATTGAATTATGAATATACTCTTAACTGGAGCTACAGGTTTCCTAGGAAGCTATTTATTGGAAAGTTTTGTATCAAGAGGTTTTAAAGCTGTAATTTTAAAAAGATCAACTTCTCAGACTTACAGAATAAATCATCTTTTAAAAGAAGTTAAATCTTACGATATAGATTTATTATCAAGTTTAGATATCGTTTTTGAAGAAAATAAAATAGATGTAATTGTACACACAGCCTGTAGTTATGGAAGGAGAAATGAAAGTTTGGTAGAAATAGTTAATTCAAATTTAATTTTTGGATTAACTTTAATGGAGTTAGGAATTAAAAATAAGGTTAAAACTTTTATTAATACAGATTCATTATTACCAAGAAACTTAAATAATTATAGTTTGTCTAAATCTCAATTATCAGATTGGTTGCAAAAATTCTCGAATGATATTCAAATTATAAATTTAAAGGTTGAACATATGTATGGTCCTAAAGATGATACTAAAAAATTTCTGCCGTGGTTGATTGATGAAATGATCAATGGGACAAAAGCAATTAATTTAACATCAGGAGTTCAAAAAAGAGATTTTATTTATATTGATGATGTCGTTTCAGCCTTTAATTCCGTAATACAATCTAGAGATAATCTAGATAATTGGAATGAGTTTGATGTTGGAACAAACTTATTTATAAGAGTGAAAGATTTTGTATTGTTAGTTGCTAACCAATTAGAAAAAGTAAATAATATTAAAATAATTACTAAACTTAAATTTGGGGCTATAGCTTATAGAGATTCAGATATAATGGTTCCAGAATTAGATAATTCAAATTTATTACGTTTAGGGTGGAAGCCAAAAATTTCCATTGAAGAAGGAATTCAAAAAATTTTAAAAAAATAACATGAAGTATTTAATAACAGGAGGTTGTGGTTTTATAGGTAGTAATTTAGCTGCGGAAGTCTTAAAAAGAGGTGAAGAATTAGTCGTATTTGATAATTTATTCAGACACGGAAGTTCATTAAATTTAGAATGGTTAAAAGAAAAAGGAGAATTTAAATATTACCCTTTTGATATTCGTAATTTAAATGATATTGAAACTGTTATAAAAAATGAAAAACCAGATGTTGTTTTTCATTTAGCAGGTCAAGTTGCAATGACAACATCAATTTCTAATCCAAGACTGGATTTTGAAATCAATGCAATGGGAACCTTTAATTTACTTGATTCAATAAGAAAATACTCGCCAAATACAATGGTTCTTTATTCTTCATCAAATAAAGTATATGGAGATTTTGAAGAATTGACCTTTATTGAACAAGAATCAAGATATATCTGTAAAGAGTATCTTAATGGCTTTGATGAAAGTTTACCACTTAATTTTCACTCACCTTATGGTTGTTCTAAAGGTGCAGCAGATCAATATTTACTAGATTTTAATAGAATTTATGGAATTAAAACGGTAGTTTTTAGACATTCATCTATGTATGGTGGTAATCAACATTCGACTATAGATCAAGGTTGGATAGGTTGGTTCTGCCAAAAAGCTATAGATATTAAGAATAAAGTAAATAAAGATAAGTTTACAATATCTGGTTCTGGAAAACAAGTAAGAGATGTTTTGCATTCAGAAGATGTTGTTTCTCTTTATTTTGCCAGCGTAGAGAACATCGATAGTGTAAAGGGAAAAGCATTTAATATTGGTGGCGGTATTAGTAATAGTCTTTCTCTTTTAGAACTTTTTAAGTTCTTAGAAAAAGAATTAGATATTAAAATGGATTTCAAAAGACTTCCAGAAAGAGAGAGTGATCAGTTGTTGTTTGTTGCTGATAATACTAAAATATCTGATTTAACCAATTGGAAGCCCAAAGTTAAAACTAAAGAGGGATTAGTAAAAATGTTAGAATGGTTATCATAATTTTGCTTTTTTAAACTTAAATATAATAATTAAATATTAATCCTGAATAATGAATAGTTCGAATTTAGTAAGTATTTTAATACCAACATATAATAGGAGGGACTTGGTTGTAAGAGCTATAGACTCTGCTTTAAATCAAACTTATAAAAATATTGAAATAATAGTTTCTGATAATTGTAGTTCAGATGATACTGTTAAACATCTCAAAAAATTATATATCAATAAAGAACAAGTTAAAATATTCGAAAGTTCTACAAACACGGGGCCAGTAAGTAATTGGGTAAATTGCATAAAAAAAAGTTCCGGAGATTATTTGAAACTTCTTTTTTCAGATGATACTTTACATGAAAATTATATTGCTGAAACCGTAAAAGTTTTGAAAGAAAATGATAATGTAGGTTTTGTATATACACCTATAATCATTGAAACAAATTCTAAAAAAAGACTTTTTTACAGAACATATAATTTTTCTAAAAAAGTATTATCAAAAAAAATTGAAAATAGATTTTTATTAGATATTAATGTCCCAGTTTCTCCAGGTGCAGCTTTATTTAGAAGAAAAGACTTGCTTTCTAGTATAAAATATACAATCCCTAATAAGAAAAACTTAGATTTTACAGTATATGGTGCAGGTATTGATTTAAATATATATTTTGAAATTATAAAAAAATATAAATATGTTTATTTTTTAGATTCTACAAAAGCCTTTTTTTACGGACATAATACTTCCTTCACAATTAATAATAATTTGGATTATTATTACAAAACAGTAAGGATGAATTTTTTACAAAATAAAAAACCTTCGTTTAAAAAATTATATATTTCAATTTTAATAAATCTTAAATTCACTAAAATATTTAATTATTTTTCCCCTTATTTTAATTAAAATGGGTATTTATAGTTTATGATAAACTTAAATCAAATTAACTAATTTTTAAAAAAGTAAACTTTTATAAGTTTAGAAAAGTCTTTGAATGATATTGACAAAATTAGAAATATAGAGCATCAAGGTGTTTTCAAATCACCATTTTTAAAATAAGAGGTATTCTTACATTTACTATTAAAAGTAAAAGGTTTTAAACATTGAAGAATGCAAATTTCATTTAATCATGATTTAGGTTTAAATTATGATTAAATGGCATAGAATTTGGCATAAAATATTCAGATAGGTTTTTTTAAAATCGGAAAAATCTAAATAATATATATATTATTTTAATGCTAATACTAGCAAAAAAGGTAAAAGATAAATTTTTTATCACAAACTTAGACGTTCCGTTAGTAGATGATTAAAAAAAACTTGTGAATTTAGAAATAACCATTAATTTAAAACAGGACTATAATTAAATTCTATTAATGCATGAAGAGTATATGTTGCAACTACTAAAAAAAAAATGCACAATCAAAACTGTTAAATGTGTGATACAAATACCTGGTTGCTTCTTAATTTCCCAAAGAAAAGAATACTTAGCAAAGTTAAAATAATTCTTTATGAACCTTCCCAAAAGTCATGTTTTTGGTTTGAATGGGTAAAATATTAGTTTATTTTAAATTTATAAAAGGTATATTTAATTTACTGGTATTGAATTAAATTTTAAGAAAAAAAAGGATTGTATGTATTAGAGTCAGAATATAATTGAAAAGTTTAGCAATTCACAAGTAATTAATAATAATATCTAATGAAAAAGTATTTCAACATAAATTTAGAATTCGATCACTACAAGTTAGAACAAATAGTTGAACAAACGGCAAAGCAAAAAAAAGGATATTGTTGTTTTGTAGATTTAACATCGTTAGTATATTCTTACAATCATTATGATTTTAGAGAAACATTAAATAATGCATTTGTAAATTCGTGCGACGGAAGTTATATTGCAATGTCAGCTTCAAAAATTCATAATGAAAATTTAAAACAGTATATTGGTCCAGAGTTTTTTGAGAAATTTATTTTTAAACCAGGAAATCATATTATTTTGGGTAGTACACCAGAAGTATATGAAAAAATAATTGAAAGAGTTGAGTTAGAAGGAGGTGATAAGAGCTCGATGAGCTATTTAGGGCTGCCTTTTAAAGCTGTAGATGAATTCGATTATAAAAGTATTTCTGAAACTATAAATGCTATTGAGCCCAATTATATTTGGGTTTCATTAGGGGCACCAAAACAAGAATATTTTATGAGTAAATTATTACCTTTTATAAATAAAGGGGTAATGTTAGGCGTTGGTGCTGCTTTTAATTATTTTTCAGGAGAAATAAAAGATATTCCTAACTGGACAAAAAAACTCCATGTTGTCTGGGTATACAGACTATTGACAGAACCTAAAAAGCAGATTAAAAGATTAAAAACAATTTTATTGACATTTCCAACTATGATTAAAGAAGAAAAGAAGAAGGTAAAAAATAACATAAATATTTCATAATTTTTTTGATTAATTAAATGAATATCATTACAGGTAATAAAGGTTTCGTAGGTTTAAACCTTATTGGTTATTTAAACCAAAGTGGTAAGAAGACTATTGGTGTTTCTAGAACTCCAATTTTAGATGAGTTGAGTTACCAGACTTTAAATATAGAAAATCTAAATAAGTCACAAAGTTTTATTCATTTAGCTGGTAAAGCACACGATTTAAAGAAAACTTCAGAAGATAAAGAATACTTTGAAATAAATACAGACCTTACAAAAAAACTTTTCGATCAATTTTTGGATAGTGATTGTGAAGTTTTTATTTATATGAGTTCTGTAAAGGCCGCGGCAGACGTTGTTGAAGGGAAATTAACAGAAGATGTTGTGCCTAATCCAGTTACTGTTTATGGCAAATCTAAACTTGCTGCCGAAAATTATATTTTATCAAAAGAAATTCCAAAAAACAAAAGAGTTTATATCTTAAGACCTTGTATGATTCATGGTCCTAATAATAAAGGAAATCTTAATTTATTATATAGTTTTGTTACTAAAGGAATTCCATATCCCTTTGGTAAATATGAGAACAAGAGATCTTTTGTTTCAGTTGATAATTTATGTTTTGTAATTAATGAATTAATAGACAATAAAACCATAATTTCTGGTATTTATAATATTGCAGATGATAGTTCTTTATCTACAAATGATTTAGTAAGTATTATTGGTGCTACTATAAAAAAACCTGCAAAAATTTTAAACACACCAAAATTTTTAGTAAATATTTTGGCTAAAATAGGAGATGTTGTACCACTTCCTATAAATACTGAAAGGTTGCAAAAACTTACAGAAAATTATGAGGTTTCTAATGATAAGCTTATAAAAGCAATACAGAAGAAATTACCCTTAACTGCCGAAAATGGGTTAAAAAAAACAATTTTATCTTTTTAATACATGGAAAAATATTTACTAGTTTTATTCGTCTTAATAGCCTCTTCATATTTATATCTGAAATTAGCTAAAAAATATAATATTATAGACAAACCCAATGAAAGAAGCTCCCATACAAAAATAACTGTTAGAGGAGGTGGAATTGTCTTTACAATTGCAATAGTTTTATTTTACTTATTAAACAATTATCAATATCCTTATTTTTTTACAGGTGTTTTTATAATTTCTGTGGTAAGTTTTTTAGATGATATCTATACATTAAGTTCTAAATTAAGGTTCCCCTTTCAGTTTTTTGCTGTTTTTTTAATACTATATCAAATTTCAATACCATTTTTCCCTATTCCAGTTTTCTTTTTATATTTAATATTAGGAGTTGGTCTTGTGAATATGTTTAATTTTATGGATGGTGTGAATGGTATAACGGGGCTTTATAGTATTGCAGTACTTTCTGGTTTATATTTAATAAACAGTGAAGAGCAAATTATAAATTCAGAACTTATTATTTATGTTTTAGTATCAATTTTAGTGTTTGGATTTTATAACTTTAGAAAAAAGGCACTATTTTTTGCAGGAGATATAGGAAGTATAGCTTTAGGAATGTTAGTTGTTTTTCTTGGATTTTATTTGGGAACAGAATTAAAATCTCCACTAATCTTATTATTAGTAATTGTATATGGTGCAGACGCTAGTCTTACAATGTTGTATCGATTAATTTTTACAAAAGAAAGTGTATTTGACCCGCATAGACACCATATCTACCAAAAATTAGTAGATGTTTATAAAGTTTCTCATTTAAAAATTTCAATCATTTATGCCATTTTACAAATTATAGTAAATTTCATAGTTTATAAAACATATAATATAGACATCCAATATCAATTAATACTATTTTTTGGGTTAATACTTATTTGTTGTTCTTTATATATAATTATTTTTAAAAGAATTAAAAGCAAACAAAATTACATAAACGCTGTATAAGTTACCTTAATATATAATAGAAATAAATTGAATGTTAATCAGTATTTCTTTTTTTTTATTGATTATTTTGATAAAAAAAAGAAAACTATCTTATTTATGGTAGAATAATAAAATTATTATGGGAGTAGTTAATTCTATTAATAATTAAGCTTAAATGATTTAGGTAGATTAATAAGTGCAACGGAGAAAAATTATGTAATTTTGCAAAAAAAATAATAGAGGAAAAATAAAAATATGGTAAAGAATATTTTTTTAAAAGTGTTAAATAGGTATGCTTCTAAATGGGTTGTGTTATGTTTCGATTTGGTTTTAATAAATTTATGTTTTGTTTTTGCATATTTTATTAGGTATATAGACATAGGTTTTAAGTTGCCCGTTTTATTAAAGCAGCTGCCCGTAATTTTTGTAATAGCACTATTTAGTTTTTTATTGGTTGGTTCTTATAAAGGAATTATTAGACATACAGGAACAAAAGATGTCTTTAATGTTTTCTTCGGAGTTTCAATATTTAGTTTAATTCTTAGTTTTTTGGTTCTTGCTAATAAGTTGTTTAATATAAGTGACAATTTAATTATTCCAAGGTCCATTCTACTAGTACATTATTTAATATCTGTTTTTGTACTTATTATTAGTAGATACATCTTTAAGGCTTTTTATGAAACAATAACAACCGAATTAAAATTAATAAAAAATGTTTTAATATTCGGAGCTGGAGATTCTGGAATAATAACCTATGGTGCTATAACTAGAGAAACAAAAAATAATTATAATGTTATAGGTTTTATTGATGATGATAAAAATAAAATAAATAAAAAAATTGATAGGATTAAAATCTACAACCCAAAAAATATAGATTTTGAATTTATTGAAAAGAATGGAATAACTGAAATTATTATTTCTATACAAAATATTAAATCAGACAGGTTATTAGAATTAACAGACAGGTTTTTAAATTTTGATGTAGAAATTAAAATTGTACCGCCTTTATCTAAATGGATAGAAGGAGATTTTCAGGCAAATCAGATCAAACAAATAAATATAGATGATTTGTTGGATAGAAAAGAAATTTCTATTAATAATCCTATTGTAAAAAGTAAGGTAACAGACAAAGTTATTTTTGTTACTGGTGCAGCAGGTTCTATTGGTAGTGAAATAGCACGACAATTATCTTCCTATTCATTAAAAAAATTGGTACTTATAGATCAGGCAGAATCACCCTTGTATGATTTACAGCAAGAATTATTACAAAATGATAGAAATAATTTTGTAACGATTGTTGCCGATGTTCGAGATAAAAAAAGAATGCAAGAAATTTTTGAAGAATATAAACCTCAAAGGGTATTTCACGCAGCGGCTTATAAACATGTTCCCTTAATGGAACAAAGTCCTTATGAGGCGGTGAAAATTAACGTTGGAGGAACAAAGATTATTGCTGATTTATCTGTAAAATATAACGTTAATAGGTTTGTAATGGTTTCTACAGACAAAGCTGTAAACCCAACGAACGTAATGGGTGCTACAAAAAGGGTTGCAGAAATGTATATAAGCTCATTAAGTAAAGAAGAAGGTATTACTAAATTTACAATTACACGTTTTGGAAACGTATTAGGTTCTAACGGTTCTGTGATACCTTTATTTAAAAAGCAAATTGAAAAAGGAGGACCTCTAACAGTAACTCATAAAGAAATAACAAGATATTTTATGACGATACCAGAAGCTTGTAGACTAGTACTAGAAGCGGGTACCATGGGAGTAGGTGGTGAGATTTATATATTTGATATGGGGAAATCCGTTAAGATTTTTGAAATGGCAAAAAGAATGATTTCACTTTCAGGTTTAAAATACCCGGATGATATTGATATTAAAATTACAGGATTAAGACCGGGAGAAAAATTATATGAAGAACTACTGGCAAAAGGAGAAGATACCACCAAAACATATCATGAGAAAATAATGATTGCCAAATCTCAAAGTGATGAGGGAGATGGTGTTAAGAATGAGATTAATAAATTAGCAATTGATTGTTTTACTATCTCTAATAATGATATAGTTCAGCGTATAAAAAATATAACTCCAGAATATATATCTAATAATTCGGTTTTTGAAAAATTAGATATTAATTAAGTTCTAATTAAATTAAAATATTATTTTTACCAAAAATTTTTTTTACATGAATAGTTTAAGACTTAGTAGTAAAATTCTTATTAGAACTATAATAATATGTATATTATTTAGTTCTTGTGTTTCTAAGAAAAATATTACTTATTTTCAATATGATGAAATCGATCAAGAAAAAGTGAGTAATAATTATCAAACCATTTTTAAACCAGATGATTTATTGCAGATTACTATATCTTCTGAAGATACAGAAGCAGCTAGACCCTTTAATTTATCAGCGGCTGCGTATGCTGCATCAACAAGTTCTGTTGTGGGTACTCCAGTGCAACAATCTTATTTAATAGATAGTAAAGGAGAAATAGATTTTCCTATTTTGGGGAAATTAAAATTAGGAGGATTAACAAGAGAACAAGGTTTGGAACTTTTATTTAATAAATTATCTCCAGATTATATTAAAAATCCAACTATCAACATTCGAATTTCTAATTTTAGGATTACCGTGAATGGAGACGTATCAAGACCTGGAGCTTACACGGTTGCCAATGAAAGAATTAGTATTTTAGATGCACTTGGTTTGGCAGGAGATTTAAATATTTCGGCTAAAAGAGATAATGTATTAGTGCTAAGAGAAGAGGGTAATAAAAAAGTACCGTATAGAGTTAATTTATTATCTAATAAAATTTTTACTTCACCTGTATATTATTTACAACAAAATGATGTAGTATTTGTTGAGCATAATAAAGCAAGAATACAATCTGCTTCTTCTAATACAAATACCAGTCTGTTTATTTCGGTAACAGGCCTTATTATAACTATAGTTTCTATATTAACAAGATAAGAATGAACAATAATTTAAATAATAATTCAAGCTTTACTGAAAATAATGACTCTATAGATATTAGAGAGGAAATTGAAAAATTTCTGGTGCATTGGCATTGGTTTGTTTTAGGTGCCATTATTGCTTTAATTTCGGCTTTTTTATATTTAAGATACACTACTCCACAATATAGTGCTTCAACGTCTATTATGATAAAAGATAATAATAAATCTGGTATATCTAGGGAATTAGAGGCTTTTAAAGATTTAGGTATTATAGGTGGTGGATCTAGTAACAATCCAGACAATGAGATAGAAATTTTAAAATCTAGAAAAATTATTGGCAATGTCGTGGATGCTTTAAATCTAACAACTTCTTATTTTATTGAAGGTAGAGTTAAAACATCAGAGGCATATAATACAAGTCCGATATTTATCGATTTTGTAAAAAAAGATTCTATCCTTTTTGAAAAGGATACTACATTTATTGTTAATAATGTAGGCGATAGTAACTTTGAGTTTAAAACTATTGAGGGAGATTTGATTTCTCGTAATGCTTTGAACGAAACGATTAATAGTCAGTTGGGTTTTTTTAGAATTGTTAGTAATAAGAATTCACGCGAAACCGAAAAAAAAGTTATCGTAAATATAAGGGTGAAAGATAAAGTTATTGATTTTTATAGAAATAGAATAAATGCTACTTTATTAGATGCTAACTCGAGCGTTTTAAAAATTAGTTTAATTTCTCCTATTAGAACAAAAGCTGAAGATATTTTAAATGAAGTGGTAAGACAGTATAATATAGATGCAATTGCCGATAAAAGTGAGGTTTCTAAAAAAACCAAGGATTTTATAGATGAAAGATTGTCTAAAATTGCTTTTGATTTAGCTTCAATTCAAGATAAAGTTAAAAATTATAAAATTGATAATAACATTTCAGGGCTTTCTAAAGAAGGAGAATTGGCTTTAGAAAATGCATCTAAAAATAATGAAAAAGTAATTAAAGTTAGAACAGAACTGAACCAAATTAAATGGATTCTAGAAAGTTTAAGCGAGCAATCTGGGAAAAATGAAATCTTACCGCAAAATTTAGGGATTTCTGATGCTAGTATCATTCAATCGATAAAAGATTTTAACTCACTTGTGTTAAGTAAAAATAAATTAGTAGTGAATGCAGGTGAAAAGAATCCAAATTTAGTTCAGTTACAATCAGAAATTACTTTATTAAAGAATAATTTAAGAAAAGGTATTTCTAATTTAGAATATTCATTAACAGCTGAATTACAGCAGTTAAATAGTGAGTCTACTAAAGTAAATACTCTTGTTTCGTCTATACCTAGTTTAGAAAGGGGTATTATTGATATTGCAAGAGAACAGGAGATAATTGCTGGTTTATACTCTTATTTATTAAGAAAAAAAGAAGAAACTGCAATTTCATTGGCGGTGACTGTTCCTAACGCCAAAATTATAGATGTGGCTTATGGTTCTGACATTGCGGTTTCGCCAAAAAGGAAAATTATTTATTTGGCCTTCTTGTTTATAGGACTTTTAATTCCTTTTATTTCGATTTATTTAAAAAACTTATTAGATACAAAAATACACTCTAGAAGAGATATCGAAGAATCTACTAATATTCCATTTTTGGGAGATGTACCTAGATCAGAAACAAAAGATAAAATTGTTATTGGGAAAGACTCTAGGTCAAGTACGGCAGAAGCTTTTAGATTAATTAGAACAAATTTAGATTTTATGTTAACCAATTCTACTAATAATGGTTTAGGTAAAACTATTTTTGTTACTTCAACCACTAGTGGAGAAGGAAAATCTTTTATTTCTATAAATCTAGCAGCTGCTTTGTCTTTGTCTAATAAAAAAGTTTTATTATTAGGATTGGATTTAAGGGCTCCTAAAGTAACTGAATATCTTGGAATTCCTGAAAGAAAAGGAGTTACCAACTTTATAACCAATGAAGATATTTCTTTAGACGAATTAAAGTTTTCAATTCCTGAAATTAAAGGTTTGGATATTATATCTTCAGGTGTTATACCGCCAAACCCTGCAGAATTATTATTAACAGAAAAGGTAAATGAACTTTTTTCAATAATAAAAAAAGATTACGATTATATAATTGTTGATACGGCTCCTGTGAATCTTGTAACTGATACTTTATTGGTATCTAAATATGCAGATATGTTTTTATACATAGCTAGAGCAAATTATTTAGATAAAAGAATGTTGGTAATAGCTGAGACTTTATATAAAGAAAAGAAATTACCAAACATGGCTGTAGTATTAAATGATACAGATATGAGTAGAGGATATGGCTATGGTTATGGCTATGGTTATGGCTATGGTTACGGTTATGTAGATAAAGAAAAGAAACCTTGGTATAAGAAAATATTTAGTTAAAATATATATTTTATAGTTTATTAAAACTCCCATTTTTGGAAACTAATTTCCGAAAATGGGAGTTTTTTTGTTCTATTATTTATTTTCTTGAAATTCTATTGTTTTATTCTAAACGTTTGGGGTCATTGTTTTAAGGCAGATAATCAAAGTTCAAAATTTTATTAATAAATGAATAATTAAGTTCACTTTTTTAGTTGAATACATAGAATGCCGTTTGCGGTCTTTTTTTAGTTGATTAAACATGTATCATTAGAAAGTGATAAAATCTTCTTAAAATTTATGTTTAAGCAAGATATAATAGAATAATTGTAAAGACTTTATATTTATTAACCTTGTTACTTTAATTTATGGAAAAATACTTTTAGATTGGCTTTGTTCTTTAGTGTAATACGAGACTTTAAACTAATTTATGAATTAAATAGTACGATATCTTTGATGGGGTAAAATGTAGTTTATATTGGTTTATTATAAGAACAGAAAATAGCATTTACTTTTTTAAGTGCAATCATATTAATTCTTATTGTTCTTAATGATGATATGCATTTCAAGGTGGTTAATAACGTGAGTTCGAGCTAATCAATCGCAATACTCGGTAACATATTGGGTATTTTTATAGAAGGTTTTTTAGGT
>NZ_JBPOGL010000027.1:0-60311 GCF_051251875.1 Polaribacter sp.
AGTATCAGTTCGTGTTTTAGTAGGGTTAAAACGTGTTTTCAGTTCGAGCACATTTTAATTTCAAAAAAAACTTCTCGGTACAAAATTCTAGAAAAAAGAATTTCACTCGAAGTGACAGTGTGTGAGAAACTAATTAAATAACAAGAATGTTTTGTTAGTTTTAAGGTGTAGAAAATTAGTATTTAGTAGTTTGTTGAAAAATTATAATTTGTAAAGAAAAACGGATTTAAAATTTTAGAATATAGGATTTCACTTGAAGTATCAGTTCGTGTTTTAGTATGGTTAAAACGTGTTGTCAGTTCGAGTGAATTTTAATTTCAAAAAAAACTTCTCGGTACAAAATTCTAGAAAAAAGAATTTCACTCGAAGTGACAATGTATGAGAAACTAAATAAATAACAAGAATGTTTTGTTAGTTTTAAGGTGTAGAAAATTAGTATTTAGTAGTTTGTTGAAAAATTATAATTTGTAAAGAAAAACGGATTTAAAATTTTAGAATATAGGATTTCACGTGAAGTATCAGTTCGTGTTTTAGTATGGTTAAAACGTGTTGTCAGTTCGAGTGAATTTTGAGGTACGAAAAATTTGTATCGAGAACATTTTAAAGCTTCAAAAATGAAAATCTATTATGTTTATATATTAAAATGTGCAGATAAAACGTATTATACAGGTATTACATCAAATTTAGTACAACGTTTTTTTGAACACCAACAAGGAAAACATTTAGAAAGTTATACGTATAAAAGAAGACCTTTAGAGTTGGTGTTTTATGCTAAATTTACCGAAGTTGGATTTGCAATTGACACAGAAAAACGAATAAAAAAATGGTCAAAAGCTAAAAAGGAGGCTTTAATTAATAATGAGTATGAAAAACTCCCTAATTTAGCAAAGAAGAAATTTAAATAATTAAAAACTTCTCGATACAAAATTCTAGAAAAATGAATTTCACTCGAAGTGACAGTGTGTATAACTAAATTATAGGTATTTACTGTTAATTCGATTCGCTTTTTAGACAGAGATATAAAAAATGTATCAAGAATAAGATATAGATAATGAGTGAATTTAGTCATTTAAACGAGAAAAATAACCCTAAAATGGTAAATGTTTCTGATAAGAAAATTACCAAAAGAACGGCAATTGCAAAAGCAACCATGTTTTTAGGAAAAGAAGTAATTTCCCATTTTACAAATGATGAGCTAATTACCAAAAAAGGACCTGTGTTTCAAACAGCCATAATTGCAGGAATTCAAGGTGTAAAAAAGACATCAGAATTAATACCAATGTGCCATCCGTTATTAATTAATGGCGTGGATATTGATATTGAAATTATAGATTCAGAAAACATAGAAGTTTTTTGTGAAGTAACAATTACAGGAAAAACAGGAGTAGAAATGGAGGCTTTAACAGGCGTTAACATTACGTGCTTAACTATATATGACATGTGTAAAAGTATCAGTCAACAAATGGTGATTAAAGAAGTAAAATTGATGGAAAAAACAGGAGGGAAGTCTGATATTAAAAATTAATTGTCATTCCGAAATGAGACTTTTTAGTCTATTGAGGAGTCTAATTTTTAAATTGCTTAAAAAAGCTCATTTGTAAAATACAATAGTCTTAGAAACAGGAGAATAATAAAATGAAAAAACACCAAAAACATACAAATTTAGAAAGACGAAATAACGATAATTTTGCACCAAATGAAATTGCAATTTTAGGTACAAATTGTGGCATTATTTCTGATTTGGTTCACAAAGTTTCAAAGAAATTATCTACTTATAAATTGGGATATTTTGATGCTTCTCATGCAAAAGATGTTGCTGAAAATAAGGTGTCAGAATTTACTTTTCATCATCAAGGAAATGTACAAATTACCACTTCTGGGCGTGTAAATAAGTTTCAACAACGATTAGATTTTGCACAATATGATTATGTTTTTATCAACGGAAATCATTATCAAGGAGCAAAACAAATTTTGGTTTTAGATGCAGCAAAAGAAGCTTCGGTTTTAAAAAGATTAGCAGAGTTAGATAGCATTCAGTTTGTTGTAAAGTTGAAATCTGAGACAGAATATTTTTCGTTTTTGGAAGAAAAATATCCACAGATAAAAAACCTTACTTGTTACACCATTGATGAGGTAGATAAAATTGCGACTCATATTAATAATCTTATTCAAGAAAAAATTGCACCTGTGAAAGGCTTGGTGTTGGTTGGCGGTAAAAGTACCCGAATGGGAAAAGATAAATCTGAGTTGATGTATCACGGAAAATCTCAAAAAGAAGCAGCAAAAGAATTGTTAGAAAATAACAATTTAGAAACTTATTATTCTGTTTTAAATTCTTCAGAAAAAGAAAATGAAATTTCAGACAAATTTTTAAATCTTGGTCCTTTTGGTGGTATTTGTTCTGCTTTTCAAAAAGACCCAAATGCTGCTTGGTTTGTATTGGCAACAGATGTACCATTTGTAACGGATACAATTATTCAATTGTTATTGCAGAAAAGAAATTCTAGTAAAGCAGCAACGGCAATAAAAGGGAAAAATAAAGATTTTCCAGAACCTTTAATTACTATTTATGAGCCAAAAGCATATCCAATTTTATTGCAATATTTAGCACAAGGATATTCTTGTCCGCGTAAAATGTTAATTAATTCTGAGGTAGAAATTGTAGAAATTGAAGACGATTTTATTCGAAATATAAATACTCCTGTAGAGTTTGAAGAAGCTAAAAGGGAGATTAAAAATAATTAAAAAGTTCTCGATACAATTTCAATAAAAACCGAAATTACTCGAACTGACAACACGTTTTTCAACCTGATAAACACACTGTCACTTCGAGTGGTTTTTGAAGAATGAAAAAATTGTATCGAGAAGAAAAAAAAGATACTGAAACGAGTTCATCATAAAATGGAACCAACAAAAAATCAACTTTTTAAACGTCAAATTACCTTATCTGAAATTGGAGAACTAGGGCAACAGAAACTACAAAATGCCACTGTTTTGGTGGTTGGTTGCGGAGGTTTAGGAAGTCCGATTGCGGTGTATTTGGCTGCAAGTGGAATTGGTAAAATTCATTTGGTAGATTTTGATACAATTGATATAACCAACTTACACAGACAGATTTTCTTTTCTTTGGAAGATGTTGGCAAACCAAAAGCCGAAGTTTTATCAGCATTTATAAAAAAACGCGCACCTTTTACAGAAGTAACTTTTACTAACAAGCCAATTACAAAAGAAAATGTTTTTGAGCTTATTTCTGAAATAGACATTGTGGTAGATGGAACAGATTCTTTACCAACAAAATATATGTTAAATGATGCTTGTGTTATTAATAATAAACCGTTGGTTTATGGTTCATTATATAAATTTGATGGATATGTTGCTACTTTTAATGTGCTACAAAAAGATGGTAGTTTTTCCGCAAATTTAAGAGATGCATTCCCAAAAATGGCAACCGATATTCCTAATTGTGAAGAGGCAGGAACTTTAAATGCTATTGTTGGTATGATGGCTACACAACAAGTTAATGAAGTTTTAAAATTGATTACCGGAATTGGTAAACCGCTAACAAATGAATTGTTGATTTACAATTCGCTTCAAAATACACAGCTAAAAATGAAGTTAAAACCCACTTTTTTGAAGGATAAAATTGCTAATTTATTTAAAATTCAGACCTATTTTGATGTTGTTTGTGCTACTCAAAATACGGATTGGCAAATTTCTGCATCAGCATTAAAAGAACAATTGTCATTTTCTGAGCATTCTAAAACCTTAGAAATAATTGCGGTTTTACCCAATTTAAAATTGCCTTTTAAAGTGCATCAAACAATTCCAATTAATGAGTTTAATGTTGATAAAATTGAAGTAGATTTTAACAAAACATACATCATGATTTGTCAAAGAGGTGTTAATAGTTACAGAGCAACAAAAATGTTAAAGAATAAATATCCAGAGTTAACTGTTTTAAGTTTATCTGGTGGAATATCAAGTTATTAGCGTGAAAAGTAAAGGTGTTTTAAAGATTGTTTCTGAAAAAAGGGCTTGGTATGAGCGCATTTTAGCAGCCGTTTTTTATGCAATTTCTGTGTATGTCATTTATCTGTTTTATTTAAATAATTCAGTTTCATTTACAGAAAAATATTATATCAAAAGTTTAAAGATTTTGGCAAACTTAATTTTTGTTTCTGGTTTAGGAATTCGTTTTTCTTATGTAATAAATCATCATTTTAATTTTGATGTAATGAAGTATCGCGTTTATTGGTCTGTAGGACCTTTTGGCTTTGGAAAATGGAAGGACATTAATAATTTAGATAGAGTTTCTACCTTTTTAAATGTTAGAGAAGAATGTGAAGTTAATATTTGGGATGTTAGAAACAATCGTTACAAAATTGCTGTTTTTGATGAGATTGATAATGCGGTTATCTATGGAAGAGATTTAGCCAAAAACTTAGAAATTAAATTTTTAGAAAGAAATTAAAAGAATGAAAACCCCTGTAGATTTTTATACTCAAGAAAAATTAGAATTAGAAAAAGAAGCGTCTGCTTTAAAAAAGAAATCTTTGAATTTAAGTATTTTTAGATTTGCAGTTTTTTTAGCAACCTGTCTGTTAATTTATCTCAATTTTGGCATTTATCCAACGGTTTTTATCATAGCATTTTTGGGGGTTTTGCTCTTTGGGTATTTGGTAACAATACACGTTAATTTAAAAATAGAAAGGGCAATTGTTGCAGAGAAAATTTCCATAAATTCTACTGAAATTAAAGTTTTAAACCGCGATTTTCATCATTTAGCATCCGGAAAGGAGTTTGTGAATCCTGCACATTTTTATAGTAATGATATAGATTTGTTTGGTGTTGGTTCGTTTTTTCAATACGTAAATAGAACAGTTACTTCAGATGGTAGCACGCTGCTTGCAAATACGTTTACAGAAAATAAAATAGACGGAATTGTAGATAAACAAAATACGCTTAAGGAGCTTTCTAAAAAGATAAAATGGCGTCAACACTTTACCGCCTTGGCTAGTTTGGTTACAGTAAAAAATACTTCTACAGCTATTGTAAATTGGATTTCGAATTATACTGCGGTTTTTCCTAAATATTTAGGAAAAATACAGCTAATTTTTTCTGTAATTTCTTTGGTATTAATCGGTTTTGTTGCTTTCGGAAATCTTTCTTCTACTTTTTTGGTAGCGTGGTTTTTTGTGGGACTTTTTATTACGGGACGATTTGTGAAAAGAACACAAAAATTATATACAGATACAGATGAGGTACGTGAGACATTTAAGCAATATCATCAACTTTTAAATGAAATTGAAAAGGAAGAATTTTCTTCAAAGGTATTGCTAGAAAAGCAAGGAATAATTCAATCTGAAAATAAAAAAGCATCTAAAATATTTAAAGAATTTTCTAAAATTTTAGATGCTTTTGATCAACGAAATAATGTTATAATTGCCGTTGTTGGCAACGGACTTTTTTTAACAGAAATTAGAAATGCTGTGAATGTTGAAAAATGGATTGCAAACTACAAACACACGGTAGATAAATGGTTTGAAGTGGTTGCCTTTTTTGATGCTCAAAACTCGTTGGCGAACTTTCAATTCAATCATCCAAACTTTATTTTTCCTGATATTACAGCCAATAAAGAAGTAATAAAATCGTCTAATTTAGGGCATCCTTTATTAAATACTACCAAAAGAGTGGATAATGATTTTATTATTCATAAAGAAGAATTTTTTATAGTAACTGGCGCAAATATGGCAGGAAAAAGTACTTTTTTAAGAACGGTTTCTTTGTCTATTGTAATGGCTAATTGTGGCTTGCCTGTTTGTGCAAAAAGTTTTGAATATGCACCAATTAAGTTAATTACAAGTATGAGAACTACAGATTCTTTAACAGAAGATGAGTCTTATTTTTACTCAGAATTAAAACGTTTAAAGTTTATTGTTGATGAAATAAAAGAGGAAGATTATTTTATCATATTAGATGAAATTTTAAAAGGAACAAACAGTAAAGACAAGGCAATTGGTTCTAAAAAGTTTGTAGAAAAACTTACCAAATCTAAATCTACCGGAATTATTGCTACGCACGATGTTAGTTTGTGCGAATTAGAAAATGAATTTGAGGATATTAAAAACTATTATTTTGATGCAGAAATAATCAACAACGAATTGCATTTCGATTATACTGTAAAAAACGGTATTTGTAAAAATATGAATGCTTCTTTTTTATTAGAAAAAATGGAGATTGTTTAGAGGGGGAGATAAAAGAATTAAGTAGTAAGAATTAAGTAGTGAGATAAAAGAATTAAGAATTAAGAATTAAGAATCAGGAATTAAGAAAAAAAGAAAAATGCGGATGTTATTTCCATTTCAAGGTTTCTATCAATTGTAAAACATCTTCTTTAATATAATTTACAGCGGGTAAAATAGAATCGTAATTTGGTTTTACATAAAAATACAAAGAACCTTTTATAAAATGTTTTGTGCTATCTGTTACATGAAATTGAATGTGAGAAGCGGCGTTTCCGGTAATTTCATAAAGACTTCCAAAAACCCTTTTATCAGCATTTACAAAATCTTTGGGTACAATTTGTTCTGCTTTTACAGTGTGTTTAAAAACCAATTTTTCAGCTTCAGTAAGTAATTCTTTTATGTTGTTGTTAACGGGTCTGTACGTAATGTCAATAGAAGCTTTTAAAGCAGGATATTTAATTTTTAACCAATTGTTAGTTTCATCAATAACGGTAGTGTTTTTTAAAATATCAAAAGAAAATGGCCTGTTTAAGGGCAATGTAGTGTATGATTTTTCTGGATATGTTAAACTCAAATATCCTTTTGGTTTTGGTAAAACAACATCATTACAAGAAAGAAAAAGTAGGGTAAATAATAATAAAAAAAGATTACGCATTTCTAGTTGCTTTTATTTGTTTAATGCGTTTTTTGTCTAACGCTTCAATGGTAAATGTATAGTTCTTAAAGTTTATTTTCTCACCTTTTCTAGGAAATTTTCCAGAGATTTCTAGAATAAAACCAGCCAATGTTTCACTTTCTCCTTTTTCGGCTTCAAAAATATTTTCATCCTCATCTCCTAAAACTTTGCAAAAATCTTTAATAGTGGTTTTGCCTTCAAAAATATAATTATTTGGGTCTATTTTAGAGTAGGATAAATCATCATCATCAAACTCATCATTAATATCACCCACAATTTCCTCAATTACGTCTTCTAGAGTTACAATTCCGCTAGTTCCTCCGTATTCGTCTACCACAATAGCCAAGTGATTTTTTTTCTCTCTAAAGTCGCCTAATAAGTTGTCTAGTTTTTTGTTTTCAGGCACAAAAAATGGTTCGCGTATTAAACTTTGCCAGTTAAACGTTGTTTTGTTTAAATGTGCTAACAAATCTTTTGCGTACAAAACACCAATAATTGAATCTATGTTTTCTTTGTAAACAGGGTTTCTAGAATAGCCGTTTTTTAAAATTTTCTCTAAGACAACGTCATAGGGTTCATCATTTGCTAGCGCAAAAATATCTATTCTTGGCACCATAATTTGTACGGTTTCTGTATTTCCAAAATTTACAATTCCTTGCAAAATTTTTTGCTCGTCTTTAGTGGTTGCTCCTTCTGAAGTTAGCTCTAGTGCTTGTGATAATATTTCTACAGAAAAGTTGGTGTTTTTGCTGCCTAATTTGTTCTCTACCCATTTTGTTAGGTTAATTAAAGGAATAGTAAACGGCGTTAAAATAGTATTTATAATATTTATAAGTTTTGCCATTGCTTTGGCAAAACGGAGTGAATTTCTAGTAGCATAAACCTTTGGTAAAACTTCACCAAATAGTAGTATTAAAAAGGTAACTAAGATAATTTCTATAAAAAAACGAATAGGAATTGTAGCAAAATATAGGTTTAATTGATAATCAAAATCGCCAAAAAGCGTTTCTGCTAAGGAAGCAAAAAGTAGTACAATTAATATATTAAAAAAGTTATTGGTTATTAGAATTGTTGCTAATAATTTTCTAGGTTTTTCTAATAAATTTACAACAATGTTTTCTTCTTTTCCATTGCTAGAGAGTTCGTCTAAGTCTGTTTGACTTAAAGAGAAAAAAGCTACTTCTGTACCAGAAATTACAGCAGAACTTATTAGTAATAGTATAATTGCAACTCCGTTTAGTGTGGTAAAAATGTTAAGTGCTGTAAGAAATAAAAATAAAGGTTCGGGATCTGGGTCCAAATTTTAGGTTTTTTTGAGGTTAAAAAGGTAAATCGTCCTCTTCTTCTTTGTTTGCAACAGGTTTAGCTGTAGTTTCTTTAGAAATGGATGGCTTATTTTCTATGGTTTTATTGGTAGTTTCTGTACTTTTTTTGGTTGATAAAAATGTCATATCTATTACTACAACTTCTGTGGAATAGCGTTTTACACCATCTTGTTCCCACTGTCTGTTTTTTAGTTTTCCTTCAACATATACTTTATCTCCTTTTGAAAGATATTTTTCGCAAATTTCTGCTAATTTGTTTCTTACAACAATATTGTGCCAATCTGTATTGGTTACTTTCTCTCCTGTTTGTTTATTGGTGTAACTCTCGCTAGTTGCTAACGGAAAACGCCCAACAGAGTTGCTATCATCAAAATAATGCATTTTTACATCGTCTCCTAAATTACCAATTAAAATTACTTTATTTACAGTTGATGCCATGGTTCAATTTTTTTGTTTCGTCTTGTATTTTATTTTGCTCATCATAAGTTAAAATACAGTCTTTATTTAATTCTTAAGACGAATTTAAAAATGAGCTAAAAAATGTCTTTGTAAGACCAATCAAATATACTAAAAAATCAATTACATTTTAAGTTGAAAAGCTTCTAAAAAATTAGCAATTAATACAGGAACAGGAAATTTGTTTATTTCGCTCCAATTTATAGTTGCTTTGTCTGAGTTTGAAGTTTCTACAATCCAGAATTGTGTATATAAATGTTGATGAGACAATTTATGTACAATTTCTTTTGAGTTATAAAGTGATATGGTGGTTTGCTTAGGAAATAACGCTTTAAATTTATCTGATGCCATTAGGTCTTTTTGGTTGATGATTGTTTCACTTTCTAATAATGGAAATTGATACAAGCCTTGCCAAATTCCTTTGCCTTTTCTTTCTGATAAAATTGTTTTTTTATCATCAGTAACCATTACAAGATAGTTAAAATACCTTTTTCTAACTTTTAGTTTTTTCTCTTTTACAGGGATTTCTTTGATAAGTTTTTTTTCTAAAGCAACACAACTGCCAGAAAAAGGGCAGGTTGTACACAGTGGGTTTTGAGGTTTGCAATGTAGGGCGCCAAAATCCATGAGTGCTTGATTATAAGTTCCTGGTTGTTTTTTGTCTATTAAAGACTGCGCAAGTGTTTTAAACTCTTTAATTCCTGCAGATGAGTTAATAGGTGTTTTAATGCCAAAATAACGAGAAAGTACTCTGTAAACGTTACCATCTACTACCGCTGTTGGTTCGTTAAAACAAATAGAAGCAATTGCAGAAGCTGTGTAATCTCCAATTCCTTTCAGTTTTAACATCTCTTTATAGGTAGATGGAAATTCGCCATTTAGGTTGTTTGCAATTTCTTTTGCTGTAAAATGTAGATTTCTAGCACGCGAATAATATCCTAAGCCTTGCCACATTTTTAAAACGGTACTTTCATCTGCTTTTGCAAGGTGAAAAACTGTTGGAAAAGCTTCCGTAAATTTCACATAATAGGCCAAACCTTGAGCAACTCTTGTTTGTTGAAGCATAATTTCACTGAGCCAAATAAAATATGGGTTGTTGGTTTTGCGCCAAGGTAATTCCCTGTTGTTTTGTAAGTACCAGTAAATTAATATGTTATAAAATTTCATTTGTAAAAAATAGAATTGCAATATTACATTATAAAATTCACATAAATTTAAGTCTTTATCTTTTTGGAATTGATTAATTATCATATATTTGCATCCGCATTTTTGAAAGTAAATCAATAAAAATAAAGACATGACGAAAGCAGATATCGTATCAAAAATTTCAGACAAATCAGGTATAGAAAAGACCGATGTTTTAGCAACTGTTGAAGCATTTATGACTGAGGTTAAAGGTGCCTTAGAAAATGGCGATAACGTTTATTTAAGAGGATTTGGTAGTTTTATTATAAAAACTAGAGCAGAGAAAACAGGTAGAAATATCTCTAAGAATACAACTATTAAAATCCCTGCACATAACATTCCCGCTTTTAAACCAGCAAAAACTTTTACCGAAGGCGTTAAAAGCAAAGTAGCTGTAAAGTAAAAAAATACTAATCTGAACCTTTAATTAGGTTTCAAAAACACCAGAACATTATGCCAAGTGGTAAAAAAAGAAAAAGAGCTAAGATCTCTACACACAAAAGAAAGAAAAGAGCTAGAGCTAATAGACACAAGAAGAAAAAGTAAGCGTTTGCTTACTTTTTCGTTTATTGTTTAGCGAAAAAACAAAAAGTTCATTGACATTTGAGGTTTTTAATAACTGTAGCAATACGGTAACCTCGTACGGTATTTATTATACCTGACAATATTAATCCATCTACACAATTATGTGTAGTGTTAAAACCATTTTCAGTATGAAAACAGAATTAATAATTCGTTCAAATTCATCTGATATTGATTTTGCCTTATTAAGAGATGGAAAACTTATTGAATTAAATAATGAAACCACTGGTAACAAATTTTCTGTTGGCGATATATTTTTAGCCAAAATAGGAAAGGTGTTAACCGGTTTAAATGCATCCTTTGTAAATGTAGGATATCCAAAAGATGGATTCTTACATTATCATGATTTAGGCGCGCAGGTTAACTCATTAAACTCGTTCATTAAGAAAGTAAGCACAGGTAATTATAAAGAATTCACTTTAAAAAACTTCCAAAAGGAGGAAGACATTAACAAAGACGGTAGTATTAACAAAGTATTAAAAACAGGACAAAACCTGTTAGTACAAATTGTAAAAGAACCTATTTCTACAAAAGGGCCAAGATTAAGTTCAGAACTTTCTATAGCTGGTAGATTTTTGGTGCTAGTTCCTTTTTCTAATAGAGTTTCAGTTTCTCAAAAAATTGAAGACCCTAAAGAAAAAGATCGTTTAAAAAGATTAGCAAAAAGCATTAGACCAAAAGGTTTTGGTGTTATTTTAAGAACAGTTGCCGAAGGCAAAAAAGTAGCAGAACTAGACAAAGATTTGCAAAATTCTTTAGATCGTTGGAAAACTATGTGTAAGCGTATTGCAAACACAAACACACCAACTAAAATTTTGAGCGAATTAAACAGAGCATCTTCTATTTTAAGAGATGTAATGAATGATTCTTTTACAAACATTATTACAAATGATGAAACTTTGAAAGTAGAAATAAAAGAGTATCTACAAGAAATTTATCCTGAAAAGGAAAAAATTGTAAAATTACACAGATCAGATATTCCTATTTTTGAAAAATACGGCATAGAACGTCAAATTAAAACATCATTTGGTAAAACAGTTTCAATGAGCAGAGGCGCCTATTTGGTTATAGAGCATACTGAAGCTTTACACGTTATTGATGTAAATAGCGGAAATCGTTCTAACAAAGCAGGATCTCAAGAAGATACGGCATTAGAAGTAAATTTAATTGCAGCTTCCGAGGTAGCACGTCAGTTACAACTGCGTGATATGGGCGGAATTATTGTGGTAGATTTTATTGATATGCACAAAGTTGAAAACAGAAATAAATTGTTTCAACATCTTAAAGAAGAAATGTCTTTTGATAGAACAAAACACAAAATATTACCTCCAAGTAAATTTGGATTGGTACAAATTACAAGACAAAGGGTAAGACCAGAGTTAAGTATAAAAACTACCGAAACCAACCCAAATATTAACGGAGAAGTAGAAGCACCTATTGTTTTGCTAGACAAAATTGAAGGGGATCTAGAAAAATATCTTTCTAATCCTAAGAATAAAAAGATACAATTAAATGTACATCCTTTTATTGCAGCATACCTAACAAAAGGAGTGAATTCTGTACGTTTTAAATGGTATTTAAAACACAAAAAGTGGATTACTATTATACCTCGTGATGCTTACACATACTTACATTATAAATTTAAAACTTTATAAGTTTATTATTTTTATTAATGTAGAAAGGCAATAATTTTTTATCAAAAAACCCCGCAACTTTTAAGTTGCGGGGTTTTTATTTTATAATGAATACCTATATAGAATAATAGTAGGTTAAAAGTTTTACAACATCTGCTTCGTTTTTAAGTTTTAGCTTGTTGCTTTTTATGTATTTTTTTAATTCTTTTTTCTTGTCTTCTAGCTCTTTTAAGATATATTTTTCCTTTAGTTTTACGTTTACATAGGTATCATTCTTAGTAAGAATGTAATACTTTTTTATGGTAACATATTTCTTTTTAAGTTCACTACTATCATTGTAACCATTATTTAAGACATAAGGTTCTTTTAATATTTTATTATAATTTATGATAAGGTAATTTTTATCAGATAAAGTTGGCACTGCAAAATAATCTCTATCTACTTCTTCTGTAAATTTTTCTTTTGCTATTCTTACAAAAGGGGTGTTGTTAATTACAAAGCCAGTAATAGATTTATCTCTTAATATAAAACCTTTTTTTGCTCTAGAAGCATTACCAATAATAGGTTCTCCAGAAACCAAGTCTAATTGAATTCTAGATTGAACCGCATCAATAGAATCATTAATAATGATTTTTCCTGTACCCCATTCATCTAATAAGTACTGATGACCATCAATTCCGTCAACGTTGTACTTCATATCATTAAAAACTCTAGCACTTTCTTCAAAAACGGCAAGTTTACCTAATAGGTTTTGAGCCACACATACGTTTCCGAATAAGAATATTGACCATAATAATTTTTTCATATTTTTTTTTACATTTTAGTGGTTAAATTAGTTTTTTACTTTTAAAAGATACAAATATACAGGATAATGATCGGAAAATCCTCCCATATAACTACCATTAAAAAAACTTCTAAACGGATATCCTTTGTATTGCCCTTTCTTGTTGGTTAAAAATGGTTTGTTAAAAATTTTGGCGCTATACATTTTGTAGGTTGAAAAATTATTTTCATCATGGTTTAATAAGGTAGATGAAATTAATATTTGATCAAATAAATTATTTTTATCTCTATAACTTGCTGTATTAAATCCTCTTCGAAATAAATCTTCATACGGATTGTAAAGATCATTTTCTTTAACATTTTTTTTTCTGCTTTTTGTTTGTAATACTTTTTTAAAACTTGCGTTTGTAGGATTGTCATTAAAATCGCCCATAATTATTATTTTAGCTGTCGGATCTTTTTCTCTAACTTGAGCAATAATTTTTGTGTTTTGATAGGCTGCTTTTTCTCGCAAAGGATTTGTAACGGAAACACCACCACTTCTAGAGGGCCAATGATTTACTATAATATGAATAAGTTCATCATCTAAATAACCAGTAACTAAAAGTTGATCTCTGGTATACACTTTAAGGTTATTTCTGTAAATGTTAGGGTTAAAAGCCTTATGATAAATGGGTGTAAAACACCTTTTTTGATATAATAATGCAACATCAATACCTCTTTTATCTGGAGAATCATAATGAATAATTCCGTAATCTTGTTTTTTTAAATGTGTAGATTTTACCAAATCTTCTAAAACATGTAGGTTTTCAACTTCAGAAAGACCAATAATTGCCGGACTGGTAGTTGCTTTGTCTGTACCAATTTTTGAAATTGTGCTGGCTAGTTTATCAATTTTATCGAAATAAACAACTGATTTACTGGTTTTTAACTTCATTATTGGGCTGGCTTCATCATTTTTTGTGACATCATTAATAGTGTCAAATAAATTTTCTACATTATAAAAAGCGATGGTTCTAATACTATATTTTCGTTCTGTTTTCTGTGAAAAAGTAATAGAAATTTGGGTTAAAAGAAGTATTAAAAATATTTTGGTTTTCATCTTGTTTTTAAATTTTTTATCAATTAAATATAAGATGAAAAATGAAGTGAACAAGTAGGAATATTTATTGATAAGGCCAAAGTTTCTTTAAAAAAAAAGTTAATTTTGTATACTACTAATTACTAGTTTTAAAAATTAATTGAGTTGATATTTATGAAGAAGATTGTTCTATCAATATGCGTATTACTATGCTTGGTTGTTGGTGTACAGGCACAAAATGTTGTAAAGGGAATTGTTTTAGAAAGTGATTCAGAAACCCCTTTACAAGGTGTTTTGGTTAGTATTAAAAACACGTCTATAAGTAAAACTACAGATGCTGAAGGAGTTTTTGTAATTCAGAATAGTAGCGATAGTAAAGTTGTTTTAGAAATTAAATTTGCGGGTTATGAAACTCAAAATTTTTCGATAGAATTTACAGAGAAACTGATTGACTTAGGAACAATTTTACTGTACAAAGATTTTGGTGAAAATGAAGACATTAGTTTCATAACCTTAACAGATGATGAATTAAATGATGATACCAGTGCAGCAGATAATATTTCTGGCCTGTTACAATCTTCTAAAGATATTTTTTTAAGAACGGCCGCTTTTGAATTTAGTTCTTCCTTTTTTAAAATTAAAGGATTAGATTCTGGAAACGGAAAAGTTTTAATTAATGGTATAGAAATGAATAAACTATACAATGGTAGAGCACAATGGAGTAATTGGGGAGGTTTAAATGATGTGTTAAGAAATCAAGAATTAAGTGCAGGTTTAACGCCTTCTAATTTTACGTTTGGTGGTGTTTTGGGAGCTACTAATATAAACACAAGAGCTTCCCAACAAAGGCCAGGCGTAAGAATTTCTTATTCTTCGTCTAATAGAAGTTATCAACACAGAGTAATGGCAACGTATGCTAGCGGAATGTTAAAAAATGATTGGGCGTATACAATTTCTGGAAGTAGAAGAGCGGGTGTAGAGGGCTTTAATGACGGAACTTCTTACAATGCATCTTCATTATTTGCAGCAGTTGAAAAGAAAATTAACGATGCTCATAGTATCAATTTTACTGGAATTTTTACACCTAATAGAAGAGGGAAATCATCACCAAATACCCAAGAAGTTTTTGATTTAAAAGGAATTGCCTACAATGAGTATTGGGGCACTAAAAACGGAAAAATATTAAACTCTAGAATTAAAGATGTAGAAGAACCAATAGTGATGTTAAATCATTTTTGGGATATTTCATCAACTACATCTTTGCAAACAAATATTGCATATCAATTTGGTAAAATAGGCAATAGTAGAATAGATTATAATGGAGGTGCAAACCCAAGTCCTGCTTATTATCAAACATTACCAAGTTATTTTTTAAGAAGCAATGACCAATCATCAGCATATACGGCACAACAAAATTTTAAGAATGATGGTCAGTTAGATTGGAATCGGATTTATGATGCCAATATAACCAATGCTAGTGTAGGATTAGACAATGCGTATGTATTATATGAAGATAGAAATGATGATAAACAGCTAAGTATAAATACTATTTTAAATACAGAAATCACTAGCAATATTATTTTAAATGGAAAATTAGAGTACCAACATTTACGTTCGCATAATTTTGCAGAAATAATTGATGTTTTAGCGGGTAATGGTTATTTAGATATAGATCCTTTTGCCGAAACAGCAGATGAAAAACAAAACAATTTGCTAAATCCCAATAATTTAGTGGGTAATGGAGAAAAATTTAAATACAACTTCTACTTAAATTCTGATGTTGTTACTGCATTTTTACAAACGCAGTTTAAATATAAAAAAGTAGATTTTTATACGGCAGTTACTGTCTCTAATACATCAAACCAAAGAGAAGGTTTGTTTAAAAATGGTGGTTTTCCAAACAGTTCTTTAGGGAAATCTGAAAAGTTAAACTTCACCAATTTTGGTGCAAAGGCTGGTGGAACATATAAGATTACAGGACGTCATTTAATAGATGCCAATGTAGCTTATGTAACAAATGCGCCAAAGCTTAGAAATTCTTTTTCAAATTCAAGAGAGAATAATAATATTGTGTATAATTTAGAAAGTGAAAAAATGCTTTCTACAGATATTAGTTATTTGTTTAGAGGTCCCATAATTACTTCAAGAATAACGGGTTATTATACAAAAATACAAGATGCTACAGAAATATCATTCTATTTTGCAGATGGAGTAGGAGGAGATAATAATGCTTTTGTACAAGAAATACTAACCGGAATAGAGAAAGAACATGTAGGTGTAGAGTTGGGGTTAGAAGCTCAAATAACGCCTACAATAAAACTAAAAGGAGCCGCTTCTATTGGTCAATTTACGTATGCTAATAATCCAAATTTATATTTAACTTCTGAAGATGATGCTGCCTCTGTTGCCGCTGGTTTTGTAAATGGAATAAAAGATTTTGGACAAACAAATCTTAAAAATTATAAATTATCAGCAGGTCCACAAAATGCGTATTCTGTAGGTTTTGAATATAGAGATCCTGGGTTTTGGTGGGTTGGCGCAACCAGTAATTTTTTTAGTAATACCTATGTAGATGTTGCTCCATTAACACGGTCTAGTAATTTTTTTACAGATGATGATGGTTTGCCTTTTACGGACTTTGATAGTGAATTGGCAGATGAATTATTAACCCAAGAAAAATTTAATGGTTATATGGTGGTAAATCTTGTTGGTGGTAAATCTTGGAAAATAGATGAATACTATGTAAGCGTATTTGCAACGGTAAATAATTTGTTAAATAAAGAATATAAATCAGGCGGATTTGAACAAGGTAGGAACGCAAATTTCAGACAATTAAAGGATGATAAAGCGTTAGGGACACCAGTTTTTGGTAACAAATATTGGTATGGTAGAGGTACAACGTACTTCTTGAATATAAATCTAAGCTTTTAAAAGAAAATAAAATGAAAACGTACAAAACAATTATTTTTCAACTCCTTTTTTTTGCTAGTATTACTTTTTTTTCTTGTATAGAAGATAATGACTTTACGGCACCACAAAACTTAGGAACGGAAGAAAATGCAGGTTTAAATGCTGTTTTAGACAGTATAGCTAATGGAAGCTTACAGTTAAAAACAATTCAACAAATAAAAGATTTACACACTGCTGGAAATGAACCCTTAAAATTAGTCTCTGATATTGTTGTAAAAGGATATGTAATTTCTTCGGATAAAACTGGTAATTTTTACCAAGAGTTTTATATGCAAGACGCTCCTGAAAACCCAACTGCGGGCATAAAAATTATTTTGAGTTTAAATGATAATTACAACAAATATAATGTAGGAAGAGAGTTGTATATTAGATTAAAAGACTTGTATCTTGGAGAAACAAATTCGGGAGATGGTGTAACTACTATTGGAGGTAGAATAAAGCCTGTAGACACCAGAGAAGTTGATAATATTTCTACAAATCAAATTAGAAATCATCTTTTTAGAGCAGCTAAAACAGAAACAATTGTTCCAAAAATAGTTCCTTTAGGAGGTATTACAGACGCAGATATTAGTACTTTTATAAAAATTGAAAATGCATTTTTTGCTTCAAATGTAGCTGGTAAATCATACGTAGATCCTAATGTAGATTTTGATACTCATAGAAAGATTGAAGGTTGCCAAGGTTTTGGTTTGGCAGATGTATTATTAGAAACAAGTTCTTTTACTAGTTTTGCAAACGAAACAATTCCTAGCGGTGGGGGTTCTTTAAGTGCTGTGGTTTCTAAAGACTTTGGTGGTGATTTTACTGTTTTAGTATTAAATAGTACAGATGATGTACATATGGACGGAGAAAAATGTACTCCGTTAGAGATTACAGATTTTACAACAATTTTATTGGAAGAAGATTTTGAAACCACTTCAGGCACTATAAATATAACAGATTGGATTAATTTTTCTGAAGCTGGTACAGAGCCTTGGGAGTCTTATTTTGATACTAATTCATCTAGTACAGCTGCTAGAGTTGGTTCTTTTAGATCTGGAGATACAAGTACCATTTCTTGGTTAATTACCAAAGGAATAAATTTAGAGAATACAGCACAAGAATTTTTATCCTTTGAAACATCTAGCAGTTTTGGAGATGGTAGTGAGTTGGAAGTCTTAATTTCTACAGATTGGGATGGTACAACAGCAAATATTGGTTCGGCAACTTGGTCTAGTTTACCAGCAAATATTGTTTCAGACAGCGCAGATTTTAATTTGTTTTATCATTCAAGTTATATCGATTTATCTAACTACAGTGGCAACGCATATATTGCTTTTAAATATACTGGTAGTGGAGATGAAGATTTTGATGGTACCTTTCAGTTAGACAATATTATTATCAACGCAAAATAGAAAATCTTACCTTTTTTATATACATCCCTATTCTTTAATAGGGATTTTACCTATGCCTTTTTAGGTGTTTACCCTCTTTTATTTATATTCATTTACTTATTGTTTTATAGTTTTTTAACTCTTGTGTTGGGGGTAATTCTTTTGCAACTTTGGTGTCTACTCAAACTAAACTTACCTAAGATGAAAAATTTATTAGAAGTTGCCATAAATGAATTTGGTGTAAAAGAAATTAAAGGACCACAACATAACAATAGAATTATAAAGTACGCACATGAATCTAATTTAACATGGATAAATGATGATGAAACTGCTTGGTGTAGCACTTTTATAAATTGGGTGGCTTTGCAGGCAGGATTAACAAATTCTAAATCTGCTGCAGCACGTTCTTGGTTAAACGTTGGTTTTGAAACAAACACGCCAGAACCAGGGGATATTGTGGTTTTCTGGAGAGAAAGTATTCATTCTCATTTAGGACATGTTGGTATTTATATGGGCTATTCTATAGATCAATCTAGAATTTATGTTTTAGGTGGCAATCAAGGAGATGCTGTTTCTATTTCTGCGTATCCGGCCGCAAGATTATTATCTTTTAGAAGACTAACAAATTCCAGTTCAACCTCTTTACCTAACAGTCCTATAAGAAAAGGAGCTAGAGGTGCAGAGGTGATATCCATTCAGAATGCCTTAAAAATTTTAGGATTTAATCCAGGAACTTCAGATGGTATTTTTGGTGATAAAACAGCCAACGCTATAAAACAACTGCAATCTACAAACTCTTCCTTTACTATTTCGGGAATTTATAATGCAGATACTAAAAAATTAATGGAAACTTTATTGGCGGATAAAGGATAAGGTTTTTTAGAATAATGAATTCTTCTAAATATGAAAGTGTCCACAGTTAGGTTCAAAAAAACTTTCAATAAATTTCAACTTAAAAATAAAGGATGAATTGGTAAAAGAATTTGATGTTCATTAAAAGGGCAATGTTTGTAACTAAAATAAATAACCCTTACTTTTATCGTGATGAAAAAAATAGAACACATTGGCATTGCTGTAAAAGATTTAGAAAAATCTAATCAACTTTTTGCTTCTTTATTTGGAAATCCACATTATAAAGTTGAAGAAGTGGCTTCAGAAGGCGTAAAAACTTCATTTTTTAAATCGGGTCCTAATAAGATTGAACTGTTGCAGGCAACAAACCCTAGCAGTCCGATTGCAAAATTTATCGAAAAAAAAGGGGAAGGAATTCATCATATTGCTTTTGCTGTTGATGACATTGTTTTAGAAATTAAAAGACTTAAAAAAGAAGGTTTTATTGTTTTAAATGAAGTTCCAAAAAAAGGTGCAGACAATAAATTGGTGGCTTTTTTACACCCAAAATCTACGCAAGGCGTTTTAATTGAATTGTGTCAAGAAATAATTCGTTAAAATACTGCTAACAGTTACTGTGAACTGCGTTCTAATTATTATCTTGCAGCGATTTTAAAAAAACAATATTCATGTCCTCAAAATTTGATTCTTATCAAAAAAGACGACTGCGATCTTCTTACTTTTCAGTAGTAATTAGTATTGCATTGGTGCTTTTTATGGTGGGTATTCTTGGCTTAGTATTATTAAAATCTACTTTTGTTGCTAATAAAGTGAAGGAAAAAGTGGCCATAACCTTGTTTTTAAAAGACAATGTTTCATGGAAAAACATAGAAACTTTTCAAGCATCAATTGAAAAAGAAGAATTTACTAGAAAAGTAATTTATACTAGTAAAAAACTAGCTGCAAGAGAGTACAGTAAAGAAATAGGTGAAGATTTTTTAGAGTTTTTAGGAACAAATCCACTAAAGAATGGCATCGATATTTACTTAAAGGCAGATTTTGTTACTCCAGAAAAAATGGAAGCATTAGAAAAACAATTTCTAAAACACGCCTATGTTTCGGATATTTCTTATGACAAACCTCTTATTAATTTGTTAACCAAAAATATTAAAAGAATAAGCTTTTGGCTATTAGTTTTAAGTGGGTTTTTTGCATTGATTGCAATTATTTTAATTAATAGTTCTATCAGACTATCAATATATTCTAAAAGATTTAATATTAAAACCATGCAAATGGTGGGCGCTACAAAAGGTTTTATTAGAAAACCATTTATTTTACAAAGTATAAAATTAGGGTTTTTAGGAGCTTTCTTAGCACTAGTAGCATTAGCGGTTGTAATTTATTATGTAGATAAACTTGCACCCAGTTTAGGGTTAAAAACAGATTATATAACGTTTGGATATTTAGTTGGTGGTATTTTTTTATCAGCTTTCTTAATTACTTGGTTAAGTACTTTTTTTGCTACACAGCGCTTTTTAAATTTACAAACAGACGAACTTTATTCTTAATAAAATGGAAAAATTAAACAGTTCTAATCCAGAGTTATTATTTGGTAAGAAGAATTATGTGATTATGCTAATAGGTCTTATTTTTATTGCAATAGGATTTATTTTTATGTCTGGTGGAGGTAGTGAGAATCCAGCAGTTTTTAATGAAGAAATTTACAATTGGCAACGAATTAGGTTAGCGCCAACTTTAGTAATTATAGGTTTAGGAATTGAAATTTACGCTATTTTGGCCAATCCCAATAAATAATAATGGATATATTAGAAGCAATAATTTTAGGAGTAATACAAGGGTTAACAGAGTTTTTACCAGTTTCTTCAAGTGGACATTTAGAACTTGCCAAAGCAATTTTAGGAGATACTTCTGTGCCGGAAGAAAGTTTAACATTTACGGTAGTTTTACATTTTGCTACAGCTTTAAGTACGTTGGTTATATTTAGAAAAGAAGTTGCAGAAATATTTAAAGGATTGTTTCAGTTTAAATGGAATGATGAATTTAAATTTTCTTTAAAAATAATACTATCTATGATGCCAGCTGTAATAGTTGGTTTGCTTTTTGAAAAACAATTAGAATCATTTTTTGGAGGCAAAATTTTATTAGTAGGCGTTATGTTGTTAGTAACAGCAGTACTTTTATTATTGGCAGATAAAGCAAAAAACACCAATAAAGAAGTGTCTTTTTCTAACTCTTTAATAATAGGTGTTTCTCAAGCCATTGCAATGTTACCAGGTATTTCTAGATCTGGCGCAACTATTTCTACTTCTGTTTTATTGGGTATTGATAGAACAAGAGCGGCACGATTCTCATTTTTAATGGTTGTTCCATTAATTTTTGGTAAAATAGGAAAAGATGTTTTAAGCGGAGAATTAAACTTTCATTCCTCTGATATAATGCCTATTGCTATGGGCTTTATAGCTGCTTTTTTGGCAGGTTTGTTAGCTTGTAAATGGATGATTGCCTTAGTTAAAAAAAGTAAATTATCTTATTTCTCTTTATACTGTGCTATTGTAGGTTTTATTGCAATCGGTTACGCTCTTTTTAATTAATACTGAAACAATTCAGCATACATAATGACAGAAGAAGACTTTAAAAACGGTCAAGTTTTATTGATAGACAAGCCTCTGGAATGGACTTCTTTTCAAGCTGTAAATAAATTACGTTGGGAAATAAAACAACGGTTTAAGATTAAAAAAATTAAAGTTGGGCATGCCGGTACTTTAGATCCTTTGGCAACGGGTTTGTTAATTATTTGTACAGGAAAGCAAACCAAAGAAATTAATGTTTATCAAGGTCAAATTAAAGAATATACAGGAACTTTTACCTTGGGAGCTACAACACCAAGTTACGATTTAGAAACCGAAATAGATAAAACATACCCAACGTCACATATATCAGAAGAACTACTAAAAGAAACAACCAAACAGTTTATGGGAGAAATTCAGCAAAAACCACCTATTTTTTCTGCCATTAAAAAAGAAGGAAAACGTTTGTATGAACTTGCTAGAAAAGGAGAAACTACAGAAATAAAAGCAAGATCTGTAACCATTTCTAAGTTTGAAATTACAAAAATAAATTTACCAGAAGTTGAATTTAGAGTAGTTTGTAGTAAAGGAACTTACATACGTTCTTTAGCTTTTGATTTTGGAAATGCATTGCACTCTGGGGGGCATTTATCAGCCTTAAGAAGAACTAAAATTGGTGACTTTTCTGTAGAAAATGCTGTTTCTATTGATGCCTTTATTGAAAACTTAAAAGCGGAATAAGTAGTTGTACTTTAGCGTAAATAATGTTAAGAAATCTCTTTAAAATTTGATTTTAAAATCTAATCGAATGCTATTACCTGTTTCTTTTTCTATACCAACAGGAATTATTTGATCAACAAAAAAAAACAAATTATCTTACAAAAACCTACGATACCAAGAATCTTCAATAGCAACTTCCCAAAAAGTGTCATAATCTTGTTTAGTGGTAATTAAATTATCAAAAACAATGGTTTTAGCAGTTACAGCTTTGTTTTTAACCAGTTTTTTAAAATCTTTTAATTCTTTGTATTGTACAAATTCGCCTTGTTTAAAACAGACATTCATCTTGTCTAATAATTCTACATTATATAGTTGTTGAAGTTCTAAAATAAAAGAGACAGAAGCATCAATATCAGAATTTTGTAGAGGTGCGGTTACATCATCAGCAAAAATGATTAAAAACCTGTTGTATAAAAATTGATAAGAAGCTTTAAAATTTTCATCATCAGATTTCCAGTTTTCAACAAAGGTTTTTACTTTTTGTTCAACTTCTTCAATTTCATTCGGATAAAATTTTCTACTAGAAGGATAAATCCACACTTTTGCATCTTCAGGAATTAAGCTATGATCTACAAACATTTTTATATTTTATTTTTGCAAAGGTAATGAAAAGAAAAACCGCAAATAGAAATCTTATTTGCGGTTTTTAATATGTTTTTAAAGCGTTTAGGCTTCTTTAAGAGTGGTGCTTTTAATCAAGGTAACAAAATCTTCTTGTACACTTTGTCCTTTGTCTTTATTGTACCAAACTTGTAAATCTTCTTTAAATTGCGCATCTAAACTACCGTGTTCTGCTTTATAATCTGTCACCATTTTTGTAGCCACAGTAGGTCTTGGGCCCCATGTAAAGAGTACATTATTATCTTTATCTAGTGCAATTAATTTAGGAATTGCTCTTCCGCCATTGGTTAAAAATAAATCCATCAATGCTAGATTTTCATCACGTAAAACCATCTTTAAATTAATGTTATTATTGAGCATAGCTATTTTATGAATAACAGGTACATTTTGCGCAGCATCGCCACACCAACCTTCTGTAAGTACCAACCAGGTTTGTGGTACTTCTATATTTTTTAATGTAGCATTTGTCTCGTCAGATATTTTTATGGTTTTATCTAAGCGTTTCATTCTTCTATCATTAAGAACGCTGTAGTTTGTTAAGTCTTCCGATTGTTCTGGTCCTGTAGCTTTTCCTTCAATTACTAAATTATGTACTAAATCTCTATATTCTAGATATGATATGGATTTTTGTAAGCTTTCCTGAATTATTTTTTTCATTTTTTATAGTTTACTAAATGCAAGCAATTAGACGAACAAAAGTACAAAACTTACTTCTTTTTTGTTTGTTATTATAATTTTAAATAAGAGGCTTGTTAGTATTTTCATAAAATAAATGTAGATGCCTATAAATTATGTATTTTTACTGTTTAAATGTGCTCTTTTTGAAAAATACTATCTATATTTTACTTTGTCTCATACTATTTTCTTGTGCTTCTAAAGAACAAGAAAATACAGAAAACGCGCCAGAAAAACCCTTGTTGAGTCTGGAAAAGCAACATGAATCTCTAGAAGATATTCAACTAAATTTTAAAAAAGATGTAGCAGAATGGCAAGAATTAAAATCGTTACATTCTTTTTTAGAAAGATTTACAAAAACATCTCCTAATGAAGCATTAAGCAACGCATTGGAATTACGAGATTTGGTAAAAAGTCTGAAAGATAGTGTGAAACCAGTAATTTTTGATGTTCCTTCTTTTAATGCAAGAGTGAATGTTTTAAATACGGAAACGTTGCGTTTGGCAGATTTAACATTTATTCCGGCAATAACTGCCGAAGAGGTAAACTTGCAAGTAGACAAAACCTTGGGTGCATTTTCTGCTGTAAATTCTAAAATTAATACCATACTTTCTAAAAAACGTTTTGAAAAGGAAGTTGAAATTGATTTTGATTTTATAGGGATAGATTCTACCCAAATAGATACAATTTCTAGAAATTCTATTACCAAAAGGTTGAAAGAAAATACCACGGAAAAAGAAGAGTTAAGGAATTTAAATTTAGAAAAGAAACGAAGAGAACGGGCTAAAATTGAAAAGAATAAATGATGAAAAACATAATTTTATTGGTTTCACTCTTTTTATTAGTTGGTTGTAATACAGCTAAAAAACCTTCACAGAAAGAAATTATAAGTATAAAAAATGAGATAAATTTACTTTTAACGAATTGGCACAAAGCCGCTGCTGATGCAGATTTTAATGGTTATTTTGATACAATGGATAGCCTTTCTGTTTTTATAGGAACAGATGCATCTGAAAATTGGAATAAGAATGAATTTGTGGCATTTAGTAAACCTTATTTTGACAAGGGAAAAGCCTGGAGTTTTAAAACTTTAGAGCGTAATGTATATGTGAACAAAACAGGTAACTTTGTTTGGTTTGATGAATTATTAGATACTTGGATGGGAACATGCAGAGGTTCTGGAGTTTTAGAAAAAAACAATAATAGCTGGAAAATTAAACACTATGTATTGTCTGTAGAAATACCAAATGAAGATGTGCATGCAGTAATTGCTGCTAAGAAAAAAAATGATTCTATTTTTTTGAAAAAGTTTAGATAATTGCTGTAATGTATGATGTTTAAAAAATAGTTTTTAACAATTTAGGTTAAGCTGTTACTCCTTTTTAGGTTTATTTATTAAGGGTTAATTTAAAGGTTAAAGTTCGTATGGTTATGAACAAATTAAAAAGTGTTTTTCTAAATTATTAATTTTGATTAAAAATGAAATATTATATTTTTAATTTTTATCCTATACAATGAAAGTAAAATTAATTTTCTTTTTTTTAGTTGGTATTTCTCTAAGCTCTTTCGCACAAAAAGATTCTTTAGAAATAGGAACTAGATATGCAGATGATCAAATTTATCTGGCTGTTTCTTATGCGCAATTTTTAAATCAACCATCAATAATTACAAAGAGTGAATTTTCTTATGGAATTTCTTTGGGTTTTATAAAAGACATTACTTTAAATACTTCAGGTACCGTTTCAATTGCTGCAGGAGTTGGTTATGGATATGACTTTTTTGCTCATAAATTACAGGTTGAAGAAATAAATAATGCAACTGTTTTTAGTAGCAATGCTACAAGTACTAATAATATTTATAAAGCTCATAATTTAGAGTTTCCGTTGGAAGTGAGATGGCGAACATCTACAGCAAATAGGTATAGTTTTTGGCGAATTTATACAGGTATTAAATTTCTATATAATTTTTCAAACACTTTTCAATTTGATGATGAAAATGAGGCTACATTTAAGTATTCTGATGTATCAGCATACAATAAACTACAATATGGGTTAACAATTTCTGCAGGTTATGATGCATTTAATATTCATTTTTTTTATGGGTTATCTCCTGTTTTTAAAGACGCATACTTAAATGCAAGTGATGCTACAAATAAGGAATCTATAAATACAAGTATTTTAAAATTTGGATTAATTTTTTATATCTTATAAGGTATAATATACTATATAAGGTGCAAAAAAACCGATAAAAAAACCAAGATAGACTTCTTTAGGAGAATGAGCTTTTAAATACAATCTTGAACTTGCCAAGAGTCCGGAAAGGACCAAAGAAATAATAACAGCTGCGGTAAATGCTTGGGAATAAATAAGGCCTAAAACCATAAAAAATCCTGTAGTAACGCCCAATGATAATAAATGAATGCTCGTTTTTATTTTGAAAAAGAAGAGAATATAAATAAGAATTAAGCCAAGTGAAGTGGCATAGAAAAGCAAGCCTAAATCTCTTAAATTAGTAATAGTATTAAAAGTATTTCCTATAAAATAGAATAAAACAAGCATTATTAGAATGGGAGTTTTCCGTTCTTTAATACTTTCGGTTTTAAAAGATTGAATGAGTTTTAACTTTTTAAAAACAATTAAAATTAAGACAGGTATTATGTATGTTGTTATAAAAATTAATCCCAACACAGATAACTTTTGATTGCTGCCAAAAGACGTTGGAATCAACAAAAAATAACAGATTACACCAATGGTAGGAATAACAATTGGATGCAACATAATGGATATAAATTTGTAAATACTCATTAAATTTCTTTACGTAAACGTGCTACAGATAAATCTAATTGTTCTCTATATTTAGCAACTGTTCTTCTAGCAATAGGATACCCTTTTTCTTTTAAAATAGCCGCTAGTTTTTCATCCGTTAAAGGTTTCTTTTTGTTTTCTTCTGAAATAACAGTTTCTAAAATTTTCTTAATTTCTCTGGTAGAAACATCTTCTCCTTGGTCGTTTTTCATAGATTCAGAAAAGAATTCTTTTATCAGTTTTGTGCCATAAGGTGTAGATACAAATTTACTGCTTGCTACTCTAGAAACGGTAGAGACATCCATGTTAATTTTATCTGCAATATCTTTTAAAATCATAGGTTTTAACTTGCGTTCATCTCCTGTTAAAAAATAATCATGTTGGTATTGCATAATGGTATTCATTGTAACCATTAACGTTTGCTGACGTTGTTTTATAGCGTCTATAAACCACTTTGCAGAGTCTAATTTTTGTTTTATAAAAAATACTGCATCTTTTTGCGATTTGCTTTTGGTGGTAGCTTCTTTATACCCTTTTAACATATTATTGTATTCACGAGAAATATGTAATTCGGGTGCGTTTCTAGAGTTTAGTGTAAGATCTAATTCACCATCAATAATTTTTATAGAAAAATCGGGTACAATTTGTTCTGCAATTTTATTATTGCCAGCGTAAGAGCTACCAGGTTTTGGGTTTAATCTAGAAATTTCTTTATTTACTTCTTTTAACTCTTCTTCAGAAATATTAAATTTTTCTTGTAGTTTTTTGTAATGTTTTTTTACAAAATGATCAAAAGCGGTTTCTAAAATTTCTATAGATAAACTTCTAATTTTAGTTACATCTTTTCCTTTTAATTGTATAATTAAACATTCTTTTAAATCTCTTGCTCCAACACCAACGGGGTCTAAATTATGAACCACTCTTTTTAATGTAGAAATAACTTTTTCTTCGGTTGTAAAAACATTGGCAGTAAAAGCCAAATCATCTACCAAATCTATAATTTCTCTTCTAATATAACCACTATCATCTATGCTACCAACCAAAAACTCTGCAATTGCACGTTCTTCATCATCTAAACGAAAAGTGTTTAATTGGTTTTTTAAAGATTGATGAAAAGTTGTTCCGGCAGCATAAGGCACGTTTTTTTCTTCATCATCTGCAGAATAATTATTTGCTTGTGTTTTGTAGTTTGGTACTTCATCATCACTTAAATATTCATCAATATTTATGTCTTCAGCATCAATTTTTTCATTGCCTGTATCATCAAACTCGTTAGACAAATCATCATCATACTCGTCAGACTCTTCCTTACCAGTATCTAGGGCAGGATTTTCTTCAATTTCTTGTTTTAGGCGTTCTTCAAAAGCTTGTGTAGGCAATTGAATTAGCTTCATCAACTGAATTTGTTGTGGAGATAACTTTTGTAATAATCTATATTGTAAACTCTGTTTTAGCATAAATATTTAGATGACACTATTTCTTTTATCTTTATTTTTTGAAAAATACGAAAATCAATTTTACTCTTTTAAAAATGAAAAAAGTTATTTAAAATTCTGCGTTTTGTGGTGTTCTAGGAAAAGGAATTACATCTCTAATATTTCCCATTCCGGTGGTAAATTGTACCAATCGTTCAAATCCTAAACCAAAACCAGAGTGCACTGCTGTACCAAATTTACGTAAATCTAAATACCACCACAATTCTTTTTCGTCCATATTCATGGTTTTCATTTTTTCAACCAACACATCATAACGTTCTTCACGTTGCGCTCCACCAACCATTTCTCCAATGCCCGGAAACAAAACATCCATGGCTCTTACTGTTTTTCCGTCGTCATTTAAACGCATGTAAAAGGCTTTGATATTTGCTGGGTAATCAAACAAAATTACCGGACATTTAAAATGTTTTTCTACCAAATAACGTTCGTGTTCAGATTGTAAATCTACGCCCCATTCATTAATTGGGTATTGAAATTTTTTCTTTTTATTGGGTTTGCAATTTCTTAAAATATCAAAAGCTTCTGTGTAAGAAACACGTACAAAGTTATTGTCTACAACAAATTTTAATTTGTTTAACAAACTCATGTCACTGCGTTCTGCTTGTGGTTTTGTTTTTTCTTCTTGTGTTAAACGTTGGTCTAAAAAAGCTAAATCTTCTTTACAATGTTCTAAAACGTAGCCTAAAACAGCTTTGATAAAATCTTCAGCTAAATCCATATTACCGTCTAAATCCATAAAGGCAACTTCTGGTTCAATCATCCAAAATTCGGCCAAATGACGTGTGGTATTTGAGTTTTCTGCTCTAAAAGTTGGTCCAAAAGTATATACTTTTCCTAAGGCCATCGCAAAAGTTTCTGCTTCTAATTGTCCGGAAACCGTTAAGTTTGTTTCTTTTCCAAAGAAATCTTGAGTATAATCTATTTTTCCATCTTCTGTAACTGGCGCTTTGTTATCTTCAAAAGAAGTAACTCTAAACATTTCGCCGGCTCCTTCTGCGTCTGAACCTGTGATTATAGGCGTATTTACGTAGTTAAAATCATTGTCTTGAAAATATTTATGTACAGCAAAAGATAGTTTAGAGCGTACACGCATTACTGCACTAAATGTATTTGTTCTTACGCGTAAATGAGCATTTTCTCTTAAAAACTCAAAACTGTGTTTTTTAGGTTGAATAGGATATTCATCTGCATTAGAATCTCCTAAAATTTCAATATCTGAAACCTGAATTTCTACAGATTGTCCTTTTCCTTGACTTTCTGCCAAAGTTCCTTTGATGGCAATTGCTGCACCTGTTGTTATTCTTTTAAGGGTTTCTTCATTGGTGTTTTCAAAATCGATTACACATTGAATATTGTTTATAGTAGAACCATCATTTACAGCAATAAAACGATTGCTTCTAAAAGTTCTCACCCAACCTTTTAATTCTACTTCTTGTAAAAATGTATCGGTTTTTAAAAGTTTTGCAACGGTGGTTTTTATCATCTTTATAAAAATTGTGTTCGAAAAATAGTCTTTATTAAAAGAGTAAAGATACTTTATTGTTGTAAAACGAGCAATGATATTCTGATTATATAAAGATTAGAAAATAACCAATATGCTGTTTTAATATACTATAGATTTGTTGTTAAGTTGATGTTTTAAGTATATTTTAGTCCATTTGAATAAATTTAAAACAACCTAGGATATCTTGTTGTTTTAGCATGAATGTATTAATATGGGAACTAAATTTTGAAATATAAACCCAAAAGTACAGGAAATAAGTAGTGCAGCGTTTTAGTTTTTTTTACTAAATATAAAGCCCCTTCAGGTACTTAATAAACCTGAAGGGGCGTTTGAATAGAATATAGAATAATGCCATTCAATTGTAAAACGTTTGGGCTTTATTCTTCTGATTTATCTTCTTTCGGAGGTAGAATTGTCATAGAGGGTTCTTTAAATACTTTTTTGTTGGCTATTTTCTTTTCAAAAGTTAATAATAAAGAAGGCAATAAAAGTAAGTTAGAAACCATGGCTAATAGTAACGTTACAGAAACCAAACCACCCAACGCAATTGTACCACCAAAACTAGATAAGGTAAATACTAAAAAGCCAAAAAACAACACAATAGAAGTATAAAACATACTAACACCTGTTTCTCTTAAAGCAGCGTATACGGATGTTTTTATTCTCCAATTATTTGCCATTAATTCTTGTCGGTATTTTGCTAAAAAGTGAATAGTATCATCTACGGAAATACCAAAAGCAATACTAAAAACTAAAATTGTTGAAGGTTTAATTGGAATTTCAAAAAAGCCCATTAATCCGGCAGTTATTAAAAGAGGCAACATATTTGGAATAATAGATATTAAAATCATTCTAAAAGACCTGAACATCCAAGCCATAAAAATGGCAATTAATAAGATGGCTAATGATAATGAAATCACTAAATTTTTAATTAAGTAATTGGTTCCTTTTATAAAAACCAAGGCTTTCCCGGTTAATGAAATTTCGTAATCATCAGATGAAAACTCTTTATCAATTACCGCTTTTAATCGCTCTTGAATAATATCCATTTTATCGGTTCCAACATCTTTCATAAATGTTGTAATTCTTGCATAGCGCCCTGTAGAATCTACAAAGGTTTTTAGCATACCTTCTTCGCTTTTAGAGTTTTTAGTATACGCAAATATATAACTCTGTTCTTGGTTGGTTGGTAGTTGATAATATTTAGGATTTCCGTTGTAGTAGGCTTGTTTAGAGTATTTTACAAGATTTACAACAGAGATTGGTTTTGATAATTCTGGAAAACTTTCTATAGTTTCATTAATTTTATCCATTTTTTTTAAGACAGATAATTTCATAATTCCTTTTTCTTTTTTGGTATCAATTAAAATTTCAAGGGGCATAATACCACCAAATTCATTTTCAAAGAACTTTATGTCTTTATAAAAGTCCATACTTTTAGGCATGTCTTCAATTAAACTACCAGAAACCTTTATTTGATATACACCAATAATACCTAAAGCAATAATAATAACGGTAGTTATGTAAATGGTAATTCTTTGTTCTCTTACCATTTTTTCCATCCAATTTACTACATTTTCAATCCATCTTCTTTCTAGATGATTCAAATGTTTTTTCTTTGGAAGTGGCATAAAACTATATAAAATAGGAATTATAAGTAATGCCAAAATAAAGATGCTGATAATATTTACAGAAGCCAAAATACCAAATTCGCGCAGTAAACTACTTTTTACAAAAACAAAGGTAGCAAAACCAGAAGCTGTAGTAATATTAGTCATTAAAGTGGCATTTCCTATTTTAGAAATTACACGTTGTAATGCTTTGGCTTGTTGCCCATGTTTTTTTATTTCTTGTTGATATTTATTAATTAGAAAAACTGCATTGGGCACACCAATTACAATAATTAATGGTGGTATTAATGCTGATAATACGGTTATTTCATATCGGAACAAGCCTATAAAACCAAAGGCCCAAGTAACGCCAATCATAACCACTAAAAGCGTAATAAATGTGGCTCTAAAAGATCTAAAAAAGAAGAAAAAGATAAGCGCAGTAATTAACAAAGCACCACCAACAAATAGTGCAATTTCATTCTGAATGTTTTGTGCATTTAATGTTCTTATGTACGGCATTCCAGAAATACGCACATCTAAGTTTGTATCTTTCTCAAATTGTTCTATGGTTGGTTTTAAGTAATTATATATAAAATCTCTTCGTTTGGGAGTATTTATAATTTCTTTTTTAATGTAAATAGCCGTTTGTAAAGTGCCAGTTTCTTTGTTGAATAATAAGTTGTCGTAAAAAGGAAGTTTCTCAAAAAGTTCTTTTTTTATGGCTAAAACCTCTTCTGAAGTTGAAGGTTTTTTCTCATATAAAGGTTCTAAGACAAATTCTCTTTTTGTTCTGTCTGCTTTTAACTTTTGAACATTGGCAATAGAAAGTGTAAAATCTATTTCTGGAAGACTATCGAATTTTTTTATCAGGCTGTTCCAAGCATTAAATTTTTTTGGTGTAAAAACGGTACTATCTTTAACACCAATTATAACAAGGTTTCCTTCTTCTCCAAAAATTTCTAAAAATTTATTGTAGGTAATATTTGCTTCGTGGTCTTCTGGTAATAAATTGGCTTCTGTATATGAAAATTTCATATATTTCATTTGAGTTGCCAATAAACCAGTAATTATTGCTATACCTAATAAAACTAAGTAACGGTTTCTTAAGATTATGCTAGCAACTTTTGTCCAGAAATTCATGTGGATAGATTTTCGTAAATATTTTTAAATAGTAGAAGTGTTTTCAAAAAAAAAGAGTGTTTGGTAACACTCTTTTTTTTAATTTAGGAGAATTTTAAACTGTCATAATTTCTTTTTCCTTTACAGCAAGTTTTGCATCAATATCTTTCACAAAAGTATTGGTTAACGTTTGTACTTCGTCTTCTGCAATTTTTTTCATGTCATCAGAAATATCTGTTTTTTTGATGTCATTATTAGCGTCTTTACGAGCATTTCTAACACCAACTTTAGCATGTTCTGCTTCTGCTTTGGCTTGTTTTGCCAAACCAAATCTTCTTTCTTCTGTTAGCGGTGGTACATTAATCATAATAATATCACCATTATTCATTGGGTTAAAACCTAAATTAGCTACTTGAATGGCTTTTTCAATAGGCTGTAACATGTTTTTTTCCCAAGGTTGTATAGTTATGGTTCTTGGGTCTGGTGTATTCACATTTGCAATTTGGCTCAATGGTGTTTGAGAACCATAATAATCTACCTGAACATTTGCTAACATGGCAGGTGTTGCTTTACCCGCTCTAATTGTACGCAATTCTTTAATTAAATGCTCTATGGCATTATTCATAGCTTCTTTGGCAGTGTCTAAAATAAATTCAATTTCTTCGTTCATCTTTCTAAAAATTTAAAGATTTTGATTACTAATTATCAACAATAGTTCCAATTTTTTCTCCAGAAACTAATTTTATTAAGTTTCCTGTAGTATTCATGTCAAAAATAATAATTGGTAAATTATTTTCTTCACTTAAAGTAAAGGCAGTCATGTCCATTACTTTTAAACCTTTTTGAATTACGTCTTTAAAAGTAATTGTTTCAAATTTAATGGCATCTATATTTTTTTCTGGATCTACATTGTAAACGCCATCTACTCTTGTTCCTTTTAAAATAGCATCTGCGTCTATTTCAATAGCTCTTAAAACTGCGGCAGTATCTGTAGTAAAATAAGGATTTCCTGTACCTGCTCCAAAAATAACAACTCTACCTTTTTCTAGATGACGAATTGCTTTTCTTCTGATATACGGTTCTGCAACTTCTTTAATTTCTAAAGCTGTTTGTAAACGTGTTTTAACGTCTTCTTCTTCAAGGGCACTTTGTAGTGCTAATCCGTTAATACAGGTTGCTAACATGCCCATGTGATCTCCTTGAACGCGCTCCATACCATTTGCAGCTCCAGAGACACCTCTAAAAATATTTCCACCACCAATTACAATGGCTACTTCTATTCCTTTTTGTACAACTTGTTTTATTTCTTTGGCATATTCTGCCAAACGTTTTGGGTCTATACCGTATTGTCTATCACCCATTAGGGCTTCACCACTTAATTTTAAAAGTATTCTTTTATATTGCATAATTTTCTTTGAGAGTTTTGCAAAATTAAGCTTTTTTTTTTGAGTTTCCTTTTTCTGATAAATAAAAAAACCTCGCAAATTTGCGAGGTTTTTAATATTATAAGATTCCTGTTTGCACAGAAATAAAAATGTATGAATTATCCTAAAGTAACTCTTTTGAATCCACTTACAGAAACATCGCCAAATGTACTAACATATTGTGCTACATTTTTCTTGTCATCTTTAATAAAAGCTTGGTCTAAAAGACATTGCTCCATATCTAAAGTTGTGTTATCAGAAATGAATCTTTCCAATTTACCTGGTAAAATTCTATCCCAGATTTTTTCTGGTTTTCCTTCTGCAGCCAATTCTGCTTTTGCAGCTTCTTCAGCTTTTGCTAAAACTTCTTCAGATAACTGAGACATAGAAATAAATTGAGGAACATTTTTTAATGTTTTTCCTAATCTTCCTAATTCTATATTATCTTTTTCAATCACAGCAATTCTTGCTTCTGTTTCAGCAGCAACAAATGCAGGATCAAAATCTTTGTAAGACAATGTAGTTGCTCCCATAGAAGCTACTTGCATTGCTACATCTTTAGATAAAACATCAGCATTGTCTACTGCAGCAGATAAACCTACTAAAGCAGCAATTTTACCAATGTGAGTGTAAGCACCAACATAAGCAGCTTCAATTTTCTCAAAAGCTGTAATGTCTAACTTTTCACCAATAACACCAGTTTGCTCTATTAATTTATCAGCAACAGTCATTCCTCCAAAATCAGCAGCTAAGAAAGATTCTTTATCTGCACAATTTAATGCGATTTCAGCAAATTGAGCACCTAAGGCAACAAATGCATCGTTTTTACCAACAAAATCAGTCTCACAAGCTAAAACGATAGCAACACCAGCAGTGTTGTTATCATTAATTTTTGTTACTGCAACACCTTCTGTAGAATCTCTATCAGCTCTTTTTGCAGCAATTTTTTGACCTTTTTTACGTAAAATATCAATTGCTTTATCAAAATCACCACCTGACTCAACTAATGCCTTTTTACAGTCCATCATTCCAGCGCCAGTTGCTTCTCTTAATTTTTTAACATCAGCAGCACTAATCTTTACTGTTTCCATGTTATGTATGTTTTTTTAATGATTGTTATTTTTTTATTCAGCAGGCTTTTCTGTAACTTCTGCTTTAGTTTCTTCAACTTTCGCTGCTTCAACTTTTACTTCTGTAACTTTCGCTTCTTCAACTTTAGGAGCTTTTGTAGCTGCTTTTGTTTCTTTTACTTTTTCCTTGTCTGCTTTTCTATCAGATAAACCTTCTGCAATTGCATCTGTTACATAAGATAATACTTTGTCTATAGACTTAGAAGCATCATCATTTGCAGGGATTACATAATCTACTAATCTAGGATCAGAGTTTGTATCTACCATTGCAAAAATTGGAATGTTTAATTTCATAGCTTCTGCTACTGCAATGTGCTCTTTTTTGATATCAACTATAAATAAAGCACCTGGTAAACGAGTCATATCAGAAATAGAACCTAAATTCTTTTCTAATTTTTCTCTCTGACGGTTTATTTGTAATTTTTCTCTTTTAGACAAAGCGTCAAAAGAACCATCTTGCTTCATTCTATCAATTTGAGCCATTTTTTTAACAGCTTTTCTAATAGTAACAAAGTTAGTTAACATACCACCTGGCCATCTTTCTGTAATGAAAGGCATGTTTACTGCTTTTGCTTTTTCTGCAACAATATCTTTTGCTTGTTTTTTAGTAGCTACAAATAAAATCTTACGTCCAGAGTTTGCAATTTTTTGCAATGCTTCAGAAGTTTCTTCTATTTTTGCTGCTGTTTTATACAAGTCAATGATGTGTACACCATTACGTTCTGTATAAATATAAGGAGCCATGTTTGGATTCCACTTTCTTGTTAAGTGACCAAAATGTACTCCATTTTCTAATAATTCTTGGATGTTAATGTTTGCCATTTTTCTAAATGTGTTTACTTTCTTTTGTTTGTAATCAATATATAAGTAGTCTTTCGAGTCTTATATATTTAGATGCTAAACTGTTTAATATTAATTGTGTAATAATAACAGTTCTCGATATAATAGTGTACAGAATAAATTCTGCGCAGATATTAACGTTTCGAGAATTGGAATTTTTTACGTGCTTTCTTCTGACCAAATTTCTTACGCTCTACCATTCTTGGATCACGCGTTAATAAACCTTCTGGTTTTAACACCAATCTGTGCTCTTCATTAATAGCAACTAAAGCTCTTGTAATAGCTAAACGGATAGCTTCTGCTTGTCCTGTTACACCACCACCGTAAACATTAACTTTGATATCATAAGACTCTAAGTTTTCTGTTAACATTAAAGGTTGTTGTACTTTGTACTGTAATGTACCTGTTGTAAAGTAGCTTTTGTAGTCTTTTTTGTTTACTGTAATGTTTCCACTTCCGTCTGAAAGATAAATACGAGCAACAGCTGTTTTTCTTCTACCGATTTTATGTACTATATCCATTATTTAAGATCGTTAAGGTTAATAGCTTTAGGTTCTTGACCCGCTTGTTTGTGCTCTGCACCTGCATATACATATAAATTTCTGTATAAAGCTGCTCCTAAAATATTTTTAGGTAACATTCCTTTTACTGCTTTTTCGATTAATCTTGTAGGATCTTTCTCAAACATTTCTGTTGCAGTTAACGATCTTTGTCCTCCTGGATACCCTGTGTGACGAATGTAAGATTTGTCTCTCCATTTGTTACCCGTTAAAACAATTTTTTCTGCGTTGATAATAACCACGTTATCTCCACAATCTACGTGAGGAGTAAAGTTTGGTTTATATTTACCTCTAATTAGCTTGGCTACTTTGGAAGCTAGACGACCCAACGTTTGCCCGTCCGCATCAACTAAAACCCACTCCTTGTTTACGGTAGCGCTGTTTGCTGATACTGTTTTGTAACTTAATGTGTTCATAATTACACTATTAGTTTTTGTTTAATTAATAATTTTATTTTCCTTAAAAAAGGAGTGCAAATGTACCGCTTTTTATTTGATTGACAAATAGTGTTTTAAGAATATTTTTACCTAATTCTTTGTTTTTTTTTAATAGTAAGCCTAAGTAAATGAGTAAACTAGCTTTTTTTAAGGCTTTTTTGTTTGTTAAAAGCGGAAACTAGAAGTGTGTTTGTGTGGATTTTTAAAATGCTGCATCAACTATAAAACTTACTTTTTTGCGTGTTGTTGGATGTGTAAACTCAATAAATTCTGCATGTAAATGCAATCTATTTTCTTTTTTTCCATACAAATCATCGCCTATAATAGGGGTTTGTAATCCTAGTTTATGTGCTGCATGTACTCGTAATTGATGTGTTCTACCGGTAATTGGAAAAAAATGAACACGTGTTTTGCCATCTTCTCGGTTAATCACGTTCCAATTTGTTTCTGCTAATTTTCCATGTTCATAACATACCAATTGCTTGGGTCTGTCATCTAAATCTACTCGCAAAGGAAGTTTAATAGTACCCTTTTCTTTTGGTAAATTGCCATCTAACAAAGCAACATATCTTTTCTTTACTGTTCTTTCTATAAATTGACTTTGTAATATTTTGTGTGCTTCTTTTGTTTTGGCAAGTAATAAAATTCCAGAAGTAGACATGTCTAATCTATGTACTATTAATGGTCCTGTTGCGTTGGGGTATTTTTGTAGTATTCTTGTGTAAACAGAGTCTGTAATTTCTTTACCTGGTACAGAAAGTAATTCGGTAGGTTTGTTTACAATAATTAAAACATCATCTTCATAAATAATGGGAAGCGTTTTTTCTTCGGATATTTTTTCTATTAATAAGTTGTCTTCCAAAGATAAACCTGCTAACATGTGGGTAAGAATGGGTTTGCATCTACTTTGGCAAGCCGGATAATAGTTTTTATGAATTCTGATTTCTGAATTAGGGGCAATTCCCCACCAAAATTCTGCCATAGAAATAGGGGTAAGGTTGTTGGCAAAAGCGTATTGCAATAGTTTTGGGACTGCACATTCTCCTGCGCCAGCTGGTGGTTTTATGTCTGGGTTGTTAAAGATATCTAGTAAATTTTTAGATTCTTTTTGTTGATTTAAAAAAGCATACTTGCTAAATAACGTTTGCTGTAAATAGTTAGATTTTTCTCGGCGTTGTTTTTTTAAGAAGGCTATTTTGTTTTCTATTTGAATGTATTCTTTGCTAATTCTTTCAAGTTTTGTGTCATAATAATCAACTAGTTCTTTGTAGAAAAATTGATCATTATAACTTTCTTGCATTAATGTTTTACTTATTATTTTGTATTCTGATTCATTTAAAAGAGGTAACGCCTTTTTTTTGCGAAGTTTTCTATCTGTTTTAGCAATTTTCATCTTTTTGCGTTGCAGAGCTAAATCATCTTCAATATTTTTTATGTTTTTTTTTACTAATTTCTTTAGGTTTAAAAAAGTTTTGTCTTTTTGTAAAGTACCAATTTGGTGGTTTATTTCATCAATTTCTTTTTCTCCTTTAATATAAAAACTACCTTCTGTTCTCATGTTAAAAACTGGAGGAACAAATTTTTCAGGTAAACTTTTATCGGCTAATTTTCCAGAAAATGCGGCCAAATAACCAATACTATCTTTAGAGTCTTTTACTACTAAAACACCAAACATTTTTCCTATTGGTAATTCTTTAGAGTTAGAATTTAAACCAAAGTTATGCTGAAAATCTGATTGTTGCTCTAAATACGCTTGTAATTCTGCTGCAGCTATTTTAGATAATTCATGTGGTTGATAATAAAAAGGGAACGTAAACTTTTCTGGTAAGGCTATTTCAGAAACGTTTTGTTTAAAATTCAAAAAATGTTTAGGCATTTTACAAACTGTTATTATTTTATGCGTTTAGATTGTGTTGTAAAAGAAAGACCTTGCTGACCAACCGTTGAATTCATTATTCCTTCAAATAAAGGTTCTGGGCCATTTTTTGGAATTTTCCATTCAAAAATAAAATTAGAACCTTTTCCTCCAGAAATATCAACTTCATCAATAATAATTTCTGTGGTTTCTAAAGGAGCTAAATATATAGGTGCTTTAAAATAATTTCTTAAAGAAGTACCATGCGTGTCATGATAGGTTGCTTGTAATATAAAAATAGTATCTGTGTCGCTAATGTTTCGCAAGCTTATCATAGCGGTTAAATTATGTGTTTTATGTTCTGAAACACTATAAATTTGAGAGTAAATAGAAAGGTATGATTTGCCGTATTCTAAAGAATCTGTTTTAGAAATAGTTGCTTTTCGTTTAGACCAGTTTTCTTCACTTATAGAGCTAATTTCTTTTTCCTTACAACTTAAAAGAAGCGTAAAAGCAATTATGATTATAAAGTTTATTTTCATTTTTTTTACTGATTTTTTTACTGATTCTAAAGATACATTCTTTTTTTTTAGGTGTACTTTTAATTTGAGGATAAAAAAAGCACCAAAGAAAAACTTTGATGCTTTGGTAAGTTATTGATAGTCTTTAAACTTGTTGTGTATTTTGAATATTTTTAGTTCAAAATGAACAACAGGTTCTTTAAAATTTTAAATGCAAGCTGTAAAGAAATTTCTTTTTTCTACTTTAGAATAACTCTCCATCCGTAAGGATCTTCAGATTTATTTGTTTGAATATCTGTAATTGCTGTTCTTAATTTTGTTGCAAAAGGTTGCTCTAATTCTGGCAAATCATAATCTGTACCTTGATATCCAAAACCTGCTATTGGCGAAATAACTGCAGCAGTTCCTGCGCCAAACATTTCTTTTAAACTACCACTTTGTGCAGCGGAAATTACTTCAGAAACGGTAATTTTTCTAACTTCAACATCAATGTTCATGTCTTCAGCAATTTGAATAACACTTTTACGTGTAATTCCATCTAAAATTCTATCGCTGGTAGGACTTGTAATTAAGGTGTCATTAATTCTGATAAAAATATTCATTGCACCAGCTTCTTCAATATATTCGTGAGAATTATCATCTGTCCAAATAACTTGATTGTAGCCTTTTTCTAAAGCTAATTGTGTTGGGTAAAACTGCGCAGCATAATTACCACCAGCTTTCGCAAAACCTACACCACCATTTGCTGCACGCGCATATTTTTCTTCAATTAAAACTTTTACTTTTCCAGCAAAATAAGCACCAGAAGGCGCTGTACAAATAATAAATTTATACGCATTTGCAGGAGAAGCATGAAAGCCTATTCCAGAGGCAAACATAAAGGGTCTTATGTATAAAGAGCTACCTTCGTTTGTAGGAATCCAATCATTATCTACTTCTAATAATTTCTTTAATCCGTCCATAAAAACAGCTTCAGGAACAGGAGGTATTACCAAGCGTTCTGCAGATTTATTTAAACGTTTCCAGTTTTCTAAAGGGCGGAATAACATGGTGTTTCCGTCTGCATCTTTATAAGCTTTCATTCCTTCAAAAATAGATTGTCCGTAATGGAAAATCTTTGCTGCTGGGTCTAAAGAAATTGGTGAATATGGTTTTATAACAGCAGTTTGCCATTCGCCATTTTCAAAATTACATTCTAACATGTGGTCAGAATATACGCTACCAAAAGGTAGGTTATTAAAATCTACAGAGTCTATCTTCGATTTTTCTATACGTTGAATTTCTATATTAGATTTCATTCTAGTTGATTGAATTAATTGCACAAATGTACACAAAATATTTATCTGACAATATAACAAATTATTGCTTTTACTTTATAAAAGATGTACTTTTGTTCTTTATCCAAAAAAATTAGTAATTATGAAATATTTGATGTCGTTTTGTTTGATCATTTTGGTTGCTTTTGCTGCTTGTAAAGAAGGGAAGAAAACAGCCCATGAAAAAACAGAGCCAAAAAAAGAACTTGCTTTTGATTCTTTTGGAGAAAAATTAATTTCAGACAATGCTATAACCTCTAGCGAGTTATTGGCTAAGTATGAAACCATGAAAACAGGAGATACCATTAACATAAAATTTGCTTCTAGCATTAAAGAAGTTTGTTCAAAAAAAGGATGTTGGATGAAACTTCCTTTGGGTGAAGATGCAGAAACCATGGTTCGTTTTAAAGATTACGGTTTTTTTATGCCTTTAGATGCTAAAGATAAAGAGGTAATTGTGGCAGGAAAAGGGTTTGTTAAAGAAACTTCTGTAAAAGAATTGCAACATTATGCAGAAGATGCAGGGAAAAGTAAAGAAGAAATTGCTAAAATTACTGAGCCAAAAACAGAATACACGTTTGTAGCTGACGGAGTTTTAATAAAAAAATAAATAATTCATCAATCTACAATTGTGAAAAGAGAAATATTAATAACTTCAGACGGTTCATCTACCATACATTTACCAGATTGGGATGAACAATATCATTCTAAAAATGGTTCTATAAACGAAACATACCATGTTTTTATAGAAAGTGGTTTAAAGCAAGTAGCTGCAGAGAATGTTTCTATTTTAGAAATTGGTTTTGGTACAGGTTTAAATTGTTTTATTACCTATTTAGAGGCTAAAAAAAACATCCATTATGTGGGCGTAGAAGCCTATCCTGTTACAGCGGAAGAGGTAGAGAAAATGAACTTTATTTCAATATTAAATCAAGAAAAAGAAAGAGATACTTTTGATAAAATGCACCGTGTTTCTTGGGAAGAAAAACATCAAATTTCAGATACTTTTTCGTTAACAAAAAGAAAACAATTTTTTGAAGATATTGAAGATAAAGATGCGTTTAATTTAATTTATTTCGATGCTTTTGGCGCGCGTGTTCAACCACAATTGTGGACGGTAGAAATTTTTCAAAAAATGTTTAATGCATTAAAAGAAAACGGAATTTTAGTAACTTATTCTGCAAAAGGAAGCGTAAGAAGAGCGATGTTAGAAGTTGGTTTTACTGTAGAACGTTTGCCAGGACCTCCAGGTAAAAGAGAAATGTTACGCGCCACCAAAAAGAGTGTATAGCAAACAGTTTGGTTTTTTTAGCCAGTTGGTTTGACGCCTCTTTAATAACAAAAACTAAATTTATAGCAATAGCTAAATAATAATATCAATACATGGAGTTCAAAAGAAAATTTGGAAGAAACAAAGAAACAAAACCCGTAAAAGGTCTTTTTTTGGTAGCGCTTCTAGCACTTGCATTATTGCTTTGGTTTAAAGCAGAAGATATTATGAACGCACTTTTTTAAATGATTTTGAAGGAGGGTTTTAAGCGTAAGCACTTTATGTTTAAGGAGGTTAAAAATCCTTAAAACGCTACTGATAAAATACCTTGATAGCTATTTTAATGCCATTACTTTTGCTTTTATTTAAAAAATAGAATAGGTAAAAAAAATGTTTTTTAGAAGCTATTTCCCGCTTGTAGTTTATCTTGAGCGATGTCGAAAGACACTCGCTTTTTTTGCCAGAAAAAGGCAAAAAAGAGCTCAAACAAATGTTTCAATCGGGGCTCAAACTTTTTTTTAACTTTTGTCAAAGGCAAAAAATCACTTATCCTTAAAAACAATTTTATTTTCAATTTATAACATTAGATAGTTTTACTATCAACCAAAAGAATTGTTTAGTTTTGTCTGAAACAAATTAATAAATAATTGACAATTGTCAAAAACAGAAAAAATTATTTTAGGAATTGACCCAGGAACAACCATTATGGGTTTTGGTATCATAAAAGTGGTAGGTAAAAAGATGGAATTTATTCAAATGAATGAATTAATGCTAAAAAAATACGATGATCATTACCTAAAATTAAAACTCATTTTTGAACGCACGATTGAATTGATAGATACCTATCATCCAGATGAAATTGCTATTGAAGCACCTTTTTTTGGTAAAAATGTACAATCCATGTTAAAGTTAGGGAGAGCACAAGGCGTAGCTATGGCGGCAGGATTATCAAGAGAAATTCCCATTACAGAGTATTTGCCAAAGAAAATAAAAATGGCAATTACAGGTAATGGTAGTGCAAGTAAAGAACAGGTTGCTTTGATGTTAAAATCGTTATTAAATTTAAAAACATTGCCAAAAAATTTAGATGCAACAGATGGTTTAGCGGCGGCGGTTTGTCATTTTTACAATTCAGGAAAAGTAGTTGGTGGAAAAAATTATACAGGTTGGGCTAGTTTTGTGAAGCAGAATCCTAAAAAAATAAAATAATTTTTTAATGAACACTTATCAGTAATCAATTATTAAAAAAATGAAATTACCAAATAACCCGTTACAGAATAAATCGTATGATTTTGCTTTATTGATTGTAAAACTGAGCAAAAAGTTAGTTGCAGAAAAAAAAGAGTACATATTATCAAAACAAATTTTAAGAAGTGGAACTTCTGTTGGAGCTAATATAGTTGAAGCAAATGGAGCGATTTCTAAAGCAGATTTTTCTGCTAAAATGTCTATAGCATATAAAGAATGTTTAGAAACAAAATATTGGTTGCATTTATTAAAAGATAGTAACGATTTAGATTTTGAGGATTTTAATATGTTGTTTGATAGGGCTGATGAGATTGGAAGAATTCTTTTTTCAATTTTAAAAACCACCAGAATCAATAAGCAATCGTAATAATTGATCACCGATCACTGATAACTGATAACCGATCACTGATAACCGATCACTGATAACCGATCACTGATAATTGATAACCGATCACCGATCACTGATAACTGATAACTGATAACTGATAACCGATAACCGATAATTGATCACTGAAAACTGAAAACTATTTTGTCCGGAATATACATTCACATACCATTTTGTAAACAAGCATGTTTTTATTGCGATTTTCATTTTTCTACTTCCTTAAAGAAGAAAGAAGAAATGATTTTATCACTTGTAAAAGAAATAGAAATTAGAAAAGACGAATTACAAAATGTAACCATAGAAACTATTTATTTTGGTGGTGGAACGCCCAGTGTTTTATCTGTTGATGAAATACAAGTACTGATTGATGCGGTTTATAGAAATCATGCAGTAATTAAGAATCCAGAAATTACTTTAGAGGCAAATCCGGATGATTTATCCGAAGAAAAAATTATAGCACTTTCTAAAACACCCATCAATAGATTAAGTATTGGAGTGCAGTCTTTTTTTGAGAAAGATTTAAAACTGATGAATCGTGCGCATAATGCAAACGAAGCAAAAAATTGTCTATCTGTGGCGATTCGCCACTTTAGCAATATTTCTGTAGATCTAATTTACGGAATTCCAGATTGTTCTAATAAAGAGTGGAAGCAAAACATACAAACGGCCTTGAGTTATGGCATTTCTCATATTTCTAGTTACGCCTTAACGGTAGAGCCAAAAACAGCATTGGCTTCGCTTATAAAAAAAGGAAAAATTAAAAATGTAGATGATGATAAAGCACAAGAGCAATTTTATATTTTAATTGAAGAATTATCAAAAGAAAATTTTGTGCATTATGAATTGTCTAACTTTGGCAAAGAAGGCTTTTTTAGTAAAAACAACTCATCATATTGGTTGGGGAAACCTTATTTAGGTATTGGTCCTTCTGCACATTCTTTTAACGGAAAACAACGTAGTTGGAATGTTAGAAATAATACAAAATACATAAAAGCGATTCAAGAAGACTCACTTCCAATAGAAAGTGAAACTTTAACAAAAACAGATGGTTATAATGAATATATTATGACCGGTTTACGAACAATTTGGGGAGTTTCTTTAGATAAAATAGAAAAGGATTTTGGAGAAAAATATTTGTTTTATTTAAAAAAACATTCTCAAAAATTTATTAAACAAGAATTATTGTATATTGAAAACCAAATTTTAAAAACAACTAAAAAGGGAAAGTTTTTATCAGACGGAATATCTTCAGATTTATTTATGATAAACTAAGTATTTCAACTAAATTAATAAAGAAAAAGCACGGCGTAAATGAAAGCAACAATAGAATACAATTCTAGAAAAATAGAAGTTAATATATCTAATCCTATAGATATTTCTATCCCAATAGATCCTTCAAAAAACAGTGTAAATGCTTGGTATATAGATGGTCCTAAAATTTCAGCAGAAACTCAAGAAGGTTTTGAAATAAGTGTTGAAAATGGTGCTGTTGTTAATTTTAACAATATTAGTTTTAATCCACATTCACATATAACACATACGGAATGTGTTGGCCATATTACTAAAGAGGTACATTCTGTAAATAAGAATTTAAAATATTTTATTTTTTTAGCAGAAGTGGTTACAATTGCTCCTTTGTTTCATAATGGAGATTTTCTAATTGGAGTAAAACAATTAAAAACAGCCTTGGGAAATAAGAAGCGAGATGCTGTTGTAATTCGTACATTACCTAATTTAGATGAAAAAAAGAGTATGAATTATTCCAATACAAATCCAACTTATCTTTCGGAAAAAGCTGCTATTTATTTAAGAGAAAAAGGAATAAAACATTTACTGATAGATTTACCTTCTGTAGATAAAGAAAAAGATGATGGAAGACTTTTGTCTCACAATGCATTTTGGAATACTGCAGGAGAATTAAGAATGAATGCTACAATAACAGAGTTTATTTACGTGCCAAATAATGTTGAGGATGGAGAATATTTATTAAATTTAATGATTGCTCCGTTTGAAAATGATGCAACGCCAAGTAAACCTGTTTTATATAAAATAATAAAATAAATTTTAACTAATAACATCTTAAATAGGTTAAAAATTTATTGTAAAAATCAGCGTCCTTTCTAATTTGTTAAATTAGAAGGGACTTTTTTTTTAAGGAAATGGCGAAAAAGTAATTAGAAATACGAGTGTAAATGCCTATTTATACTTACTAAAACCACTTTTTACGTTTAAAATACCAAACAGAAATAATGGTAATTAAAACCATAATTCCCAATAAAATAAAATAGCCATATTCAGATTTTAATTCAGGAATATTTTCAAAATTCATTCCGTAAATTCCTGCTAAAAAAGTTAGTGGAATAAAAATCACAGACAAAATAGTTAAGGTTTTCATAACCTCATTTAAGCGATGGCCTTGAATACTAAAAATTAAGTTTATTTTACTTTCTAACTCTTGCAATTCAAAATCGATATTAGAAATTAGGTTGTTCGTTTGTTCTTTTAGCTCGCTAAAATACTTTACATTAAAATCTTTAACTTCCATTTTCTCTAATTTAACAATGGTGTCTTTTAAACTCATTGTTGCCTTCTTAAAGTTGAATAATTCTTGCTTTCTTTTTTCTACTAATGAAGTAAATTCTGGTGTTGGTTTTATGTTTGTAGAATCTAGTTTATTGGCACTTAATTCGGCATTTATAATATAGGTGTCTTGGTAGTTATCAATAATAGATTCTAATAATAAAAATAATAAGTAATCTGCTTTTTTCTTTCTAACAATTCCTTTATTACCTTCTAAACGTTCACGAATCCAGCCAAAATAATCTCCAGATCTTTCTTGAATAGACCAGAGAAAATCAGAAGAAATAATAAAAATCATCTGTTCAGAATCTAATTTCTGACTTTCAGTAATTAAAACACGCGTGGTTACAAATAACAAATTATCTAATAAGATTACTTTGTTAGGGTGATCTTCATCTCCTAATAATTTAATTAAAAAATCATCTAAATTATTTTGAAGAATGACTTGTTTATAGGCGTCATGAAAATAGATTCCATACGTGTTTAACCAATTTATAGTGCTATTATTTTCTTGAAAAACAATTTCCGACATTACGTTGTAGGTTGTTTTTTTATACGTTTTAGCAGAGTAACTAATTATGGATGTGTTGTCTAAAAAATCATTTTCCATCATAAAAAATAGTTGTAAATTTGGTAGATAAAGATACTTTTTAAATTGTAAATAATGCATAGAAAAATTATAATACACTTTGTAGCTTAATTTATTCTTACATGTTATTGGTATTGAGATGTATTTTTTTACTTATTTCACTAAACACTAAACACTAAACACTAAACACTAAAAATGCATATAGAACAATTAAGAGATTTTTGCATGTCAAAAAAAGGAGTTACAGAACATTTTCCTTTTGATGAAGCTACCTTGGTTTTTAAAGTGATGAACAAAATGTTTCTACTTACAGGTTTGAATAATTGGGAAAAAGGCGAGGCTAAAATCAACTTAAAATGCAATCCAGAAAAAGCGATAGAATTACGAGAAGAATTTGAAGGAATTACTGCTGGCTATCACATGAGTAAAAAACATTGGAACACAGTTTTGCTAAATTCTAGTGATGTATCAGATGAGTTAGCAATAGAACTGATGAATCATTCTTATAAGTTGGTAGTGCAAGGTTTGACAAAAAAACTCCAAAAAGAATTAGAAGAATTGTAGATTTCTATAATGACAAAAATTAAAAAAGACGAGATTTTAGAAAAGCATTGTTATTCAGAATTGGTGTATTTTCGGATAAATAAAAAGTTGAAAAAAGCTTTTTCTAAAGGTGAAATAGAGACGTTTATTAGCGTAGTTTTAGAAGAAACACCTATAGAAAACTATTTAAAAAAAGGGAAGAATTTTTATATTTCTAACGTACAGCATAATATCAGAATTACTGTTAATTCTAGTACTTTTAGAGTTATTACAGTAGATAAAATTACCAATTAATATATTTGTTTTAAATGAAAAAGCAAGAACTTAGAAATATTTACAAACAAAAACGCAATAATTTAACTGAAATTCAAATCCAGAAATTTCAAGAGAATATTTACAAACAAATTTTTAGTTTAGACCTTTCTAAAGTTAAAAATGTGCATTTATTTCTTTCTATGAGAAAATTTAAAGAGATAGATACAAAACCGTTAATCGATTATTTTAGAAGTAAAAAAAAGAGAATTGTAGTGAGTAGATGTAATTTTAAAGACAACACACTTTCTCATTTTTATCTGGAGGAAAATACCCTTTTAGAGCTGAATAAATTTGGTGTTCCAGAACCTGTAAATGCAGCACAAGTGGATGAAAAAGAATTAGATCTTATTTTTGTGCCACTTTTAATTTCTGATGAAAAAAACTACAGAGTTGGGTACGGAAAAGGATATTACGATCGTTTTTTATCCAATTGTAGAAAAGATGTACAACTAATAGGTTTAAATTTTTTCAGTCCTATTCAAGTAATACAAGATGTCAATACATTTGATATTCCTTTGGATACAATTATATATCCAAAGGAATAAATTTTATTAATGACAACTACATGTAGGAATTGTAAAGCTGTTAGATTTCATTTGTAACGGAACACCTTGATTATAACCATCCATTTCAAAATAGAATTTACTTCTTTTTGTGTCATAGTTTCAAACTTCATTCATGGTGTTTACATCATATAAACGCCCATTTACCATGGTATAAATTACAGAGTTTGAGTTTTTAATATCTTCTATAGGATTTTTGTCTAAAATAATTAAATCTGCTAATTTCCCTTTCTTTAAAGAACCTAATTCATCGGCAATACCCAGGTATTCAGCGCCATTAATAGTAGCAGCTTTTAAGGTTTCATGATTAGACAATCCGCCTTGTTGTAGCATCCATAATTCCCAATGCGCGCCTAAACCTTGTAATTGTCCGTGAGCACCTAAGTTTACTTTTACACCTTCATTTGCCAAAGCTGTTACGGTTTTAGACGATAAAACATGTCCGTTTATATATTCTTCTTCAGGAACCTTCATTCTATGTCTCGATCTTGTATCAACAACATATCTTGGCGTATATTTTAACAAGGTTTTATTTTCCCAAACATTCATTTTTTGATACCATTCAAATTCACCGCTCATGCCTCCATAATTTACAATTAGAGTAGGTGTGTAGCCTGTTTTACTATTTTTCCAAAGAGAAAGAACATCTTTATAAACAGGGTTTACAGGAATGTTGTGTTCAATTCCTGTATGACCATCAAAAATCATACTCATATTTGCATAAAAGTTAGAACCACCTTCTGGAACTACATTTACGCCCAATTCTTTGGCTGCTTGCATAATTTGCTGACGCTGTTCTCTTCTGGGTTGGTTGTAGCTTTTAATAGATTTTGCGCCAAAAGCTTTGGTTCTAGAAACGGCAAAACGTGCATCTTCTAAGTTATTTACCACTGCTTTAAAATCTCCTTCTGCACCATATAAAATAAAACCTGTAGAAAACATTCTTGGTCCTACTAATTGTCCGCTTCTTTGCATTTCTTCTAGTGTAAAAGCGGCTGCTGTGTTTACAGAAGGATCATGAGAGGTTGTTACGCCAAAAGCTAAATTTGCATAAAATTGCCAATGTTTTTGGGTGCTTAAACCGTTTCTAAAAGCACCTACATGAGCATGTACATCAACAATTCCTGGCATAATAGTTTTGCCTTCCATATCAAATACTTTAGCATCCGAAGGAATGTTTGTAGCACTGGTTTTTCCTACTTTTTCTATTTTATTTTTGTTGATAATAATGGTCCCGTTTTCAATAATTTCATTTTCGCTCATGGTAATAATTCTTGCATTTTTAAAAGCAATTCTACCGTTTGGGATGTCGTATTTTTCTTTTAAATTAATTTTTATTCCAGTTGATTCATTAGCAACTAAATTTGTTTTAGAGAAAGGATCTGTAGTGTTATTTACGATAGATTTCGAAAAATATTCATCACCTAGAGTCCAAAAAACTTTGTTGTTATTTGCAGACCAATGCAAATTGATGCCTGCATTTTTAGACAAACTTTCTACTTTTAGAGATTTTGTATTTTGGTCTAGATTTATTTCACTTCCGTTCATTATAAAAGGTGCAACGTACAGTTTGTGCAAGTGAATAAAAGCAATCCATTTATTGTCTTTACTGGGTACTAATCTATTGGCTAATTTTGAAGAAAAATGACTTCTTTCTTCTTTACCATTTAAGTTAACACTTGTTAAATTTTTAGTAAGACCTCCAAAAAAGGAACCGCCTGTTTGAAAGAAAATTCTTTTATCATCTGAAGAAAATATCGGAAATTCTCCTGTTTTAGAAACTCTTTTAGCGTTACTTCCATCAATATTTGATACGTAGATTCCTGTTTTTTTAGTATAATCATAACCTTGATCTCCGTTTCCAGATTCTTTTCTGTAGGTAATTTGAGTACCTGCGTTGTTGTATGCTGGCGTTCTGTAAATTCCTTTTTCTTTGGTTAATTTTTCTAAAGAAGTTCCATCTAAATTTACAGTATAAATAGCGCCTAATTGTTCATCATTCCAGGTAACAAACAATACAGATTTTCCATCAACAGAAAAACGAGGTTCCGCTTCAAAATCTTTTAAGTTTGTAATTCTTGTCGGAATTCCGTTTGGCATTTCTTTTTTGTAAATATGTCCTAATGAAGTAAAAATAATGGTCTTTTCATCTGGAGAAGTTTGTACATCTTTAATCATTTTTGCAGTAAATTCTTCTTTAAAGACAGTTCTTTTAACACGATGTGTTTTTGCTAATTTAATTTCTTCATTTACTTGAAAAGGAATGTTTTCTATTTCTTTTGAATCAATGTTTATTTTGTTAATTTTTCCCTGAGACCAAATAATAATGTCTTTGTTATTTGGCAACCAAGAAAAATGTGGATACACTCCAAAGACTGCCCAAGCTTCACTTTGGTCCTTATTTAAGTTTTGATAAATTGGCCATTCTTTTCCGGTTTCTAAATCATGAATATATAAAGCTGTTTTTGTTCTAACACGTTTTATAAATGCTAATAATTTACCATCTTTAGAAATTACAGGTCTTGCTGCTCCTCCCGGACCACCAGTAATTTGTTCTGTTTTCCCTGTTTCAAAATTGTATTGGTTAATTACATAAATCTGTTTGTTTGGGTCTTTGTTATATTGAAAAAAGCCACCGGGGTACATGTCTTCTGCATAGTATAAATATTTTCCATCTGGTGAAATTGAGGGGTCATTTACATCTTGTTGATCATTTTTTCTTGAAGTTAATTTTAAACCCGCAGCACCAGAAAGTGGGTATTGCCACATTTCTCCTGCGCCAACAGAGCGTTCAGATGTGTAGTGTTTTCTAGCAACTAAAGATTTTCCATCAGGCGTCCAAACAGCATTGTTAAGTAACCTAAATTTTTCTTGAGTAATAGATTTTGCATTTTCCCCATCTGTAGTCATTACCCAAATATTATTACCACCTTCAGCATCACTAGTAAATGAAATATATTTTCCATTCGGACTAAATTTAGGTTGTACTTCATACGCCATACCAGCTCGTAAAATAGTTGCTTTTCCACCAGAAATAGGCATTTTGTAAATGTCTCCTAGCAAATCAAAAACAATGGTTTTTCCATCCGGACTTACATCTAGGTTCATCCAAGTTCCTTCAGTTGTGTTTAATTTAAAAGAGTTGTATTTCCAGTCTTTATGAGGATTGTTCACGTCCCATTTTTCTGGTTTGTCGGTGTTCTCTTGAGAACTTAAATTCATCGAAAATGAAAGCATCAGTAGTAGAAGTACGTTTTTATTCATAAGAGTAAGTTTTTAAAATGTGAATATCTAAAAGTAAGGTAAACTTTACAATATGTACAATTTCACACTATTTTCTTTGTAAATTTGTTGTAGAAATAGAAATCAAATGATTGTACAAGGAAACATAGTAGAGATACAAAATAAACGAATTTTTAAGGGTGAAGTTGAGGTTGTAAACGGAAAAATAGTAGCTGTACGTGAAGCAAATCACAACCAAGAGAATTATATTTTACCTGGTTTTATAGATGCTCATATTCATATAGAAAGTTCTATGTTGGTACCTTCTGAGTTTGCAAAAATAGCTGTAAAACATGGTACCGTTGCAACTATTTCCGATCCGCATGAAATTGCCAATGTTTTAGGTGTAAAAGGAGTTGAGTTTATGATTGAAAACGGAAAAAAAGTACCGTTAAAATTCAATTTTGGAGCGCCAAGTTGTGTGCCAGCAACCTCTTTTGAAAGCGCAGGTGCAATTATTAATGCAGATGATATTAAATTGATGATGGAAAATCCGGATATTAAATATCTAGCAGAAATGATGAATTATCCAGGAGTTTTGTTTGATGATGCAGAGGTTTTAAAGAAAATTGAACATGCCAAAATCAATAATAAACCTATTGATGGTCATGCGCCAGGTGTAAGGGGAGATGATGCTACAAAGTATATTGCTGCCGGAATTTCTACAGATCATGAGTGTTTTTCTTATGATGAAGCTTTAGAGAAACTTCAAAAAGGTATGAAAGTAATTATCCGTGAAGGTTCTGCTGCCAAAAATTTTGAAGCTTTAATTAATTTATTGCCAGAACATTTCCAGAATATGATGTTTTGTTCCGATGATAAACACCCAGATGATTTGTTGTTAGGTCATATTAATCAATTGTGTGAACGCGCGGTTGCTAAAGGAATTGATGTGTTTAAAGTTTTGCAAGCTGCTTGCGTAAATCCTGTAAAACATTATAATTTAGATGTTGGTTTGCTACAAAAAGGAGATGATGCCGATTTTATTTTAGTGAAAGATTTAAAGAAATTTAAAGTACTAGAAACGTATATTAATGGTGAATTGGTTGCTAAAAACGGCAAATCTTTTGTAAAATCTGTTCCTTTTGAAGTGTTGAATAATTTTAATACCGATAAAAAAGAAGTTTCAGATTTTAAATTTGAATCATCCTCAGATAAAATTAGAGTTATTGAAGCTTTAGAGGGCGAATTGGTAACCAATCAAATAGAAGCAGACTCTTTAATTGTAGATGGAAATTTAGTTTCAAATACAACAACAGATGTTTTAAAAATGACGGTTGTAAATCGTTATAAAAATGATGCACCAGCAATTGCGTTTATCAAAAACTTTGGATTAAAAGAAGGTGCAATTGCCAGTTCTGTTGGACACGATTCTCATAATATTATTGCGGTTGGAGTTTCTGATGAAGCAATTTGCAAAGCCGTAAATTTAATTATAGAAAATAGCGGAGGAGTTTGTGCTGTAAATGCAGCTAAAGAAAAAATAGTTTCTTTACCAGTTGCCGGAATTATGTCTGATAAACCCGCAGAGGTAATTGGTAAAGCCTATGCAGAATTAGATGAAATGGCAAAACAAATGGGCAGTACATTACGCGCGCCTTATATGAGTTTGTCTTTTATGGCTTTGTTGGTAATTCCTGCTTTAAAATTGTCTGACAAAGGGTTGTTTGATGGAACTTCTTTTAAGTTTACGTCACTTGAAATAAATTAATTGTTTGAGCTCTTTTTTATTCCCTTTTTAGGGATGTAAAAAGCGAGTAGTGAAAGCAGGGAATAGCTTCTAATAAAGAGAATATTAAAACGCATACTCAAAAACAGCATCTTCTTCATTGTCAAAAATAACTTGATAACCAACAAACTTAAAATCTAATTTTCTTAGTAGTTTTTGAGAATTTTCATTTTTAGGGTTTGTAAAAGCGAATACTTTTTTTTGCTTAAACTTCTTGCGAACATATTCAATAATTAGTTTTGTGGCTTCCGCAGCATATCCTTTATTTCTTCCTTTTGGTAAAAATCCGTAACCAATATCTACAAATTCTAATTTCTCTCGGTGTAAAGCTGTAGAAACACCAATAGCCTCATTTGTTTCTTTTAAAATAACGGTAAAAAAACCCAAACCACCAAGTTTTGCATTTTCAATTTGCATCTTTTCTAAATACCTAGCAGTTTCATCAACAGATTTTAAATTTTTATCCGAAATAAAACGTATCCAATCAGGATCATTAAAGAGTTTAAAATAAAATGAAGCATCACTTATCTTAATATCTCTAATTATTAGTCTTTTGCTTTCTAATTTCATGCCTTAAAAATAATGAGTTTTATTTTAAAGATGTACTTTTGCAGAATTAAAAATAAATTATGAGTTTAGAACAAGATTTAGAAAAAAGAAGTGGTAAAAAATGCGAATTATGCGCATCAACAACTAATTTATCAATTTATGAAGTAAAACCGAGTTTAACCGGTGGAGGTGGAGTTGATGGAAGTTTATTAGCTTGCGAAACGTGCATAACTCAAATTGAAGATGCAGACCAAACAGATGCTAATCATTGGCGTTGTTTAAATGATTCTATGTGGAGTGAGCACAGAGCTGTAAAAGTAGTTGCCTGGAGAATGTTATCTCGTTTAAGAGCAGAAGGCTGGCCACAAGATTTGTTAGACATGATGTATTTAGAAGATGATGATTTACGTTTTGCTAAAGAATCTGGAGATCATTTAGATGATAGTGAAAAAATTATTCACAGAGATGCAAATGGTGCAATTTTAGAGGCTGGAGATTCTGTTGTGTTAATAAAAGATTTAAAAGTAAAAGGCTCTAGCATGGTTGCAAAACAAGGAACTGCGGTACGTAGAATTTCTTTAGATCATGAAAATGCAAAGTATATTGAAGGTAAAGTTGGACCAACTCAAATTGTAATTATTACGGATTACGTGAAGAAAATGGCAGAAAAAGAGTAATTTTTTACTGTTTATAGATTAGTAATCTGAGGATTATGGTCTTAATTTTTCAATAGTACCTATAAAAAAAAACACTAACAAGAACTGATTCTTAATAGTGTTTTTTTACTTTATGTACGTTTTTTTATTTATTAGCTCCTGGAGGAAATCTAGAAATAATTTCTTTTACAAACTCTTTAATTCTAGCTTCTTTTTTTTCTCTGTTTTGTATTTTTAAAGCACCAGTTCCAATTCCTTGCCACACTAGCTCTTTTTTTTCTTTGTCTATAAAATCGATAAATAAGGTGCCTTCTGTGTATTGAGAAACGTTTACATTATTCATGCCGCCCATCATCCAAGGGTTCCAACCCCAACCAAAACCGTAGCCATAACCAAAATTATTCTGCTGCTGTACGTTTACTTTTTGTCTAGATTTGGTAAAAATGCTTACCAACATATCTGGATTATTAGATTTTGTGAGACCTTGCGCTAGTAATTCTGATTCAATAGCGCGTAAAATTCGTTTTTTATCCAAATCAGAAATTTCAGCTTTGTCTATGCCTGTTTTATAAAAAGCAAAGGTTTTATATTGATTAAAATCTACTTTGGTGTCATAATCTGTGGCAACTTTTATCGAATTACAGGATGCTAAAATTGCTGTAGCAAACAAGAATAAAAATATTTTTTTCATGAGGATAGTTTTTAAGTTATTGAATTTTTAAGCGCATCAAATCCTAAATTTGGTCATGTAACTAGCAAGTCTTTTTTAGCTTTTTAATTTGCAAATTTGACTTCTTTATTTGTTAGCCAACTGCTTCTTTAAATTCCGTTGTTTCCATTCTTAAAAAGGGTTGATTCTAAAGGCTTAGATTCTCTTTTAATAGTATCAAAAAGTATGCCAAATACATTCCTATAAATTTCATGCTAATCAACCCTGTTTTTTTTCATCTGTACGTACTATTTTTTGTTTTTTGAAGCATTATTTATAGTTGAAATAGACAATTTTATTACAGGTAAATAGCCTTAAATTCCTTGAAGAAATTGTATTTCAAATGCCATCTTCTAAGATGTTTCTATAAATGTATTCATTTTTAGTTGATAATTGTTTACTTTTAAATAATGATATTAATTGCTAAATATTTCGTTCCAAAAGGGTTTTTAGGCATGACCTTGTTTCCTTTTATTTTTTTGAAATACAAAGATTTAAAAAATGATGATGTCCTGGTAAATCATGAAAAAATTCACTTAAAACAACAGGCAGAATTGCTATTAATTTTCTTCTATCTTTTTTATGGATTGGAATGGTTTTTTAAGGTTTTAAAATATAAAAATGGATATCTTGCGTATAAAAATTTGAGTTTCGAACGAGAGGCATATCAGCATGAAAAAAATTTTAAATACATTAAAAAAAGAAAATTTTGGGCTTTTCTAAAGTACTTATAAAATTAGTGATTGTTGTTTTTTTCTTAGGATTTTTTAATTGTTCAAAGAAAGAAAAAGCAGTAAAAATAGCCATAAAAACAAGTGAAGTTTTGAAGAAAAAGGACACTGTTTTGCTATTTCCTAAATATCTGAATGAGAACTACGTTTTAGGAAAATTTGATTATACCAAAAATCTAGACTTTGTGCTGGTTCCACAAGAAAACGCATCAAAAAAAATATATGTTCGAAAAGAAGTATTGGCGGCGTTTTTAAAAATGAACAGTGCAGCAAAAGCAGCAGGCGTTTCATTTCAAATTATATCAGGAACTCGAAACTTTGCACATCAAAAACGCATTTGGAATTATAAATGGAATGAAAAATATAAAAACATTGCTCCTTTAGAAAGAGCAAAAAAGATTCTAGAGTTTAGTTCAATGCCGTCTACTTCTAGGCATCATTGGGGAACTGATATTGATATTAACAATCTTAATAATGCTTATTTTAAAACTGGTAAAGGTTTAAAAGAGTATCAATGGCTGTTAAAAAATGCTCATACATTTGGTTTTTATCAAGTGTATACCTCTAAAGAACAAGGAAGAACGGGGTATAATGAAGAAAAATGGCATTGGTCTTATGTACCGCTTTCTTCTTTATACTTAAAGTTTTATAATTCTAAAGTTAATGTAGAGAACATCAATGGATTTGAAGGTTTTTCTTATGCAGAAGAATTACACGTTATTAAAGAATATGTAAACGGTATCAATCCTGAAATCTTAAAAACTAATAGTTTGTTAAAGTAAATTAATATTTTTTATTAATTCCGTAAATTGCAAGCTTAAAATCAAACATTTATTACGAATGAAACAAATTACACCTTATAAACCCACTCATAAAGTACGCATTGTAACCGCCGCTTCACTTTTTGATGGGCATGATGCAGCGATAAATATTATGCGTAGAATTATTCAATCTACAGGGGTTGAAGTCATACATTTAGGTCATGATAGATCTGTAGAAGAAGTAGTAAATTGTGCTATTCAGGAAGATGTAAATGCTATTGCGATGACTTCTTATCAAGGCGGGCACAATGAGTATTTTAAATACATGTATGATTTATTGCAAGAAAAAGGAGCAGGACATATCAAGATATTTGGTGGTGGCGGTGGCGTAATACTTCCTGAAGAAATTAAGGAATTAATGGCGTACGGAATTACAAGAATTTATGCTCCAGATGATGGGCGTTCTCTTGGTTTACAAGGAATGATTAATGATTTAGTGAAAACTTCTGATTTTGCTATTGGAGATCAACTAAATGTTGCTATTGAAAATTTACCAAATAAAGTAGCCGGAGAAATTGCAAGAGTAATTTCTGCAGCAGAAAATTTTCCTGAAGTTGCAAAAGTTGCTTTAGACAAAATTCATATAAAAAATAAAGATTCTAAAACGCCCGTTTTAGGAATTACAGGAACCGGTGGCGCCGGAAAATCTTCTTTAGTGGATGAATTGGTTCGTCGTTTTTTAATTGATTTTCCAGAAAAAACCGTAGGTATTATTTCTGTAGATCCATCAAAAAGAAAAACAGGTGGCGCACTTTTAGGAGATAGAATTAGAATGAATTCTATCAATAATTCTCGTGTTTATATGCGTTCTTTAGCTACTCGTCAATCTAACTTAGCTTTGTCTAAATATGTAAACGAAGCTGTGCAAGTTTTAAAAGCAGCCGAGTTTGATTTAATTATTTTAGAAACTTCGGGAATTGGCCAGTCAGACACAGAAATTATAGAGCATTCAGATGTTTCTTTGTATGTAATGACTCCAGAATTTGGCGCTGCAACACAGTTAGAGAAAATTGATATGCTAGATTATGCAGATTTGGTGGCTATAAATAAATTTGATAAAAGAGGTGCTTTAGATGCTATTAGAGATGTAAAAAAACAATACATGCGCAACAATAATCTATGGGATGTGCATCAAGATGATTTGCCTGTTTATGGTACCATTGCTTCTCAATTTAATGACCCCGGAATGAATACTTTGTATACAAGTATTATGGACAAATTGGTAGAAAAAGCTGGCGTAGATTTAAAAACGAAGATGGAAATTACAAAAAAAATGTCTGAAAAGATCTTTGTAATTCCGCCTGCTAGAGTTCGGTATTTATCAGAAATTTCAGAAAATATTAGAGCTTATGATAAAAAAGTAGATGACCAAGTTGTGGTTGCTCAAAAATTATACGGAATTTATCAAACAATCTTGTCTGTCATTCCGAGTAAAACGAAGCAATCTTATTTAACAAAATTTGGACTTGATAATGATGAGATCCTTAGCGTTGTTCAGAATGACAAAACAAATGTTATTCCAACAAAAGAAGGGACAACTGAAGAGGAATCTCAACTATTTTTCTTAAAATTACTTTTGGCTCAATTCGAAAAAGTAAAATTAAACCTTAATCCATACAATTGGGAAGTTATTTTAAACTGGCAAGAGAAGGTTCAGAAATATAAAAACCCAATTTATACCTTTAAAGTTCGTGATAAAGAAATACATATAGAAACCCATTCAGAATCGCTTTCACATTCTCAAATTCCAAAAGTGGCATTGCCCAAATACCAAGCTTGGGGAGATTTATTGCGTTGGAATTTACAAGAAAATGTTCCTGGAGAATTTCCATTTACGGCTGGTTTATATCCGTTTAAAAGAATAGGAGAAGACCCAACAAGAATGTTTGCTGGTGAAGGCGGACCAGAAAGAACAAATCGTAGATTTCATTATGTAAGTTTAGGAATGGATGCAAAACGCCTTTCTACGGCTTTTGATTCTGTTACTTTGTATGGAAATGATCCTGGACACAGACCAGATATTTATGGGAAAATAGGAAATGCTGGTGTTTCTATTTGTTGTTTAGATGATGCTAAAAAACTCTATGCTGGTTTCGATTTAAGTCATGCTATGACTTCAGTTTCAATGACCATAAATGGACCCGCACCTATGTTGCTAGGTTTTTTTATGAATGCAGCTATAGATCAGAATTGTGAGAAATATATCAAAGAAAATGGACTAGCGCAACAAGTTGAAGCAAAGTTTATAGACGTTTATGATTCTAAAGGATTAGAAAGACCAAAATATCAAGGAAATTTACCCGAAGGGAATGATGGTTTAGGATTGATGCTTTTAGGATTAACGGGAGATTTAGTTTTACCTAAAGATGTTTATCAACAAATAAAAAAGAACACCTTAGCACAAGTTAGAGGAACGGTACAAGCAGATATTTTAAAAGAAGATCAAGCGCAAAATACCTGTATTTTTTCTACGGAATTTGCGTTAAGATTAATGGGTGATGTACAAGAATATTTTATTAAAGAACAAGTTAGGAATTTTTATTCTGTGTCTATTTCTGGGTATCATATTGCAGAGGCTGGTGCAAACCCAATTACGCAATTGGCCTTAACCTTATCTAACGGATTTACTTATGTGGAGTATTATTTAAGCCGTGGAATGGACATCAATAAATTTGGTCCAAATTTATCGTTTTTCTTTTCAAACGGAATTGATCCAGAATATTCTGTAATTGGTAGAGTTGCTCGTAAAATTTGGGCAAAAGCCATGAAAAATAAATACGGCGCAAACCCAAGAGCACAAATGTTAAAATACCATATTCAAACTTCTGGGCGCTCTTTACACGCACAAGAAATTGATTTTAATGATATAAGAACTACACTTCAAGCTTTGTATGCCATTAATGATAATTGTAATTCTTTACATACAAATGCCTATGATGAAGCCATTACAACACCTACGGAAGAATCGGTAAGAAGAGCCATGGCAATTCAATTAATTATCAATAAAGAATTAGGATTAACTAAGAATGAAAACCCAATTCAGGGTGCTTTTATTATTGAAGAATTAACTGATTTGGTAGAAGCTGCGGTTTTAGAAGAATTTGATAGAATTACAGAGCGAGGTGGTGTTTTAGGAGCGATGGAAACCATGTATCAGCGTTCTAAAATTCAGGAAGAGAGTTTGTATTATGAAACCTTGAAGCACAACGGAAAATTTCCAATTATTGGGGTAAATACTTTTTTAAGTTCCAAAGGATCTCCAACGGTTCAGCCTGCGGAAGTAATTAGGGCAACAGAAGAAGAGAAGCAATTTCAAATTCAGACAAAAGAACTTTTGAACAAAGCAAATCCGAAGAAAGTAGAAGCGCAAATTGCAATTTTACAGGAAGCGGCAATTCAGAATGAAAATTTATTTGACAAACTGATGGAAGCAACCAAAGTTTGTTCTTTAGGTCAAATTACAGAAGCCTTGTTTAAAGTTGGCGGACAATATAGACGAAATATGTAAGCAGAGAACCACTTTTCATTTTTTTGAAAAGTGCGTGAATCGCTTATGTCGCTTATGGGCGGTATCTCAGAGAACCACTTTTCATTTTTTTGAAAAGTGTGTGAATCGCTTATGCCGCTTTTGGGCGGTATCTCAGAGAACCACTTTTCATTTTTTGAAAAGTGTGTGAATCGCTTATGCCGCTTTTGGGCGGTATCTCAGAGAACCACTTTTCATTTTTTGAAAAGTGTGTGAATCGCTTATGCCGCTTTTGGGCGGTATCTCAGAGAACCACTTTTCATTTTTTGAAAAGTGTGTGAATCGCTTATGCCGCTTTTGGGCGGTATCTCAGAGAACCACTTTTCATTTTTTGAAAAGTGTGTGAATCGCTTATGCCGCTTTTGGGCGGTATCTCAGAGAACCACTTTTC
>NZ_JBPOGL010000028.1:0-60041 GCF_051251875.1 Polaribacter sp.
GTTTAGTTTTGTCATTCCGAATGAGGTACGAAGAGGAATCTCATAATCAGATTTCTCGTTACTGTTTTGTCGTTCTGTGGAAATGACAAACTGTTGCATTTTTACATGTAGTTTGTCATTCTAAGTTAGGACTTTATTTTATGATTTGTTAATCAAAGAAAAAGATTGCTTCGTTCCTAGCAATGACAACTAGTTTTGTTTTACGTTTAGTTTTGTCATTCCGAATGAGGTACGAAGAGGAATCTCATAATCAGATTTCTCGTTACTGTTTTGTCGTTCTGAGGAAATGACAAACGGTTGCATTTTTACATGTAGTTTGTCATTCTAATGAGGACTTTATTTTAAGATTTTAAGAAACATTTTATCACTTTTATAGAAATAATACTAATAGATGATCACAAAAAATAAATACCCTATAAATTAAATAGACATCGTATTTTTAAACAGGTTAATTTACTGTTTTTCAGTAGTATAAAGATAAGTTTAACAGTTGGGTATAATGTTCATAAATATTTACTAGTACTTAAAGCAGAATAAATTCTTATTTTTGGTAGCTGATTATCATTTAAATAATTAAAGAACAAACAAATGGCAAATACATTATTTGACAAAGTATGGGATTCACACGTTGTTCGTCAAGTTAAAGACGGACCAGATGTGTTTTTTATAGATCGTCATTTTATTCATGAAGTTACAAGTCCCGTAGCTTTTCTAGGATTAGAAAGTAGAGGAAACAATGTGGTATATCCAGAGCGTACATTCGCAACTGCAGATCACAACACACCAACTATAAACCAACATTTACCGGTAGCAGATCCTTTATCTGCAAATCAGTTAGATGCTTTAGAAAAAAATGCTGCAAAACACGGTATTTCTCACTGGGGATTAGGGGATTTAAACAACGGAATTGTACACGTAGTAGGTCCTGAAAACGGAATTACCTTACCTGGAGCAACAATTGTTTGTGGAGATTCTCATACATCAACGCATGGTGCTTTTGGTGCTATTGCCTTTGGTATTGGTACTTCTGAAGTAGAAATGGTATTGTCTACACAATGTATTATGCAGCCAAAACCTAAAGCAATGCGTATTAACGTAAACGGAAAATTAGGTTTAGGTGTAACGCCAAAAGATGTTGCTTTGTATATTATTTCTAAGCAAACAACTTCTGGTGCAACAGGATATTTTGTTGAATATGCAGGAGATGTTTTTGAAGACATGTCTATGGAAGGTCGTATGACTGTGTGTAACTTATCTATAGAGATGGGAGCACGTGGAGGTATGATTGCTCCGGATGCTAAAACATACGAATATTTAAAAGGTCGTGCTCAAACTCCTAAGGGAGCAGATTGGGACAAAGCCATGAAATATTGGGAAACGCTGTATACAGAAAAAGACGCAGAATTTGATGTAGAATTTAATTATGATGCAGCAGATATTGAACCAATGATTACTTACGGAACAAACCCAGGAATGGGAATGGGCGTAACAAAATCGATTCCTTTGGCAGAAAATGTAGAAGGTGGAGTAGATACTTATAAAAAATCTTTAGGATATATGTCTTTTAGCGAAGGTGATTCTATGATTGGTAAAGAAATTGATTTTGTATTCTTAGGTTCTTGTACAAACGGACGAATAGAAGATTTTAGAGGTTTTTGTTCTATTGTAAAAGGAAGACAAAAAGCACCTAATGTAACAGCTTGGTTAGTACCAGGTTCTCATAAAGTGGTAGATCAAATAAAAGCAGAAGGTTTAGATAAAATTATTACAGACGCAGGGTTTGTTTTAAGAGAACCAGGTTGTTCGGCTTGTTTGGCAATGAATGATGATAAAATTCCTTCAGGAAAATTATCTGTTTCAACATCAAACAGAAACTTTGAAGGAAGACAGGGACCAGGATCTAGAACCTTATTAGCATCACCTTTAGTAGCAGCAGCATCTGCCGTTAATGGCGTTGTTACAGATCCAAGAACGCTTTTGGTATAGTTTGCAGTTAGCAGTAAGTAGTTTTTCAGTCAAAAACTGATGTTCTGCTAATGAAATAAAATTTAAAATAAATATAATGACTGCCAACTGAATTCTGGCAGACTGAATACTTAAAATATGGCTTACGATAAATTTGACGTACTAACAAGTACAGCATATCCTTTACCTACAGAAAATGTAGATACAGATCAAATAATTCCTGCTCGTTTCTTAAAAGCAACTGAGCGTGTAGATTTTGATAAAAACTTTTTCCGCGATTGGAGATATAATTCAGACGGAACTCCTAAAGCAGATTTTCCTTTAAACAAAGAAATTTATGCAGGTTCTAAAATATTAGTAGGAGGTAGAAACTTTGGTTCTGGTTCTTCTAGAGAGCACGCAGCTTGGTCTGTGTACGATTTTGGATTACGTTGTGTTATTTCTTCTGCTTTTGCAGATATTTTTAAAGGAAACTGTTTAAATGTAGGCGTTTTACCTGTGCAGGTTTCTGCTGAATTTGCGGATACTTTATTCGCTGCAATTATGGCAGATCCTAAAACAGAAATTAAAGTAGATTTACCCAACCAAACGGTAACGTTAGTTGCTACTGGCGAGTCTGAAACTTTTGAAATAAACACTTACAAAAAAGACAATATGTTAAACGGTTTTGATGATATCGATTACTTAAAAAATATCGAAAACGAAATTTCTGCTTTTGCTGAAACAAGACCCTTTTAGATTGTTATCATAGATCAAACAAACCTAAGAAATAATTAAACCTTTGATTTACACCTCCGTTTTGTCTTTTCGACCAAAGGGAGAAATCACAGAAAGTATTATAATTTTGGTTTTTAACGTGATTAGATTTCTCCTAAAGTCGAAATGACAAATTGAAATAAATATTAAAAATTACAAATTACTTTTTTTTTACATTTGATAAAATGACCAAGAGAAAGATTGAAATAATGGATACGACACTGCGTGATGGAGAACAAACATCAGGCGTGTCGTTTTCAGTTTCTGAAAAATTAACAATCGCAAAATTATTATTAGAAGAACTAAAGGTAGATCGTTTAGAAATTGCATCTGCCAGAGTTTCGGAAGGTGAATTAGAAGCGGTTAAAAAAATAACTTCTTGGGCTACTTCAACTAGTTTTATAGACAACATAGAAGTGTTAACTTTTGTTGATGGAGGAAAATCTATCGATTGGATGCTAGCCGCTGGAGCAAAAGTCCAGAATTTATTAACCAAGGGTTCTTTAAATCACTTAACCCATCAACTTAAAAAAACACCAGCACAACATTTTGCAGACATTAAGGCTAATATTGAGTTGGCTGCTTCGCATGGTATTAAAACCAATGTGTATTTAGAAGATTGGTCTAACGGAATGCGTAATTCTAAAGAATACGTTTTTCAATATTTAGATTTCTTAACGGCTCAAAATGTAGAACGTGTTTTATTGCCAGATACTTTAGGGATTTTAACGCCAGATGAAACGTTTAAATTTATTTCAGAAGTTTACAAGAAATACCCAACAACGCATTTCGATTTTCATGGTCATAATGATTATGATTTAGGAGTTGCCAATGTAATGGAAGCTGTAAAAGCTGGTGTAAATGGTTTGCATTTAACCATAAATGGAATGGGAGAACGTGCAGGAAATGCACCAATGGCAAGTGTTATTGCTGTAATTAATGATTTTTTAACGGATGTAAAAATCAAGGTTAATGAAAAAGCATTAAATAAAATTAGCAAGCTTGTAGAAACTTTTTCTGGTTTTCGTATTCCTGTAAACAAGCCTGTTGTAGGAGCAAATGTGTTTACACAAACTGCCGGAATTCATGCCGACGGAGACAATAAAAACAACCTGTATTTTAATGATTTAATGCCAGAACGATTTGGTAGAAAACGTAAATATGCTTTAGGTAAAACATCCGGAAAAGCGAATATTCAGAAAAATTTACAAGATTTGGGTATTAGCTTAAATGATGAAGAGCTAAAAAAGGTTACACAAAGAATTATTGAATTAGGGGATAAAAAAGAGGTAGTTTCTCAAGAAGATTTACCTTATATTATTTCTGATGTTTTAGACAGTGACACCATAGAAAAACGTGTTGTTGTAGAAAATTATGTTTTAGGACATGCTAAAGGAATGAAGCCATCAACTACCTTGCAGTTAATTGTAGAAGGTGTGCAATACGAAGCTCATGCGCAAGGAGACGGACAATTTGATGCGTTTATGAATGCCTTAAAAAAACTATATAAAACACATAGTAAAAAAGCCTTGCCAAAACTAATTGACTATGCTGTAAGAATTCCTCCTGGAAGTAATTCCGATGCCTTGTGTGAAACAATTATTACTTGGAGAAGAGAAGAAAAAGAATTTATAACTCATGGTTTAGATTCAGATCAAACGGTATCTGCAATTAAAGCCACAGAGAAAATGCTGAATATTATTTAATAAAGTAAGCAGTTTTCAGTCTGTCAGTTCGAGTGATTTTCGATTTTATAAGAAAAATAGTATTGAGAACATTTTTGAAGAAGAAATAAATTAAAAAGAGTATCTGTTTGATAGGAGAAGAGACCTAATTATAAGTTCTTAACCTTGTTAAATGGATATAAATAATAAAAATAAAATATAAATTATCAGCTGTATATTGTGTCAATGGCCAATAACTAACAGCTAAAAGCTTAAAAATATGAAATTAAAAATCGCATTATTAGCAGGAGACGGAATAGGACCTGAAGTAATTGACCAAGCAGTAAAAGTATCTGATGCAATTGCTACCAAATTTAACCACGAAATTACTTGGAATCCAGCTTTAACAGGTGCTGCTGCAATTGATGCAGTAGGAGAACCTTATCCAGATGCAACACATGATATCTGTGTGGCTTCAGACGCTGTTTTATTTGGTGCAATTGGGCATCCTAAATATGATAATGATCCTTCTGCAACGGTTCGTCCGGAGCAAGGTTTGTTAAAAATGCGTAAAAAATTAGGTTTATTTGCAAATGTAAGACCAACATTTACGTTTCCATCATTGTTAGATAAATCTCCTTTAAAAAGAGAAAGAATAGAAGGAACTGATTTGGTTTTTTTACGTGAGTTAACTGGAGGTATTTACTTTGGTGAAAAAGGTAGAAGAGACGAAGGAGAAACAGCATTTGATAATTGTGTTTACACAAGAGCAGAAGTACAAAGATTGGCTGTAAAAGGTTTTGAATTGGCAATGACTCGTTCTAAGAAATTATGTTGCGTAGACAAAGCAAACGTTTTAGAAACATCTCGTTTATGGAGAGAAACTGTACAAGCTATGGAAAAAGATTATCCAGAGGTTGAGGTTTCTTATGAATTTGTAGATGCAGTTGCAATGCGTTTGGTACAATGGCCAAATAGTTATGATGTGTTAATTACAGAAAACTTATTCGGAGATATTTTAACAGATGAAGCTTCTGTTATTTCTGGTTCTATGGGATTAATGCCTTCGGCTTCTGTAGGAACTGAAAATGCTTTGTTTGAGCCAATACACGGTTCTTATCCACAAGCAACAGGCTTAAATATTGCAAATCCAATGGCTACTGTTTTATCTGCAGCAATGATGTTTGAAAACTTTGGTTTACAAGAAGAAGGAAAAGCAATTAGAGCAGCCGTAAATAAAGCTTTAGATGCAGGTTTTGTTACTGAAGATTTAGCAGATGGAGGAAAATCTTACGGTACAAAAGAAGTAGGAGACTGGTTAGCAGCAAATATCTAGTTTGCTATTTTAGTTTAAATATATGTAAAAAGCTCTCCATTTGGAGAGCTTTTTAAGTTTGTCTATGATAGTAGAATCTATTGTTTTTTATCATAATTAAGCTTTTTTATTTTAGTTGTACCAAATATATATGGATACTATTTATTCTTTATTGTCAATAACAATGGCTTCTATTTGAAGTAATTCTCCTATAAAACCCAATAACTCAATTAAATCCCATGACGGTAATAAGGTTTCTTTTATTGTTTCTAATTTGATTGATTTACCCTTATTTAAACCTTCTATGATTTCTACCAACTTTGGATGATGTTTTTTTACAATTCGATGTCCTCTTGCAAATATTAAATCTTTATCAGTGGATTGTATTTCAACAAACATAGGAAAAATAGGTTTTCCTTTTATGGAAAAAGAACCATTTGGAAATTGAAAGCCACTTTTTATTTTAGATTTTCTTAAAATTCCACCATTACTTTTTAAAGCAAGAATTTTTCTTTCGAAAGCAAGCTCTATTTTTTGTTGAATAGATTTATGGTTTAATTGTTTTTTCCATTCAGAACGTGGACTGTTGATTTTTAAAGGAATTTGATACTTGTTATTGATGGTTATCTTTTCTTTAGACGTATCCTTCAATAAATCATTTTCAAACCTGTCTGTAGGTGCATTTACATAGTCCATCACAAAACTTACAGAAAATTCTGAAGTATTGGCAATATGATAAACTCTGTGAGGAATTAACATGGCATCACCAGGTTTTAATTCATAACATTTAGCCATGGGCAGCATTTGTTCAATATTATGAAATACCTGAGTATTATGTGCTATTTTGTTATGTTTTGGATCATCCCAAGTATAAAATTGTTTATTTCCTGGGCCAAGGTGGAAAAGAATTCCTTCTTCTCCAACAGCTTCTTTATGCACACCAAAAGGAGTAAATCCATAATTTCCCATAAAGAATAGGAATGAAATTCCTTCTAATGGTAATCCGGAGAGTGCTAACAAAGGACTTACAATTGTGGCAGCTTTTTCAGCAAATGAATTACTATATTCTTCTACATAATTAAAGACCATTCCAAATTTTTCTTTACCAAAAATTTTTCTAGACCAGGTTTCTAAAGTGTCGTTTTCTGATGGCGGAAATAATAACATTTTTTCCGTTATATCGTTCCTTAACTCCTTATTTATATATGTTTTTAAACCAATATGTACCTCTCCTTTCTTTAAAAAAGATTGTATTACTGAAAGGGTTAAAGGTTTTATTTCAGCAATGTTTTCTTGAGAAATCAATTGCTTACTATGTTGGTTTTGTGAGTTGTAAGGAATCTTTGTATAACTTTTCCCAAGTTTTTTGCTCCATTTTTGTTTAGTACATTTTATTTATTGAAAAAATAACAGTAGTAGCGAAGTTATATTTTTTTATGCTATAAAGTAAAAAGAAAACATGTTTAAATAAAAACCTCAAAACTTGAAAAAGTTTTGAGGTTTAAAATATTTAAAAAGTAATTAGGATTATTTTACAGCCATTAATTCTACATCAAAAATAAGTGTTGCATTTGGTGGAATAACACCTCCTGCACCTGCAGAACCGTAAGCTAAATTAGAAGGTATTACAAAACGAGCTTTATCTCCTACTTGTAATAATTGAATACCTTCATCCCAACCAGAAATTACTTGACCTACACCAACATTAAAATCGATTGGTTCTTTTCTTTTATAAGAAGAATCGAAAACAGTACCGTCTAATAACTGACCTTTGTAATGTACAGAAACTCCAGCGCCTTTTGTCGCTTTTTTTCCTGTTCCTTTTTGTAAAATTTGGTAACGTAATCCGCTTGCGGTTTCATCATAACCTGCCGCAACAGAATCTAACAATTCTTTTTGTTTTGCTTTTTCTTCTGCTTCACGTGCTTCTCTAGATCCTTCAAATTTTCTAAACGCTTCTACCGCATTAAAAGCTTCTGCTTCTGCGCCAACTTTAATAATCTCAAGTGATGTTAGTTTATCACCTTGTGCAATTGCGTCAACAATATCTTGTCCTTCTATAACAGAGCCAAAAACGGTATGTTTACCATCTAACCAAGGAGTAGGAACGTGGGTAATATAAAATTGACTTCCGTTGGTTGCTGGGCCAGAATTTGCCATCGCTAATTTACCTGGAGCATCATGTTTTAAATCTGGGTGAAATTCATCATCAAATTTATATCCAGGATTTCCGGTTCCGGTTCCTTGAGGGCAACCACCTTGAATCATAAAATCTGGAATAACTCTATGAAATTTTAATCCATCATAATATGGAGTTCCTTGTGCTTTTACAGCATTTTCTAAATTTCCTTCTGCCAATGCAACAAAGTTACCAACAGTTCCAGGAGTTTTTTCGTGTTCTAATTGTACTAAGATATCACCTTTTGTTGTGGTGAATTTTGCATAAATTCCGTTATTCATATTCTCTAATTTACTATTTGTTTTCTCGAACTCTATCGAGAGGTTTTATTCATTTAATAGTTCTCGACTGCGCTCGAACCGACATTAATTATAACCTTAAAATGTATTAAGGTTTTTGTATTAAAAGAATACTGAAATCAATTCAGCATTAATTATTTTTTAGCATTTAGTATAGAAAATCCATAGCTTAACCCAATGTTTATATTCGATGAGTTTACGTTTCCATAAGGAGACCACATTTGTCCGCCAGAAACGTGAAAAGCGAAATCATCATTTACATGAAAATTGATTCCTGCAGTTGGTCTTACTAAAATACCTTCACCTGAATCTACTCTACCACCACCAGCAACTCCTGCAGCAGCTTCTGCAAATAAAGACAATTTATTATTTGCGAACTTGTTAGATTTTACTCCCAAACCAAAAATACCATGTGCATATCCTCCAGATTCTCCTTCGTAAGCAAAAGAAGCTTCACCTGCTAAATAGAATCGTTTATTAATATCATACATTACTTTTATAGCAATTAATTGTAAATTACTGTCTGGAATTCCGAATTTTGCAACATCAAAATAAGATTGATTTTGAACAGCAACTTGTATGGCTTGAGTATTTATTTCTACTACTTTTTCACCCGTAAAAGGATCTTTTGTTCCTCCACTTAAACCATAATATTTTAAACTAAAACCAGCAGTATACGCCTCAAAAGTTCCTCCAATAGAACGGTGATAACCACCATGGGCACTAAGACCAAATTTGTCTGTTAGTTTTATATCAAACCCAGCACTAGGATACATGGTTAATCCATTTTCTGCAAATATTCTTCCACCAGCAGCTCCTATTCCAAATTTTGCAAAGAAATTAACATATTTAGTTTCGATAAAGTTTTTTCCAACTCCAAAAAACATGTCCATAAAACCAGCAGTTAAACCACTATACATGGCATCTACATGAGCATAAATAAACATGTTTTCAGTTAAATACCGTTGGTATTCAAAACCTAGAAGAGACAATGTATTTGTGATTGGTTTATTTATGGGAATTGTACTAGTATCCGCTCTAGAGTCTCCAAAAGGAAAGAAAAAATCGAACGTTACTTGTTGTACACTTTTAACGGCCGGTTTGGTCCAAAATTCATCTTTAGAGTCATTGTTAACAGTAAACTTTTTTTGAGCATCTTTATAAGAAGCCATTCTTAAAGTACTAGGAATCTCTATAAAAAAAGAAACATTATCATCTTTTTGAATACCGGTAAAGAAATTTACATACCCATATTGTACACCAATTGCGTATCCGTTTTTTTTGTATTGTAAACCTGCATTCGGATAGATAATTCCACCGCCATTAACAAGAGAGCGGTATCCACCACCACCACCAAAGTGCACATTTGCATCAAAATAAAGATTTTTATAGATAGGAAAGTTTACTCCTAAATTTACACCTAAGGTAAAAAGGCCACCTTGATCTCCTGTAATTGCTGTATGAAAACCAACACCTGTATATAGCCAATCATTTAAGGGAAGGTTGTAATTTAAACCTATAAAACCCATTGTAGGTTCTATGCCGTTATTAATAACTTGGTCTTTTGGTTGTTGTACTAAAATATAATTTAAACGAATACTATTATGTAATTCTTTGGGCTCAAAATCTGCTAAATTGTAGGTTTGGGAAAATGTCTGTAAACAGGTTGCCGTAAAAAGAAATAATAGTAGTTTTTTCATCATGTTATTTTTTAAACTCGCTCGTAAAATGCAGTTTTACCGTTGGATATTTGCTCTGAGTCATTTGAATTGTAAATTCAGAATCAGCTAAAAATACTAACTGACCTTGTTTGTCTTTTGCCAAATAACGTTGCTTAACGCGTTTAAATTCTTTAAACTCATTATTCTTAATATTTTCTGGTTCTACCCAACAAGCTTTGTGAACGTTTAAATTTTCATAAGTACATTTAGCACCGTATTCATGCTCTAATCTGTACTGAATTACTTCATATTGTAGTGCTCCTACAGTACCAACAACCTTTCTTCCGTTCATGTCTAAGGTAAACAATTGTGCAACACCTTCGTCCATTAATTGGTCTAAACCTTTGTATAATTGTTTAGATTTCATTGGGTCTGCGTTATTTACATACCTAAAATGTTCTGGAGAAAAACTCGGAATCCCTTTAAAATTAAGGATTTCTCCTTCAGTTAGTGTGTCTCCAATTTTAAAATTACCAGTATCATGAATTCCAACAATATCTCCAGGAAATGATTCGTCTACAATTTCTTTTTTCTCAGCAAAAAATGCATTCGGACTCGAAAATTTTACTTTTTTACCGTTTCTAACATGTAAATAAGGAGAATTTCTTCTAAAAACACCCGACACAATTTTTATAAATGCCAATCTATCTCGGTGTTTCGGATCCATATTAGCATGAATTTTAAACACAAAACCAGTCATTTTTTTCTCTTTAGAATCTATTAAACGCTCTTCTGCTTTCTTTGGAAGTGGAGCAGGAGCAATCTCTATAAATGCATCTAATAATTCTTTTACTCCAAAATTGTTTAAAGCAGAACCAAAAAATACAGGTTGTAGCGAACCGCTCAGGTATTCATCTCTGTCAAATTCTGGATATACTTCACTAATTAATTCTATTTCTTCGCGTAAAGTATCAGCAGCTTTTTTACCAACTATAGTATCTAATTCTGGGTTTGATAGATCATCAAACTCAACACCATCAGAAATTGAGGTTTTATTATCACCAGAAAAAAGATTTAATTTCTTTTCCCAGATATTATAAATTCCTTTAAAATCATATCCCATTCCAATAGGGAAACTCATTGGTGTAACGGTTAAACCTAGTTTTTGTTCAACTTCGTCTAATAAATCAAAAGCATCTTTTCCTTCTCTATCCAACTTGTTGATAAATACCAACATGGGTATGCTTCTCATTCTACAAACTTCTACCAATTTCTCAGTCTGAGGTTCTACACCTTTGGCAACATCAATTACAACAATAACGCTGTCTACAGCCGTTAAAGTTCTAAAAGTATCTTCTGCAAAATCTTTGTGACCAGGAGTATCTAGAATGTTTATTTTTTTGTCTTTGTAGATAAAAGCAAGTACGGATGTAGCTACTGAAATTCCACGTTGACGCTCAATTTCCATAAAATCGGAAGTTGCGCCTTTTTTTATTTTATTATTCTTTACAGCACCTGCTTCTTGAATTGCGCCCCCAAAAAGTAATAACTTTTCTGTTAAGGTTGTTTTACCAGCATCGGGATGCGAGATAATTCCAAAGGTTCTTCTGCGTTCTATTTCTTCTAAAAAAGTCATCTACAAAATTTGTGGTGCAAAGATACATTTTATATGCAATATTTTATAGTGAAATTAGGGTGATGATGCGCTAGAATAAAAAAAGCGCAAGCTTTTAGAACTTGCGCTTATTTAACAGTGTATTTAATTGTGATGTACTACTTTTATCTTGCTTTTATTCATTAAGGATTTGTAGACCATAAAGAAGCGCCTTTTAACATGGCTCTTCTTGGTAATTTTAAGCCAGCTACAATTAATTCTGCAAAATCTTCTGGTTGTAAAACACTATCCTCACTATCTTTATTAGCAATACCAAGGTCTATTGTCATGTCTGATACAATGGTACTTGGCGTTAAAGTGCACACTCTAATATTGTTTTTACGAACTTCTTTCATTAAAGATTCTGACAAGCCAATTACAGCAAATTTTGATGCAGAATAGGCAGAAGTGGTTGCATTTCCAGACAATCCTGCTGTTGAAGATATATTGATAATATCACCCACATTCTGATTTATTAAGTATGGTAACACTTCTTTAGTTACATAATACATGCCCATAACATTGGTTTGAATAATTTGTTCCCATTGTTTAACATCCATGTCATTTAAAGTGCCAAAGGCAGCAATTCCTGCATTGTTTACTAAAATATCTACAGATCCAAGAGTATTTATAATACTTTTAATACCGGTTTTTACTTGCTCGTAATTACCAACATCAAATACCGAATACATCGCTTTAATGCCATAAGTTTCTAATTCAGAAACTGTTTCTTTTAAAACTTTTTCATTTCTACCGGTTATAGCAATATCAATTCCTTCTTTAGCAAATGCAATTGCAGTTGCTTTACCTAGGCCTTTTCCGCCACCGGTAATAATTGCTTTTTTACTTTTTAAATCGTTCATTTTTTTATTTTTCTTTTTAAGTATTTATGGATCTTGTTTTTTAAAATCTTAAGCCTACATTATTCTATAATCTCAATAGTCATTTTAATATCATCAATAGGCCATTCATCTACGCCTACTTTAACTTTAGATATTTTATCTAAGGTGCTAAAACCATAAATTACCTCTCCAAAAACCGTATGCTCGTTGTTTAAATGATGAGCCCCTTTTCTGCTATGTACCATATAAAATTCAAAAGGACTAGATAATTTATCAGGATTTTTCTCCCATTGTCTTGCGGCAGCCAAAGCGCCATATTTGTGTTTTCTGTTTTTTCGAAATTCTGGTTTTATTAAATAATTACCATACAATCTTCTTTGATTATGTGTGTAGGTTTCATCAGAATTTCCTCCTTGAATTACAAAGTTTTTAGCAACTCTATAAATTACGGTGGTATTAAAGTATTTTATTTTAGTTAAAAAGATAAAGTTAGCTCTGTGAACAGGTACATCTTCATATAAACGAATTTTAATGTTTCCAAAATGGGTTTTAATTAAAACTTTAGTTTCTTTGTTTTTTTTGCCATATTCGGTAAAAAAAGCTTCAACATTATCTTTATTTAAACTGTCCCAACGTTTTGCAACTTTTTTTTCTAACTTCTTTTTTATAGAATCTTTCTTCTTTTGTATTACAGTTTCTTCTGATTGTTTTTTTGTTGATGCATCTGCTTTACATTGATACAGAGAGAAAATAATGGTTGTTAAAAGTAATTTTATAAGGATTTTCATGAAAACAGCGCTCTTTTTATTGCTTCAAAGATAAATCATCAAAATAAAAGAATAAATAAATTTGATTGTTTTTAATGCTTTTTTATGATTTATTGCTACTTCATTCCCTATTTTTGTAATAATGGAAGAACATGTAATTTTAGTTGATACAAACGACCAAAAAGTTGGGTTAATGCCTAAGATGGAGGCTCATGAAAAAGCACTTTTACACCGCGCTTTTTCGGTATTTGTTTTTAATAAGAAAGGAGAGCTTTTATTGCAGCAAAGAGCAGCATGCAAATACCATTCGCCTTTATTATGGACAAACACCTGTTGTTCTCATCAACGAGATGGAGAAACAAATATAGCAGCAGGTACACGCAGATTGCAGGAAGAAATGGGATTTACTACCCAATTACAAGAAGTTTTTTCATTTATTTACAAAGCACCTTTTGATAATGGTTTAACAGAACATGAGTTAGATCATGTATTAATTGGTTATTTTGATGAAGCGCCAAACATTAATAAAGAAGAAGTAGAAGCATTTAAATGGATGCTTTTAGAAGATGTAAAAAATGATATAGTAAAAAATCCTGCTGAATATACAGCTTGGTTTAAAATTATTTTTCAAGAATCTTATCAAAAAATTAAGAATTTTAAACCTTAAATTTTAAAAATTGTAATATGCCCAAAGTAACGGTTCATAGAAAAGCACATTTTAATGCAGCACACAGACTTTTTAGAAAAGAATGGTCTGATGAAAAAAATTATGCTGTTTTTGGTAAATGTAGCAATCCTAATTATCACGGTCATAATTACAATTTAACAGTTTCGCTAACAGGTGAAATAAATAAAGAAACCGGGTTTGTATATGATTTAGGTATTTTAAGAGATTTGATAAAAACTGAAATTGAAGATGCTTTTGATCATAAAAATTTGAATATAGAAGTAACTGAATTTAAAGAATTAAATCCTACAGCAGAAAATATTTCTATTGTGATATATGATAAATTAAGACAACATTTACCAATAGATTTAGATTTAAAAATTACTTTATACGAAACAGCTAGAAACTTTGTAAGTTATAGCGGAGAATAAAAATCAAGTATAAATTAATAATTACAATTTTATATAAAATAAGTATGAAGATTATTGCAATGATTCCCGCTAGGTATAATGCAGCTCGCTTTCCTGGTAAACTGATGAAAGATTTAGCAGGAAAATCGGTTATTTTAAGAACTTATGAAGCTTCTGTAAATACTAATTTGTTTGATGAAGTGTATGTAGTAACAGATTCTGATGTTATTTTTAAAAATATTGCAGATGCTGGTGGCAATGTTTTAATGAGTAAAAAGGAACATGAATGTGGTTCTGATAGAATTGCAGAAGCGGTAGAAAATATTGATGCAGATATAGTGATAAACGTACAAGGAGATGAACCGTTTATAGATGAAGTTTCTTTATCAAAATTGATAGACGTATTTAAAAAAGATACCAAAAAAGAAATAGATTTGGCTTCTTTAAAAGTAGAAATTACCAATAAAGAAGATATAGAAAATACAAATAATGTAAAAGTAATTACAGACGTAAATAACTTAGCAATATATTTTTCTAGAAGTGTAATTCCGTATCATAGAGACACAAATATTAATGTAAAATATTACAAACACAAAGGTGTTTACGCGTTTAGAAAACAAGCTTTAATTGATTTTTACAATACACCAATGACTCCTTTAGAAGCTGCTGAAAAAATTGAAGCAATTCGTTACCAAGAAATAGGAAAAAAAATTAAAATGGTAGAAACATCTGTAGAAGCTGTTGGTATTGATACCCCGGAAGACTTAGAAAAAGCCATAGCGTTTTTGAAAAAATAATCTTAAAATGTATAAAAATATAAAGGTAATTGCTTTTGATGCAGATGATACGTTGTGGGTAAATGAAACCTATTTTAGAGATGCGGAACATCAATTTGCGAAATTATTATCTCAATATGAAACGGAAAATAAAATAGATCAAGAGCTTTTTAAAAAAGAAATAGAGAACTTAAAACTATACGGTTACGGAATTAAAGGTTTTATTTTATCGATGATAGAATGTGCGTTAGAACTTTCTAATTATAACATAAATCAGAAAATTATTAGTAAGATTTTGGATATTGGTAAAGAGATGTTAGAAAAACCAATAGAATTATTGCCAGAAATTGATGATGTATTAGAAGGTTTGCAACATAGATACAAATTAATTGTAGCAACAAAAGGAGATTTATTAGACCAAGAACGTAAGTTAGAAAAATCTAATCTGCTTCATTATTTTCATCATATAGAAGTAATGAGTGATAAAAAACCTACAGATTATTTAAAGCTGATACAACATTTAGATATCAACCCTTCAGAATTTTTAATGATTGGCAATTCTTTAAAGTCGGATATTTTACCTTTGTTAGAAATTGGGGCATCTGCCATACATGTTCCTTTTCATACAACTTGGGCTCATGAAAAAATATCAGAAAAAGAGCAAGAAGCGGCTGATTATAGAACAGTTTCAAATATAAAAGAAGTTATGGGGCTCTTTTAAATAAAAAACCTAAATTTGCACTTTTAAAATATAAAAGATTATGGCAAGTATAAAAAACTTAAAAAAAGATATAAACTATACTTTAGGTGATATTATTGAAGAATGTTATGTTTGGGAATTATTAAATCCTAAAGATGATTCTAAAAAATCTGAAGCAATTATCGATGAAGCTATTTTAGCTTTTGATAGTTTAATAGAAAAGTTAAATGCTAAAAATGTAGAAAATAAAAAAGCTCATTTTAAAGCAATTAACGCAGAATTAGAAGTAAAAGCAAAAACTTTAGTAGAAAAGATTAATAATTTATAATCTTAACAGTTTTTAAACATTTTTTAAGACCATTATCAATTTTGATGATGGTTTTTTTGTTAAATTTGTAAATATCAGATTTGTTAAAATGTAAAAATAATAGTTTTAAAGTTTATTTACATTTTTATACTAAATCGATTTAGTATACGTTTATATTAATATATTTATACTTTTAAAAAATGGCTAGAGCAATGTTTGAGTACACAAAAACAATACTTAAAAAAGTTAGTTTTAATTCAGAGTTATTTTATAAAGAATTAGAAAAGGCATTAAATTTATTATTGCCTTATGAGGTAGAAGAGTTAACAATTTGGTTAAAACAGTTTACAGCAAACAAACCAGAATTGTATTCTTGTATGGCTTTAATTAGGTAGTTTAATTACAAGTAGATATTGAAATCCCCCATTTTTTTTTAAACAACAAAAAGCAGGTTGTTAGCCTTTAGCTAACAATGAAAGCAGTAATGTTATTTTTACAAATTATATTCAAAAAATTTACGAGAGCAAATTAAAAAGAAATAGTCTTATCCTGTAAAAAAAAGGGGTAAGGTTATTTTTTTTTAATCTTATTTTTTACCCCGTTTATATTTTTTCATGAGTTTTCTTCCAAAATCAATTTCTGCAATTTGCAGTTTTAAAATCTTTTTATAAGAGATTACTTTATTTATTTTAGATGAAAACTTTACTTGTGAATCGTACTTTTTTTTATCAATATTTAGTTTTAAAGACACTAAATTTTCTGCACTTTCATCTGATAAAGAATCTATTTTACCAGCTTTATTTATAGCAGCTTTTAACTTTGTTTTAAATTCATGTCTTAAAAGACGTTGTTCTTGATCATAGGCATTGTAAAGTGGCCAAAATTCTTGTGCTTCTTTGGTTGTTAATTCTAGTTGTTCTGTAAAATAAGCTACTTTTAAAGCTTTGATTTTATCTTTGCCTTCTTGGTTATTACTTTGAGCAACTAAGGAAATACTATAAAAAGCAGTACATAATAAAATATAGTATAATTTTTTCATAATTTTTATTTTTTACCTCTAGTAATAGCGCTAATTTAATTCGCTTAAAATAGCACTATTATCTAAAGTGATAATGTATTCTTCTAAAGAGGTATCTGAAATGGAGGTTAAAGAAAAAGTGTCATCTAATAAATCTTCATCAGAGAAAACAAAAGAAATATCTTCTGTATTAATTTCTATTGCGCTATCATTAAACCAGTTTTCAATATCGTTATCTGCAATAGTTTCAAAAGAAACTCCTTTTGCACTAAACGGATTTAAACTAAAAAAGAGTATTAAACTGGCAGCAACAGCTACAGGTATAAGTCTCCACAATTTTTGTTGTAAAGTAATTACTTTTACTTCTTTTTCTGGTAAATTTATTTTTTCTAAAATACTATCTTCTAAGGTATCAAAATAATTTGAGGGTGTTTTAAAAGAAACATCTTTTGGTAGTTTTTCTTCTGATATAAAACTAGAAAACCGCAATTCTGAATCTTTAAAATAGTTTTTAGGCGTTGCAAAACCCGTTTCTTTCCCAGAAACAGTTGTTACAAAATTTTCGCTATTTTTAATATTATCTCTCATACTATTGGTTAGACCTTTTTTTTCTTAAAAGGTTTAATTTGATATTTCTTTGATATAGGATTCTATTTTTTTAACGGCATGAAAATAAGAGGCTTTTAAGGCTCCTACAGAGGTCTCTAATATTTCTGAAATTTCTTCATATTTTAAATCATCAAAATATTTCATATTAAAAACCAATCGCTGTTTTTGCGGCAACGTGGCAATTGCTTTTTGTAAAATAAGTTGAATTTCTTCTCCTGTAAAGAACTCATCTTCAGCTAAATTTGAAGATAATTCTTGTTGATAATCATCAATATCTAGCTTTCTTTCTTTTGCTCTTTTATTAATAAAGGTAATTGACTCATTGGTTGCAATTCTATACATCCAAGAAAATAGCTTACTTTGCTCATTAAATTTATCAATATTTTTAAAAATTTTGATAAATGTGTTTTGTAATACATCATCTGCATCATCATGAGAAATTACAATTTTACGTATATGCCAATACAAACGTTCTTTGTAAAGAGCTATTAATTCTTTAAACGCTTTTTCTTTTGTTTTAGCATTACTTAATTGTGCTATTAAAATGGATTCTTCTGTCAATTACACATATTTATTCTAAAAAGCTTAGTAAAAATGGACTTACTATCTATTTTTAATTAAAATGATACGTTATTCTCTATTCTTTTTTTTGATGAAAGGTTTACTGTAAATTAATCATTTACTCTAGGTCTAGAATAACCAAACAATCTTTTTTGTTTAATAATTTCTGCAATTCCTTCTGGCAACATTTCTTCCCAACCTTCTTTTCCGTCAATAATCATTTTTAAGACAGTTCTAGAAAATACATCTAAAATTTCTGGATCGTAATCATCAATATTAATTAGTTTACCGTTGTTTTTAAAGTGTTTGTACAATTCCTTCATTCTAGGATGCACTTTTAAGTTTTCGCTAGTAATAATGCTATCCATTGCTTTGTCATGATACGGATACATATATACTTTTAAATCTCTGTAAAATAATTTACCAAAAGCTTCTAAGACTCCACCACTTAAATTGCGGTAATATTTTTCATCAAAAATTTGAATAAGGTTGTAAACTCCCATGGCTAATGCCATTCTTTCTTTGGTAAATTCACTAAAATATTCTACCAATTTAAAGTATTGTTGAAAGCTGGTAATCATTACATTTTGGCCCAATGAGCATAGTAATTCTGCACGATCTAAAAAGTCACGTTCATTAATTTTACCTTCAGAAGTTAAATTACTGAGGGTAATTTCAAAAATAACTTGTGTTTTTTTCTCATCAACTTTATTTTCTGCTAGAAAAAGTTTTTTAGATTTTTCATACATATCCATATTTACTTTAGTTACCGGTCTAAAACTACCTCTTAAAGCTAATATGTTTTTTTTGTATAATACTTGTGCTGGTAATAAATTGTTTCCGTCTGGGCCAAACATTACGGCATTTGTCATACCATATTTAAGTAACTGTAAACTCATTAAACGGTTGTCTACATACATAAATCTTGGTCCAGAGAAATTAATCATATCTATTTCTAGCTGATCATTATTTAAATTATGATAAAAAGATTTTACCAATTCCTTAGGATTGTCATTTAAATAAAATGCACCATAAATTAAATTCACACCCAAAACACCTAATGTTTCTTGTTGTAAACGAGCATCGGTTTCTTTAAAACGTAAGTGCAATACAATTTCATTATACCCTTCTAAAGGATCTAATTGAAAGCGAATACCAACCCAACCATGACCTTTAAATTGTCTAGCAAAATCTATGGTAGTAACTGTATTTGCATAACTAAAAAATAATTTTTCTGGATGTTTATTTCTACTTAAACGGTCTTCAATTAAATCAATTTCATGACGCAACATTGTTTGTAAACGAGGTTGTGTAACATACCTCTTGTCTTCTTCCATACCATAAATGGCATCAGAAAAATCCTTATCATACGCACTCATAGCTTTTGCAATGGTACCAGAAGCTGCACCAGATCTAAAGAAATTACGCGCGGTTTCTTGACCCGCACCAATTTCTGCAAATGTTCCGTAAATATCTGTGTTTAAATTAATTCTTAATGCTTTACTCTTAGTAGTTGGAACACTACTAATCTCTTGATCTCCTCTTAAAGATATTGCCATATTTTTTTTTATTAGATAAGGTGAAAACAAATGTACTAAAATAGAGCGCTATCAGTCAATTTTTATACTATTTTTGTTTTAATGAGTTTGCAGAAAAAATTATTTAAGATTACCTTTTTAGGAACAGGTACTTCACAAGGAATTCCTATGATTGCGAGTAATGATCCGGTTTGTTTGTCTAAGGATTTAAAAGACAAGCGTTTACGTAGTTCAATTTTAATTTCTTGGGATACGTTTTCTTATGTAATAGATTGTGGTCCGGATTTTAGACAACAGATGTTGAGAGAAAATGTACCTTTTTTACATGGCGTTTTATTTACACATGAACATGCAGATCATACGGCAGGTTTAGATGATTTACGTCCCTATTGTTATCAAATAGGAGAGATGCCTATTTATTTAAATGCTAGGGTTTTACAGAGTTTACAACAACGATTTCAGTATATTTTTGAAGAAGAAAATAAATATCCAGGAGCGCCAACAGTACGTGCAAATATTGTAGATAATTCTCCTTTTGTTTTAGAGGGTTTAAAAGTTATACCTATAAAAGTATTGCATGGTAATTTACCCATTACAGGGTATAGGTTTAACAATATTGCTTATTTAACGGATGTAAAAAAAATTGATAATCTGGAAAAGGAGAAGTTAAAAAATTTAGATGTTTTAATTGTGAATGCACTTAGAATACAAGAACATCCTACTCATTTTAACCTACAAGAAGCCTTAGAACTTGTAGCAGAATTACAACCAAAAAAAACCTATTTTACTCATATTAGTCATAAGTTGGGCTTTCATAAAATAGTTTCTGAACAACTTCCAGAAAATGTTTTTTTAGCTTTTGATGGTTTGCAAATTGAGGTTTAGAATATTAATAAATAGCTTACTTAATTTTTTTTTGGCTGGTAAAATATTTGTTTAAGCACTATAGATACTAAATTTATATTTTTTATCGATTTGTAAATACCAGTTATTGGACTCTTCTATTACTTTATATGGCTTTTCTAATTTTTGTTGAGAATAAATTTTACAAGTTTGTGAAAAATCTATTCTTATTTTGAGCTTTTTTTGGACCACATTTAACACCTTAAAATCATCTTTTTAGTTTAATATTTGCTAAGTATTACTTGCAATTTTCATCCGTTTTAGACCTATCAGCAAACTCTAGAAAATTTTGTCATTTAATTATATTTATAACAATACCGCATTTGTTGTCTTTAAAGATTTGACTTTATTTACTGACTTCTTTAATTTTTAAATTGAAACTAGCGTTTTTTATAGTGAAGTAAAAGTAGTATCTATACTTAATATTAAAAAAAAAGTATATAAATATAGACTGTTCTTATGTAATGAACATTTGTTATATTTGAATACATGAGCTTTCGAAATCATTAAAAAATTATGTGTTTCCATATTTCCTTAACCAAGTCTTTAAAAGAATTAGAAAAAAAATCTAAAATGATTTTTAACAACCCTTTGCAATATGAACCATATTATCATTTTAATGGATGGGAAACAAAGAATTTAGCCATCGTAAAACAAGACCATCCAACATTGATAGAACATGCCACTTGGGGCGTTTTACCAACAAATTATGATATTACAAAAAGAAAAGAATTTTTAATAAAAACCAATACATTAAACGCAACAAAAGAACGTTTGTTTACAAGTGATTTTTTTAGTCAGTTTATTAGGAGGCAACGATGTTTGATATTGGCAGATGGCTTGTTTGAACCTCATGCTGCATTAGGAATTCAAAAGAAAATTCCGTATTATTTTAAGGAGAAAAATCACAATTTAATTGCTTTTGCAGGTATTTATTCAATTGTAGATACCTTGGCAAAAATACCAACATATACTGCTTCTATAATTACTACAGAAGCAAATTCATTATTTAAAGAAATACATAATACGCCAAATAAATTAGGAAGTTTTAGAATGCCCTTAATTTTAGATCCATCAGATTATAGAAAATGGTTGCATAGCACAGAAGAAGTAGAAATTAAAGAGTTACTTCATACTTTTACAAAACAAGAGTTCATTGCATATCCTGTTTCAACAGATTTATTTTCAAATAAAAAAGAAAGTAATGTAGCTAGTATATTAACGGAAGTTCCTTTTCAACAAGGGTTATTTTAAATAATAAAATAAAAATGTTAAGAATTAAATTGGTAAAATACTTTCGTTAGATTTATAAAATAGATAGTCACGTAGTGCATTATAAAGACAAAGAAACAATAAGTAATTTAAGGTAGAAAATGAGTAAAGATGTAACGTTTCAACAATTGTCAACAGAAGATTTGGAAGCTTTAAAAAAAGCGAAACAAACAATGAATAACTTAGGTTGGGCTATTAGAAATGTAAATAAGATAGGTAATACTATAGAAGATGGAATTAATTATATTCCGGAAAAGGCGTTGGCAAAAATTCAAAAAGTCACAAAATCTGTATTGTTAGGTGTTATAAAAGCCAATTTAATAACCATACAGAAAAATAAAAAATTCAGAAAACCCTCTAAAACTACCTATAAAGCAATTGTAACAAGTTCTGGAGCTGTAAGTGGTTTTTTTGGTGCTGCTACAGGTTTGGGAACTTTAATTTTTACATCAGAATTAACTGTAACTACAAAATTTATAATGCGTACAATTTTAGATATTGCGCGTAGTGAGGGAGAAGATATTTATACCTTAGAAGGGCAATTGGCTTGTTTAGAAGTTTTTGCTTTAGGAGGTGATTCTGATAAAGATGATGGAATGGAATCTAGTTATTATACTACAAGAATAGCATTAAGTTCTGCTTTAAAAAACATATCCGCAAGCGGAGTAAAAATTGGTCTTGATGCACTTGTAAAGGGCGTAAGTTCAGTAGGCTCTAATGTAATTACAAATTTTATATCCAAAATTGCTACACAATTAAGTTTATTAATTAGTGAGAAATTTTTGGCACAAGCTATTCCTGTAATTGGCGCTATTGGTGGCGCGTCTTTAAATTTTGTATTTGTGAATCATTTTCAAGAAATGGCAACGGCTCACTTTAAAATAAGGCATTTAGAACGTAAATACGGAGCATTATTGGTGCAAGAAGCGTATAAAAATATTCAACTAAAAGATCATTAAAACTAGAAAGTTATTTTTTAATTCAGCATAAAAAATAAGGAGTCCAATTTTTTTAGTTTTTGGGAGAAAAAAAGAAAGGTTGGTCTAAATTTTTAATAGTATTTAAACATCGCCCTATTATTTCACCTTGACTTAAAGGAAAATTTTTAATGATGATTTTGTTAAAAATTACCAACATTATATAAGTCGTTAGATAGCTAAATACAATTTGGTTTTAGTATTTTAGAGGTTTTATAATACTCTAAACTAGTTCATGGCATTATTTCAAATTTCAGTATTAAAACAGCAGATTGTTTTACAAGACAAAGAACTTGTTACTAAAGCGTATAAAAAATACGTTAAGTATTTCTTAAACCCAACCATACAAGACAATATACGCAGTTCTAAGGAAGAAGAATATCAAGGTATATTTCTTACAGAGTTATTTGCAAACATGTTGGGTTACACCTTAAAACCGAATGCAGATTTTAATCTTGTTGCTGAATATAAAAACCAAAATAACGCACGTAAAGCTGATGGCGCCATATTAAATAATGATGTTGCTGTTGGTGTTATAGAATTAAAAGGGACAAACACCAAAGATTTAGAAAGTATTCGTAAACAAGCGTTTGACTATAAGGCCAATCAAAAAGGCTGTGTGTATGTGATTACATCAAACTTTGAAAAATTGCGCTTCTATATAAACGATGCTACTGAATTTGAAGAATTTAATTTATTTGAACTATCTCCAGAACGCTTTTCTTTATTATATCTCTGCTTACAAAAGGATAATATTATTAATAATGTACCCTTAAACATTAAGGAAGCATCTGTAGTTATTGAAGAACAAATTACAAAACAATTCTATAAAGATTATTCGGTATTTAAACGTGAATTATATAGAGATTTGGTAAAACGCAATGCAAAACAATTAAAAGCACAAGCGTCTAGTGTCACCTCGAGCGCAGTTAAGAGGTCTCAAGAAGAACAACAGGAACTACAACGTTTAGAAAAAAACGTAAAGCTCACACTTTTTAAAAAATCTCAGAAATTAATAGACCGTTATTTGTTTATTTTCTTTGCAGAAGATAGAGGTTTACTACCCGCAAACAGCACACAACAAATATTAGACAAATGGAAAGACGATGTAGATTTTGGTGACGACAGACCACTCTATGTACTTTTTAAACAGTACTTTAATTTCTTAGATCAAGGAAGAGCAGGCACACTTAAAAGAGCAGAAATATACGCCTATAACGGAGGTTTATTTAAAGAAGATAAAACACTAGATAACTTAGAAATAGATAGTAATTTATTGTACAATCACACTGGTAAATTAGCAGGTTATGATTTTGAAAGTCAAGTAGATGTAAATATACTAGGACATATCTTTGAAAACTCACTAAACGAAATAGAAAGCGTTAATGCTGAAATTGAGGGCAGCGATTTTGATAAACAAAAATCTAAACGTAAAAAAGACGGGGTTTTCTACACGCCCAAATACATTACCAAATACATTGTAGAAAATACGATTGGTAAACTTTGCGACCAAAAGAAAACCGAATTAGACTTTAAAGAAGAAGAATATTTTAAAGGTAGAAAGAACAGACAAAAAGCAACCATTACAAAATTAGTAAACATATTAGACACGTATAGAGATTGGTTATTGCAACTTACTATTTGCGATCCTGCTTGTGGTTCGGGTGCGTTCCTTAACCAAGCCTTAGACTTTTTAATAAAAGAACACACTTACATAGATGAGTTAAAAACCAAAGTTTTAGGAGGCGGTTTACAATTCCCAGATATTGAAAACACCATTTTAGAAAACAATATTTATGGTGTAGATTTAAATGAAGAATCTGTAGAAATTGCAAAACTATCTTTATGGCTACGCACCGCACAACCCAGACGTAAGTTAAACGATTTAAGCTCTAATATTAAATGCGGTAACTCTTTAATAGATAGTAAAGCCGTTGCAGGCGATAAGGCTTTTAATTGGGAAACACAATTTCCTAAAATATTTAAAGAAAAAGATAAAAAAGCCTACCACATTACAACAGCCATACATGACAGTCGTACTTCTGATAGGATGGTGAAATATAAAGTAAGAGCACATAGAGATTTGGGTACAAATCCGTATCCTAATGTTATTTATTTTACGTCTGAAGACGATGTTTTGATTACAAATACCATTGCAGATATTGTTAAAGAAGACCAGTTAAACCTTTTGGCATATAATATTTGTGCAGACCATATTCACTTATTATTAGTTTGCCATATAAATGACATTCCTGCTATTATGCAGAAAATAAAAGGACGCACTTCTTTTGTAAAAGGCAAAAAGGACAAGGAACATAACAATGGGCTGTACAAGGGGCTTAAACCCCTTGCAGAAAAAGAAAAACCAAACAAACCTTTGTGGCAACAAAAATACAGCTCACCAATAGAAATTACCACAACCGAGCAATTGCTTAATACCATAAAATACATACAAACCAATAGAGCAAAACACGAATTACCCGCACACCAAAAAGCCACACAACAACTGATTGATGCCATTTGTTGCACACAAGCCAAAGCCTTTACTACCGAATTTACTGGTGGTTTTGATGTGGTTATTGGAAATCCGCCTTATGTAAATTTAGAAAGAATGAAAGAAGTTTCTATAGCGCTGCAAAAACAAGGTTATGAAACCTATAATAAAAGAGGTGATTTATATATTTTGTTTGTGGAAAAAGCATTTAGCTTAACCAAAGAAACAGGATTTTGCTCATACATTATGCCTAACAAATGGTTGCAAGCAGGTTATGGAGAAAATTTAAGAGCGTTTTTTCTAACTAAAGAATTACAGCAATTAATTGATTTTGGAGACATTCAAATTTTTGAAGGAGCAACAACTTATCCTTGTATTTTTATTGCAAAAAATAATAAACCAAAGAAAAATATTAATGTTTCTGTATTAAAATCTACAAATGCTTTTGATTTTGAAACTGTTGTAAATAGTACCAAAGAAGTTTTTGACATTACAGATTTCAGTAAAGACACTTGGATTATTTCTTCTAAACTAGAAAAAAATCTTTTAGCTCGGTTATCAAAAAATAAATCATTAGAAGAATTTGTAAATGGAGAAGCAAACTATGGAATAAAATTTGGTTTAACCGAAGCTTTTTTAATAGACAATTATAAAAAACAAGAATTAATAAATGATGATGTTAATTCAGAAAAAATAATCGGTTCAATTTTAAGAGGAAGAGATTTAACTAGATATGGACAACCCGTAAAAGAAAATTTGGATAGTATTATTTTGGCTGGTTTTGGTAGTTATAAGTTTATAGAAGAAAAATATCCTGCTATTTATAATCACCTTATTAAGTATGAAGAAAAATTAAGAAAAAGAGGGCAATGTAATGGAAGTAGAATAACAGAAGAAAAACCTTTTACAGGTCAACATCATTGGTTAGAATTAGATAATAATCCATCTGAATCTTATTTATCTATATATAAAAGACCAAAAATAATGTATCAAAAATTTCAGGTAAAACCTTGTTTTATTTTTGATGAACAACAATTGTATTGTAATGATTCTATGTGGATAATACCAACAGATAACAAAGCTTTATTAGGTGTTTTAAATTCTAAAATGGGTTGGTTTTTAATTACCAAATATTGTACTCAAATACAAAATGGTTGTCAATTAATTTGGAAGTATTTCAGTAAAATTCCTATTCCAGAGCTTAATAATTCTAATTTAGATTTAGAAGTAAACCAAATGCTTTTATTAAATAGTGATTTTCAAAATATTTTTAAAAAATTCCAAACTTATCTTCAACAAAAATTTAACTTGGAAAAGCTATCTAGAAAACTACAAAACTGGCACGAGTTAGAATTTGGAGAGTTTATAAAAGAGTTAAACAAAGCCATAAAAATAGCTATTAAAAATTACAATGGGCTTAAGCCCATTGCAATTGCACCATTAACCAAAAAAGATGAGTTTGAATGGTTAGACCTTTTTGAAGAAAACAAGCAAAAAGCACAAGCCTTACAAATCCAAATTAACCAAACCGATAAACAAATTGATGCTATGGTGTATGCCTTGTATGGGTTAACGGAGGAAGAGATTAAGATTGTGGAGAATTCTTAAATCTAAACTAAATTTATCTTTTAAAAAATTGTTGTTTATGGCAAAAAATACAGGAAAAGAATTTGAAGAGTTAACTAAGGTTTTTTTTACAGATTTATTCCAAAAAATTGGCTTCACGATTAATAAACAAAGGCTTCAAAAAAGTGGCACTCAAGATGGTTTTGACGTATTCTTGGTAATAAGTAAAGATTATATTGAAAGAAAAATCTTTATTGAATGTAAAGATTATTCAAGTGATTTAAGTTTTGGTAATATATATGCAAAAGCACATGACTTAGAAGTTAATTATCAATTATCAGAAAATGATATCGCTATATTTATTTCTCCTAGAGCTAATTTTGGGAATAGTAAAAATTCTGAAAAAAATGAACCAATATTTAATTCAGGTAAATTTCCATTTAATATTCAACTATTAGAAAAAAATAATGGGATTGAAAATCTGTTTGCTACTAACAAGAAAATTTATAAAAAAATTTATAAACAAGATTGTTTAATTAGCGTTGATATTGAAAAAGAATATGAAAAATTTAAAAGTATTTTATTTTCAAGAGGTGCATTACGACAAATACAAATAAATGAGACAGATAAACAGAAATATATTATCAATATTGCTAAAATAGATCATTATATAACAAGAAATCTTATTTACCAACAGTCATCATCTAAAAGAGAAAATAATTCACTTAATCAATATGTTAATGAATTAAATCTATTTGAAGCAACACAGAATATACTTTATGATAACAATACAGATGGTATAATATTGCTAGGAAATCCTGGTAGTGGAAAATCTATAGAACTCCAAAATTTAGCAATTAATTTATGGGAGCAGAGAAAAGACAACAAATGGATACCTTTTTACAGACCAATAAATACTTTTATAAATTCAAGTGAAATTGTAGACTACCTTCCAAAAGACTGGAAAAATATTCCATACCTACTAATAATACTTGATGGTTTAGATGAAATAGCTCATAGTATCGAATTTAAAACTAAACTAGATAGATTTCTTACTGAAAATACTAAGACAAATATTAAATTTATCATAAGTTGTAGAACTAATATCTATGAGAATACTATAAAAAACATTAGGGAATTTGATTGTTTTGTTTTGAAAGAAATCCCTTATTATGATGCTATTGAATTTTTAAATAAAAAATACCAATTAGATTCAGAAGATTTTTTTGAATTATATCAAAATAGTAATCAGCAAGAATTTTTAAAAACACCTTACTATTTAAACTTGTTTGGCAGATATTACCAACAAACAAAAAAACTACCAACAAATAAAGTTCAACTTATTGAAAGATATATTGAAAATAGACTTGAAGATGATAGAAAAATTAAATATAAAAATAAAGAATTTGATAAATCTACAATTAAGTTAGTTTGTAAAAAAGTAGCACTTGCAATGGAGGCTATGCAGGTAAGTAAAATTCCGAACTCACATATAAATGCCCTTCTGAAAAATGAAAAACAACAATTTACAAACTGTTGTTTTGTGGAGCTAGTTTTTGATGAAGATGAATGGAAGTTTGAACATAAAAATGTTCAAGAATATTTTGTAGCTAGTGCATTAAAAGACTTAGAATTTGAACAAATAATTCAATTCATTAAAATAGATGATAAACACAATAAAACTCATCCCTCATAGCTAAATTCAATTTCTCACCTAATCAATTTATTTGAAAAAGAAGATTCTAAGTTTGAGAAACTTTTAAAATGGCTAGTTGAAAATGATTCAGAAGTTTTATTTAAAGCAGATAGAAACAGAATTTCTAAAAATATTAAAGCAAGTGTTTTTCAAAAATATTTTAATAAGAGATGTGTTCAAGACACTTTGTGGGTTAGAAAGTATGATGCAGACGTTAAAGATATTTCAAGATTCGCAAATAGTAAAGAGAATGTAAAATATCTGTTTTCAGTTTTTAAAAATGCTAATTATCATCGAAGAACAAGAATTTCAGCTTTAGATTTAATTTCTTTAATGGATTATAAGTTCTTAAAAGACGAACTTAAATCAAGTTTATTAGAATTGATTAATCAACCTATACAAAATAATGATTTTTCATTTACTGCATATCTTATTGATTCTTTCATAGAATTTAAATTTCATATGGATGATAAAAAGTCAGTTAAATTAATAATAGGTTTTCACAAAGACATTGATCATTTAGAAATTACAAACTCAATTTTTAAATTGATTAATGAAGTAGATTGTAATTATTATTTAAATTACATTATTGAAACAGCTCCTAAAACATTAGACAATTCAAAAAGGAAGTACCAAAGAGAGGGGAATTTGAGTACTATGGAAAAGGATACCTTAAAGAAAATTTTAAAAAAATTAAATACACCAAAAGGTTGCTTTTTTGAACTTGAACTGTATTTAAAAAACAACCATGAGTTTAAAATTGAAAATGAAGATATTGAGGTATCAATTCGAAAAATAATTCAACTTTATAGAAAGGATATATCTACATATAGTTTGCTAATAAAATTTTGTTTAGAGAATGAAGATTTAATGTTTGATTTTGAGAAAATCATATTTTCTTTCTTTTACAATACTTTAAATAGAGAAAAAGCATTTTTTGATATTTATAATTCAAACAACGAATTTGATAAGGTTAGAAGGCTATTAACTTATCTAGTTTCTGAGAAAGAGTTTAGCTTTATTCTTCAACAACATAAAACAGGGGTTATTGAAATAAAAGAAATTTTTTATTTTAGAAATAATCTTAGTCACATAAATTTTGAATTAAGTTTAAAATTTCAAGATTTAATAGTAAAAGAAACTGGTTTTAATTTTAATGATGAACTACTTAAAATTGAAATTAAAGATAGGTGGAAAGATTTTCATGAAAACAAATTGCAAAATGAATTTGATATTTTATTTGATAAAGAAAAACTTTTATTATTAACAGGTGAATATTTTGACAGATTTGATAATGAAACTTTAACTAGAGATAACCAACTTGATGATAGAGAGGAATATTATAAAAGCTTAAAATTACAAGAAAAATTTCCTCAAAATTTTATTCATTTAATATATTCAAGTTTTCAAAGTAAACAAAAGATTGTTACTGCAAATGATGTAAAACAAAAAATTAATAATGTTTTATTTCTAATCAAGAATATTAAATCTCAATTGCAAAACGATAAGGGAAATAAGATAAAAATAGATGAAGTTCAACTTAATTTTATAAAAGATTGGTGTTTTGAAGAGGTTAAGAATGTAGATTTTACAGAATATTCCAACTATAATAAAAGAACAAATCACTTAAAATGCGAAATACTCTTATTTTTTAGAGATAAGTTTAAGTTAAAATATCCTAAAGAGGTTGTTTTAGATTTTACTGAAGTTTATGATGAAATTTATTTTAATAGATATAAAGATGAATCTATGTTTATAACTGTTACAAATGAAGTTGAAAAAGAAATAGTTGTAAAAAGAGTTATTGAGAATTTTGAGAAAGAGTTATCTAGTAGTTTAGTGATTTGGAACAATTGTTTATTCGCTTTAGAAAATAACATTTCTAGTGTATATCATAAAATTGAGAGCTTTATATCCAATATAGATATTAGTGAATCTATTAGATCTAATGTTCTCGAAAAATACTTTGAGAAAGCAAATGATATTAATTTTTTAAAGAAAATGATTAGCTTCAAATTTGAAAATGATTATGAAGATTTATTATCATGGACTTCCTTAAAACTATTAATTGAGGCAAATGAATTTGATTTTGTAATTAAAAAGCTTCTTCAAAATCTTTCATTAGACTTATCAAGTAAAAACAGAATTGAAAATATAAAGTATTTAATGAGATGTAATTATACAGATGCTTTTAAACTTTTTAATTCTTGGTTAAAATCAAATATTAGTGAATTCAAACAAGAAATTAATTACGGAATCACTAATAAAAATTGGGGTAGTTTTACTAATGAAAATTCGGTTAATGATGTCATTGAATTAATTCAAATTAGTTGTGATCCAAGTTTAAGCTTTAATACTTTTTCTAATCCCATAAGAATAGCCGTTGAAGTTTTGAAAAATATTACTCAAAATAACAAACCAGAAATGTGTTTGGAAGTAATAACTTTAGTAAAAAAATATAAACTATCAATAAAACAAAAAGACTTTGATTTTTTTTATTTTAATGATATTATAGAAAATACATGGGATAATTATTTAAGTTTAAAATCCAAACCTATATTATTCAAAAACATTTCTCAAAAAATAGATGAATTACAATATGACATTTTGTAATGTGGTTGACAAATTTAATTTTTTAAAATTAAAGAAAAATAACAAAGTATGAAATTGTTTCATTGTCACAAGCCAGAGTTATATTGAGACAATAAATAGAAGTAAGTACCTGATATTAGTTATATCACTAAGTACAACACTAACAATACAATAAATGGTATAATAGTTGCTTTAAATAAAGTAATTACATACTTTTGTATAGTAATTAAAGATTATTTTTAAATACAATAAACCATTGGCTAAAACAATAAACATATCTAATACATTTCCAAAACAAGCATTTTGGGATATGGATACTAATAAATTATCTATTCAAAAGGATAAGGCTATTATTATCCCTAGAGTATTAATGACTACAAATGAGGATACTTTTTCTAAAGATATTGAGCTTGTAGAGAGTGTTTATAATACCAATGAAATTTACACTACTTTAAAAAACACAAAAGAACGTATTAGTAATAGCGTTTGTAGATTAGTTTCTAAACGTTATAACAAGCCTGCTTTTTCACGCTATGATTTTAGTTAAATGAGTGCGGTTTCAGAAGTACTCTTACAAACTATAAAAGAATTACAATCCTTACCTAGTTTATCTCCATTTGCATTAGCAGGAGGTACAAATTTAGCATTCCGTTTCAATCATAGAGAATCTCAAGACATAGATTAGTTTTGCCCAGAAATAGTTGGTGTAAAACAATTAGAAGCTATAGAAAATGAAATTATACATTTTTATGGTAAAAAGAATGTCACAGGGATAGATTATCCTGCTGATAAAGTAAGTGAACAGCATAGCTTTTTTAGATGCTATATAACAAAACCTTGTGGAGCTAGAATAAAAGTAGAAATCATTCAAAATATGAAAATGATGGATGCTTTAGAGATCATTGATAATGTAAGGTTAGTAACTACAAAAGATTTAGGTTTATTTAAATTAGTTAGTGGTTCAACTAGAGCTGCTAAAAAAGATATTTACGATTTAGATTTCATCACAGAAAAAATATCAATTATAGAATTATTTGAAGCGTTAAAGGTTAAAAATGAAGTGTTCAATAAAAAGGAACATAAGAATATTTTTAATTACAACAATAATGATTGTCCAACACTAAATCCTAATTTATTACTCAAATTTGATGGAGGAGTAAAACAAGTTGGTGTAAAGCCAATGCACTCTAACGATAATATTTTAATTGTTGATGGAGGTAAAAGTTGGATAATGGCTAGAACAAGTTGGAGAATGAAAGTCCGTCGCTTATTTAATCATTTAGGAATATAGTTCAAGTAAATTAAAATTATTTTAGTAATTACTTTTTATCACAAAATACAACACTCGTCCAAAGCTAAGTTATATAATAGAAGTTATAATACTCTTTCGTAAACTACAGGTGGGTTACTGCTATTATGGAAAATAACCGCTTATCCAACGTACAATTAGGAATGACTTATAATAACAACACCTATTGTTAAATATTTATAAAATTAAAAACCTCATAATCAAAAGATTATGAGGTTTTTTTGCGGAGAAAGAGGGATTCGAACCCCCGGACCTGTTACAGTCAACAGTTTTCAAGACTGCCGCATTCGACCGCTCTGCCATTTCTCCAGTGCGTCTCATCAGGTATTCCCTGAATGCGGCTGCAAATATAGTAACCTTTTTTAATTCTAAAAAATAAAAATCATATTTTTTTTAACCTTTTTTTGAATATCATTAAAATAAATCTATACCCTGTTAATAATCAATGTTTTTAAATAAATTATAATTTTTAGAAATCATTACAAAATAGGTTTATTCTATATTTTTTGTCAAGTTGTTTAGTATATTTGCCTCGTTTACTCTAATAATTTATATATGTCGTTTAATTCTTTCGGAAATTTATTAAAAGTTACAACCTATGGAGAATCTCATGGAACCGCAATTGGTGGTGTTATAGATGGTTTTCCGGCAGGATTAGAAGTTGATTTAAATGCTATTCAGAATGAATTAGACAGACGTAAACCTGGGCAATCTAAAATTGTTACGCAACGTAAAGAACCAGATACTGTAGAATTCTTATCGGGTATTTTTGAAGGCAAAACAACAGGTACTTCTATTGGTTTTATCATTAGAAATACCAATCAGAAAAGTAAAGATTACAATCATAATACGAATGTTTACAGACCTTCTCATGCAGATTTCACCTACGATAAAAAATTTGGAGGTAGAGATTATAGAGGTGGAGGTAGAAGTTCTGCTCGTGAAACTGCCAATTGGGTAGTTGCTGGTGCCTTGGCAAAACAATTAATTGCAAGTATTAATATTAATGCTTTTACATCTTCTGTAGGTGAAATTTTTATTGATAAACCTTATCAAGATTTAGATTTTTCTAAAACAGAAAGTAATATTGTTCGTTGTCCGGATGCAGATTCTGCAGAGAAAATGATTAACAAAATACAAGAAATTAGAAAAGCCGGAGATACTATTGGTGGTACAGTTACCTGTGTTGCGCAAAATGTACCTGTTGGTTTGGGAGAACCTATTTTTAATAAACTTCATGCAGAATTAGGTAAAGCGATGTTGTCTATCAATGCCGTAAAAGGTTTTGAATTCGGAAGCGGGTTTTGTGGTGCTAAAATGAAAGGTACAGAGCATAACGATATTTTTAATGCAGATGGTTCTACTCAATCTAATTTATCTGGCGGAATTCAAGGTGGAATTAGTAATGGAATGGACATTTATTTTAGAGTTGCTTTTAAACCAGTAGCTACCATTATGAGTGCTCAGCAAACTATAAATTCTGAAAATGAACTCACAGAAATAACTGGTAAAGGAAGACATGACCCTTGTGTTGTACCAAGAGCCGTTCCTATTGTAGAAGCAATGGCAGCTTTGGTTTTAGCAGATTTTTGGTTGATAAATAGAACAAGACAAATTTAATAGAATAGCAACATTTAAGTTATACTTTTTTATTTTTGTTGATATTGTTCTGCAGGCAATTTAGCTATTACCATACCTACTTGTTGGTGGTTTTGTTTATATTATTTTTTTATTTCTGAGTTTGTGATACTATAATTTTTTAGGTAAACAAAGAAATAGGTAACCTAAGTAAAGAATACATTCATAGGGTCTAAATCAAGTTTTATTGTACACATTTAGATGAAATTTATCAAATTTATCAAAATCAAATAAATTCAATTATATCAATTGAATAATGCTTACTTTAGGCATTAATCTTATTTATATTGAAATCACAAAGATTATATTTTATTGATATTGTTCGTGCTTTTGCCATTTTAATGATGATGCAAGGGCATTTTATTGATACCCTTTTGGCCATTTCTTATAGAGACATAAACGCAACACCTTTTGTTATTTGGTCTTATTTTAGAGGGATTACAGCTCCTACTTTTTTTACGATATCTGGCTTAATTTTTACCTATTTACTTTTGAAAGTAAGAGAAAAAGGAGAAGAAAAAATGAGAATGCGAAAAGGAATTATTCGTGGCTTCTTTTTAATTTTTGTGGGTTATTTAATAAGAATTCCTGTTTTAAAGTGGCTTTCAGGTGGTTTTAATACTTATTTTTTAGTCATAGATGTATTACAATGTATTGGTTTAAGTTTGATATTAATAATAATACTATATTTTATTACAGCAAAAAATACACTCATTTTTTCTGTAGTGTCTTTAGTATTAGGAATTCTAATTTTTTTAACAGAACCCTTGTATCGCGGTATTACATTTGATAACATTCCTGTTGTATTGAACAACTACGTCAGTAAAAAAAATGGTTCTATTTTTACAATAATACCTTGGTTTGGTTATGTTGCAATTGGCTCTTTTTTAGCAACTCTTTTTCATAAAAAATTACAAAGCCACAACTTTAAATTCATCACTATTAGTAGTTTTATTATTGTGGGAGTTCTTCTAATTTTTTCATCGTCCTATTTACTTTGTATCCTGCATGATTTAACAAATATTAAATTGTTTTTAGATGCGGCAAGCTACAATTACCTCTTTACCAGGTTAGGAAATGTCTTTCTTTATTTTGCTTTTTTCTATGGATTTGAAAAGTATTTAAAGTTTCCGTTAATTTTAAAAATCGGACAAAAAACATTGTCTATTTATGTGATTCATTTTATCATTATTTATGGTAGTTTTACCGGATTTGGATTAAAATTAATAGGAAAAACATTGTTGCCATGGCAAGCGGTTTTTGGTGCGTTGGCGTTTATGTCTAGTGTTTGTTTTATAGCTTTCTATTACGTAAAAACAAATGCGTTCTTATACAATCATTTAAGAAAATTTTTAGAGAACTTCAAAGGCAAGTAATTATATTTACCACATACATTTTTATATGAAAATTTTTACTTCCATCGTATTTATTTTGCTTTGTAACTTTAGTTTTGCCCAAACTATATATTTAGATAGTGTTGCAAAAGTTTCTAAAAGAACATTTACCTATAAAAAAAGCAAAGAAGAAAAACTAAAATTAGATTTTTACAAGCCAAAGAAATTATCAGGAGAGTATCCGCTTTTAATTTTTGTGCATGGTGGTGGTTTTTCTGGAGGTAAACGAGATGGAGATAACATTAAATATTTTGCAAAGCAGATGGCAAATCGTGGGTATGCCGTTGCTTCAATTTCATATCGTTTAACTATGAAAAATTTGGGTTTTGGTTGTCAGACTAAAGCTGCGGATAAAATAAATGCCTTTAACAGTGCTTCTGAAGATATTAGTTTGGCTGTTAAGTATATTTTGGAGAAAAATAAAAAATTTAAGATTAATACAAAGAAAATAATACTTATTGGCTCTAGTGCTGGTGCAGAAGCTATTTTAAACTTGGCCTATAATTATGAAAATAAAATTTTACCCAAAGACTTTAAATTTGCCGGTGTTGTAAGTATGGCAGGAGCAACGGTTTCTGTTGATAATTTAACGGCTATGAATGCAATTCCTACACAATTGTTTCATGGAATAGCAGATAAATTAGTGCCTTATAATATAGCGCCACACCATTATTGTAATAAAAATGATAGCGGATATTTAATGCTTTATGGCTCTAAAGCAATTGCAAATAAACTAAAAGAATTGGGAGAACCCTATTACTTATATTCAGTAAAAGATGGTGGACATAGTTGGGCTAATATACCGATGAACAATTGTACTGAACAAATTTTAGATTTTTTATATTTTGATGTTTTACAAGAGAAAAAGAGACAAACTGAAATTTATAATTAAAACAACCTAAAACCTCAATAAATTGGAGTTTTATTGAAGAATTTTAAAAAAAATAAAAGCTAAATGATCATTGGTTTTAAAGTTCATTAAATTTTCTGAGGATATATTTAGCAAAGGCAAGACCATAAAAAATAGGAGCAAGGAAGATAGAACTTTCCAGTATTTTTAAGTGTATTTCTTCTTTATAAAGTTGCCAACTTCCCGATTTGGAAACTCCATCAGAATTACATTTTGCGATGATAAAAGGAAGTATTTTACATGCTTTCTGTTGTTTGTATAAGACGATATGAAACCAATAATCAGACAAAATTTTAAATTTTAAATTGTATTGCTGATTTGTAAACAATGTTCTTTTATAAAAAGTTCCTTGATGATGTAATCCGTTTCTAAGCCAAAGAGCAAAAGACCAAGAAGGTGTTTTAATTCTTTTATTTTTACTGTAAATAAAAGGATTTGTATCTCCTTCATATACTATTTTTCCTGATAATAAAGAGTATTTGCTTGTGTTTGTACTTAGAAATACCTGACTTAAAATAACGTTATTTACCAAATAATCTCCACTTCCTAAGAAATACAACCATTCACCTTTTGCCAAAGAAATACCAGTATTCATAGCGTCATAGATTCCGTTGTCTTTTTTTGATGAAAAATAGAATGGAGCTCTTAAAGTTTGTAAATAGTGTTGCGTGTCCTTAGTAGAACCGCCATCAATTACCCAAACTTCATAATTTGTAAATTCTTGATTTTTAATGCTATTAATAGATTTTTGTAACCCGTTAAGGTTATTTAATACAGGAATTATTATGGTTATTTTTGGGTTAATAATTGTTCTATTTAAAATACCTATCTAATTTAATACTTTCTTTTTCCCAGCATAAAATCTCTTTGGCAATTTTTTGATTTCTTTTTATTTCGGCCATTTGAGCTTCGTCTTGTAAGAGTTCATTAATTTTTTCTGCAATTTTTTCTGGAGAATAATCAGCTACCAAAACACCTACTTTATATTGATTAATAATACGCGAAATTTCGGGTAAAGTACCTGCTATAATAGGCAATTCTGCATGTATATAATCAAACAATTTATTGGGTAAAGAATATTGAAAACTCAAACCTAAAGGTTCTTCTAAAACCATTCCTAAGGTAGCTAATTTGGTGTAATTAAATAGTTTTTCTCTAGATATTCTTCCTAAAAAATGAACTCTATTTTCCATTTTTTCCTGAACAACAAAATCTTTTAATTCTTGTTCTACTTTTCCGTAACCAATAATAATTAAATCTAAATTTTCTATAAAACGCAATGCTTTTATCATTGGTTTTATGCCTCTTCCAGGATTTAAAACACCTTGGTACAAAATGGTTCTTGCCGTTGTAGGAAAAGTTACGTTTTCTTTTTCTAACAAAATATTTTTTGCTGGGACATTTCTAATAAGTCCCATGTTGTTATGGTATTTTTTGTGGTAAAATTCTGATATAGATTTGCTTACAGTATAAGCGTTTTTGGTTTTAGGCAAGAAATAATCTTCTAATTTTCGCCAAAAATTCTGAACAAAAGCTCTGCCTTGTAGTTCTGGTCCTTCAGAAAATAGCTCGTGACTATCATATACTAACTCGGTTTTTTTAAATTTACTAGCAAAAAAACAAGCAGGTAATGTATCTAAATCATTGGCTAAAATATAATCGTATTTTCTAGGTAATAAATAAAAGAAAAGGCGCAAATTATATTCTGCATAAAACCAAAAATTATGGTTAAAAAAATGTTTTTTACGTATTATTTTATATGCTCTTTCTATGTGAATTGTGTTGGGCAAAACTCTTCCGTAAGTAAGTATAGAAAATTTTTTACTCAATAAATAAGTACATATTTTATGTACTCTATAATCCGTAGAAATATCATTAGTTACAGCAACAAAAATCTTTTTTTTTGGAGTCAAAATTATCGAATTTAAAGCCTAAATTTAAGCTTGTTGTGCCATTTCAAACAAAATACCACCTTCACATTTTAATGTTTTTTGTTTAAATTTTAAAATTAATTGATAATCATGCGTTGCCATTAAAATGGTTTTTCCATTTTTATGAATTTCATTTAACAATTCCATTACTTCTAAAGACGTTATTGGGTCTAAATTACCTGTTGGTTCATCTGCTAAAATTAATTCAGGGTCATTTAATAAAGCTCTTGCAATGGCAACTCGTTGTTGTTCTCCGCCAGAAAGTTCAAAGGTTTTTCTATAATATTGGGTTTTCATGCCAACTTTATCTAAAACTTCATGTATTTTTTCCTTTCTTTTTTCTTTGTCTTTCCAACCTGTAGCTTTTAAAACAAACTCTAGATTTTCAAAAACATTTCTATCGGGTAGTAGTTTAAAATCTTGAAAAACAATACCAATTTTTCTTCTTAAAAAAGGTATTTCCTTCTCGGTTAATTTTTTTAAATCAAACCCAACAATGTTGCCAACTCCTTTCTGTAAAGGCAAATCTGCATACAAAGTTTTAAGCAAGCTACTTTTTCCGCTTCCGGTTTTACCAATTAAATAGTAAAAATCTCCTTTATTAATAGTAATATTTACTTGAGATAATACCATGTTTTCTCGTTGATATATATCAGCATTTTCTAAATGTAATACAGGTTTTTCCATACAAATAACTAGTTTGTACAAACTTATAAGTTTCTATTGATTTTTCATTAAGAAATGATAACAATTCTTACTTTTGATATAAAAAAAAATAACAACTTATTTTTGTTTGTAAACATTGCTTTGGTGTTTTGCTTTTGGGTTTTCGTTTAAATATGTTGCTTACAAATGTAGAAATCTAGAATAAATATTTTTTTGGTAAATTTTTATTTTTCATCAAACAAAAAATGAAAACGGGCGTTATTCTAATAAGTATCAAAAATAATTATATGAAGTATCGGTTTTTTAGAAAACATTTTCTATTCCTATTTATTTTCTTATTTTCTTTGTGTGGTTTTGGCCAGCAGTCTATTATAGAAAACAATTTGCTAACAGATTTTAATAATGCGTTGCAATTGTTTGATAATAAGGCGTATGCAGCAGCGCAAAAAATATTTATAAATATTGATAAAACGGCTGTGCAAAGTTCTAATTTAAAGGCAGATGCAGCGTATTATGATGCCATGTGCGCAATAAAATTAAATACCACAGATGCTGATAAAAAAGTACTAGCTTTTGTAGAAGAATATCCGAATAGTACAAAAAAGAACAAAGCTTTTTTTAATGTTGCCAACTTTTATTTTTCTAATAAGAAGGCTTCTTATGCATTAAAGTGGTTTCAAAAAGTAAATTTATATTTACTTTCTGAAGAGAATAAAAAAGAGGTTAATTTTAAAATGGGCTATGGTTTTTTAGTAACCAACAATTTAAATTTGGCTAAAGAACGTTTTTTACCGCTTATTAATGATGCTAAGTACGGGAATGATTCTCGTTATTATTACGGTTTTATCTCTTATAAATTAGAAGATTATGGAATTGCAGAATCTACTTTGCAAGAAATTGCCGATAATAAATCCTACAGTGCAGAAATTTCTTATTATTTATTAGACATCAGTTTTAAAGCGGGTAAATTTGAACGTTGTATAGATGTGGGGACAAAATTATTAGAAACTGCAAGAAAAAAAGATCAATCAGAGATTTCTAAAATTGTTGGCGAAAGTTATTTTAATTTAAAACAATACAAAGAATCTATTCCATATTTGCAAGCATATAAAGGTAAAAAGGGCAAATGGAATAATACAGATTTTTATCAATTAGGATATGCCTTTTATCAACAAAACGATTTTGAAAATGCCGTTAATTATTTCAATAAGATTATTGATGAAAAAAATACGGTTTCTCAAAATGCATACAATCATTTAGGTGAATGCTATTTAAAGTTGGATAAAAAATTGGAAGCTTTAAATGCTTTTAAGACGGCTTCAGAAATGGATTTTAATAGAGATATTAAAGAAGATGCGGCCTTAAATTATGCCAAATTAAGTTATGAAGAAGGCAATCCATTTAAAAGTGTGGCAGATGTTTTACAAGATTATTTAAAAAACTATCCTAAATCTTCATCTTACAATGAAATTAATGAATTGGTTGTTTCCTCGTTTTTACATCAGCAAGATTATGAAGGAGCTTTGGCCTTTTTAGCAAAGAAAAAATCAACGGTTAATAATATTCTTTCTTTAGAAGTCTCTTTATATAGAGGTATTCAATTATTTAATGAAAGTAAATTTGTAGAAGCGCAACCATTTTTCAAGAAAAGTATTGCGTCAAATAATGATGCCATAAAGCATAAAGCACAATATTGGGAGGCTGAAACGGCGTATAGATTAGAAAACTTTAGTGTTGCATTAGAAAAATTTACCAGATTAAAATCTGCTATAAATACAAATAATGACGAGTTTAATTTGGTTGATTATCAGATAGGATACTCTAATTTTAAGTTGAAAAATTATGACAATGCAGCAAATTCATTTCAAAGTTTTTTAAATTTAAGTTCGAATGATCAACAAATTAAAGATGATGCTATTGTGCGTTTAGGAGATTGTTATTACGCCACAAGTAACTATAAAAATGCGGTAGAACAATATGCTAAAATTGTGAATGAATTTGGTGCTGGCGCAGATTATGCACAATATCAAATAGGAATGAGTTATGGTTTTATGGGGTCTAATGCAGATAAAATTTCAGCGCTTACAAAGGTGGTAAATGAGTATGAAGTTTCTACCTTAAAAGACGATGCATTGTATCAATTAGCAAGTACGTACACCACAATGAAAGAAACGCAAAATGCACACAATGCTTATAATAGATTAATTCAGAAACATCCCAATAGTGTGTTTTTACCAAAAGCAATGTTACGTCAAGGTTTGTTGTTTTATAATGAAAATAGGAGTGAGGAAGCATTGGATACTTATAAAAAAGTTACCAGCCAATTTCCAAACTCATCAGATGCGGTAGAGGCAGTTTCTAATGCTAGAAATATTTATATTGATAATGGTAATTTAGACGAATACATTAGTTGGGTAAAAACATTAAAATTTATAAATGTTACCAATTCAGATTTAGACAATACTACCTTTGCAGTGGCAGAAAAGAAATATTTTGAGTCTAAAGATCAGCATGAAATTTCTCAAAGTCTTTTAAATTATACCAATAAATTTCCTGAAGGAATTCATAAATTAAAGGCCAATTTTTATGCTGCAGAAAGTTTGTTTAAGCAACAATATTTTGATAGTGCAACAGGTCATTATAAAATAGTTATTGGTGCTGGTCAAAATGAATTTAGAGAAGAATCTTTAAACAAACTAGCGCAAATTTATTTACAAAAAGAAGATTTTAAAGCAGCATTGCCAATATTAACTACATTAGAACAAGAGGCTTATGCAACGGAGAATATAGTTTTTGCACAAAGTAATTTAATGAAAGGGTATTTTGAAACGGCCTCTTATGATTTGGCAATAGCGTATGCTAAAAAATTACTACAAAGTACAAAAATTGAAAATAGTTTAGAGAATGATGCAAAAATAATAATTGCACGTGCAGCTTTAAAAACAGACGATGAAATTACTGCGGAAGAGTATTATACGGCTATAGAAAGAAATGCAACGGGTAACTTAAAAGCAGAGGCTTTGTACTATAATGCTTATTTTAAAAATAATCAAAAAGAGTATGCTGCTTCTAATAAAGTAGTGCAAGATTTAATTGCTAATTATTCTGCCTATAAATATTGGGCGGTTAATAGTTATGTAATTATGGGTAAAAATTATTATGGTTTAAAAGATGTTTATCAAGCTACCTATGTGTTAGAAAATGTAATAAAAAACTTTACACAATTCGAAGATATTGTACAAGAGGCAAAAACTACCTTAGATGCAATTAAAGAAAAAGAAGCAAAAACAAATAATTCAGTAAGTCCTAATAAGACAGAAATTTCTAATAAAGAAACTAAAAATTAATGATAAAAAAGGTTCTAATTTGTGTGTTCTTATTGAGTGCTTTTGCAGTAAAAGCGCAAAAAAAATCAATGGAAAAAAAGAAAGATACTGTTAAAACGGAGGTGGTAGAAGTGGTTTCTACATACAATCCTAAAATAGCAGATGCAAAAAAAATAAAGAAAAATCCTGTCATAGAATTGTTGAAAAATAGTGAGAAGAAAAAATTGAATTATACCATTTTTTCTGCTCCCGTTGCTTCTACTTTTACTCCTAAAAGCGGTGTAGTTAAAGGAATAGATGTGGGCGTTAAAGAACGTGTGTACATGAATTATTTGGCTGCAGGTTTTGGTAATTATACAAGTCCTTATTTTGAGGCATTTTTACATCATGCCACGCGTTTTGAAAATGAGTTTGGGCTATATGCAAAATATGTAGCTTCTTTAGATAATATTAAAAATACGGCTTTAAATAGTAATTTTTCAAACTTAAATATAGGAGCTTTTTATAAACAAGAAGAACGTTATTTTGATTGGAAAGTAAATTTAAACACAGAGTTTAATAGTTATAATTGGTACGGTTTACCAAATTTAAACTTTACAGAAACTACCGTGAACAATATTAATCCTGGTCAAAAATATGCTGCGTTTACCTTAGGAGGAGAAGTTAGTTTTATAGATTCTTATATAGAGTTTGGTAAATTGGGCATGACATATTTTAAGGATGATTTTAACAGCACAGAAACCTTGGTAGATGTATCTAGTAAATTAAAATTTCCTATGGCTTTTTTAAGTTTAGGACTTAACGATGTTGATTTGAAAGCGGGCTTAGAATATTTAAAAGGAGAATTTAAAAATGATTATGATCATCTGGCTAAATTGAAATATGGAATTTTTACGGCGAACATTCAACCAACATACAAATTTTCTATTGGTAGTTTTAATGCAAAAGCGGGTTTTAAAACCTTTTTATCTTTAGATGCTGAAAATGATGTAAGTAAACTATTGTTGTTTCCAGACCTTCATTTAGAAACGCCAATTGTTGTAAATTATTTAACTGCTTATGGTGGTTTTACAGGAGATTTACATACCAATACCTATAAAAGTTTTACTGAAGAAAATCCGTTTGTTTCACCAAACTTGTTTATTACACAAACTGCAGAAACTTCTAATTTATTTGTGGGTTTAAAAGGAAAAGTAACAAATGATATTAGTTTTAACCTAAAAGTAAGTGCAAAAAATGAAGAAGATAAAGCATTATTTTTACGAAATAATTCAAAATCAGATGGTACCACAACTATCAAAGATTCAAGAGAACTTTTAGGTTATGAATATGGTAATTCTTTTGGTGTTTATTATGATGATGTAAAAACTACTTCGTTTTTTGCTGAAGCTGAATATGACTTTAGCAAAAGACTTACTTTTGGTTCGCAAATAACTTATGATAATTATAATGTAAAGAACGCTACAGAAGCATGGAATTTACCTGCTTTGCAAGCATCAATATCAGGAAAATATAAGGCGCTTAAATGGTTTGCAACTAGTAATATTTTTTATGTAAGCGAACGTAAAGACGCTTCTTACGCAGCAGAATATCCTGCTAGTTTTACTGGTTCAGAAACAATTAATTCTTTTGTTGATATAAATTTAAATGGAGGATATCATTTTAGTGATAAGTTTTCTGCTTTTTTAAAATTGAATAATATTTTAAATTCAAATTATCAACGTTTTGCTAACTTTAATACACAAGGATTTCAAATTTTAGGAGGACTTACGTATAAGTTTGATTTTTGATAAAATAAGTTTCAAAAAATTAGTGTAAAAAAAAATAGCTTGGAAAATTTTCCAAGCTATTTTTTTTTGATTTGTTGAATTAACTTTTATTAAGCACCTATTAGGTGTAATTGAGTAAATTCTTTATCTATTAAAATAGACGGATTCTCACCAGCTATAATACTTGATAATGCTACTTCTTCACTATCTATTTTTACAGTTTTAATTTCAAATGGTAGATTATGAAAAACAATATTAAATTTTGTGTATGCAGCGTTAAAATCTCCTCTTTTGTGTTGCTGAAAAATTAAACTATTATTTTTTCCTGTTAATTTAAAAGTACGCAAACTAAATCTTCCTTTTTTATAATCATACCCATCATGGGCATCATCATATAATTTAGAAGATTCTTTACCTTCTTTATAGTAAACATCTAAAGTAATTTGATCAAATTCTTTTTCTCCAACATATTGTTGTACAGGATATTTAGGAATTACAGCACCTTCTTTAATAAAGATTGGTAAACTATCTATGTCTGCATCTACCCAAATTTCTTTTCCTCCAATTACAACTTCATCCGTCCAAAAATTATACCATTTACCTCTTGGAATATAGACTCTTCTACCTTTTGCATTAGGTTCTAAAATAGGACAAACTAAAATTTTATCTCCATAAACAAATTCATCACTTCTATAATGTGTTCCATGATCTTCTTGATCAAATAACACTAAAGATTTTAAAATTGGTGTACCATCATTTATATAAGTCCAAAATGCAGAATATAAATAAGGCAATAATTGGTATCTAAGTTCTACAAATTTTCTTACAATATCTGTAACTTCATCACCAAAAACCCAAGGTTCTTGATCTCCATGATCTCCAGAAGAGTGTACTCTACAAAAAGCATGGAAAATACCTAATTGAATCCAACGAGCAAATAATTCTCCTTGTGGTTGTTCTGCAAACCCACCAATATCACTACCTGCAAAAGAAAAACCAGACATAGACAATCTCTGAGCTTGGTTATTGGCAATTGCTAAATGTTCCCAAGTTGCTACATTATCTCCCATCCAGGTAGATGTATAACGTTGTGCTCCTGAATATGCAGATCTTGTAATAACAAAAGGTCTTTTAGGATATGCATATTTCTTTAAACCATGATAGGTTGCACGTGCCATCTGTGTACCATAGATATTGTGTGCTTTTCTATGTGAACAAGGATTGCCATCAAAATCATGACGTACATCATCTGGAAAAGATTTATTAGGAACATCCATTACAGCAGGTTCATTCATATCATTCCAAACACCTTTTACACCAATGTCTTCTATTAATTCTTTAAACAAACCAGACCACCATTCTCTAACTTCTGGTCTTGTATAATCTGGAAAATAACATTCTCCAGGCCATACTTTACCTTTCATATATGGTCCATCTGCACGTGTACAGAAATAATCTTTATCTAATGCTTCTTTAAAAACATCGTATTCTAAGTCTATTTTAATTCCTGGATCTATAATAACAACGGTTTTAAAACCTTCATCTTCTAGTTCTTTAACCATTCTTTTAGGGTCTGGAAAATAATTTTTATCCCAAGTAAAACAACGGAAACCATCCATATAATCGATGTCTAAATAAATGGCATCACAGGGTATTTTTAAATCTCTAAAGGTTTTAGTAACTTCTTTTACATTACTTTCTGGAAAATAACTCCATTTACATTGATGAAATCCTAAAGCCCATAATGGAGGTAATGCATGAGGTTTTCCTGTTAAATCTGTATAATTTTTAACAACATCTTCCATTTTAGGTCCGTAAATAAAGTAGTAGTTCATTTCACCACCTTGAGCCCAAAAACTAGTAACATTTCTTCTTTCATGTGCAAAATCGAAATGAGATTTAAAGGTATTGTCAAAGAAAATACCATACGATTTGTCGTTTTGAAGTGCAGTATAAAAAGGAATGGCTTTATAAATAGGATCTGTATCTTTACCAAAAGCATAAGAATCTGTAGCCCAGTTTTCAAAACGCTTTCCTTTTAAATTTACATCAACAGGTTTGTCTCCTAATCCGTAAAAGCTTTCTGATTTCTGACAAGTTTTACTCATTTTTACAATGTCTCCACCGTATTCATAGCTTTCTTCCCAGTGAAAACCAATTTCATCTTGGTTAATTATTGTTAAGTCTACTGCATCATATAAACTTACTTGAAGGCTTTGTTTTTCAACTTTACATATAAGTTTAGAGGTTGTAATGATATAATGAACATCATCTTCTGAAACATCTAAAAAATAATATCCTCTAGACGCGTGTATGGTAACTCCGTATGAGAAATCATTTTCAAATTTTCCACTTGTACAGTATCTAAATCTTATTACACTATCTCTTACAACGGTAAGTTGCAAAATTACGTTGTTGGAGGTTGTAAAATATAACGTGTCTACATCTTTCTTGTAACTTATAATTTCTGAGGGAAATAAGTTACCTTTTTGTTCTAACTCTGTATTTACAATCATTATTTTGTTTGTTTATTTTGCATTTGCATAAATTGTAAAAGTTAGGAAAACAAGATTGTTTAGCACTTTTACGACAACTTATACGGTTAATTAAGATGTAAAAATATTGTTTATTTTTTGAATATTAAAAAGAATACATTTTCTTTTAAAAAATGTAAGAATAATTTTTAAAGTCATAAAAATGACCTATTATTTATAGGAAGTTTAAAAAAATAAGCCCTTTTAATTGTGATACTAATAGTGTTAAAAGGGCTTACTAAAATTTTATTTGAATTTATAAGCAATCATACCTAATGGAGGTAAATCTAATTCGATAGAATTCTCTCTATTATTCCAAACTTTTTCTTCTGAGGTTAACTTTTTGTTTTTAAAGTTTCCAGATCCGTTATATTTGGTAGCATCACTATTAAAAACTTCTTTTAAAGTTCCTGCTTTTGGTAATCCTATTCTGTAATTTTCTCTTGGTACTGGTGTTAAGTTTAAAATAATTAGAATATTATCTTTTTCATTTACTCCTTTTCTAAGATAAGTTAATACAGAATTTTCGTGATCTCCATGATCTATCCATTCAAACCCTTCTGGTGAAAATTGTTTTTCATGTAAAGCAGGTTCTTTTTTATAAAACTTGTTTAAGTCTTTTACTAATTCTTGTGCGCCTTGGTGTACTTTATATTCTAATAAATGCCAGTCTAAACTACCATCAAAATCCCATTCGCTGGTTTGTCCAAATTCAGATCCTTGAAACAATAATTTGGTTCCTGGATGTGTAAACATTAAACTATAAAGCATTCTTAGGTTGGCAAATTTTTGCCATTCATCACCGGGCATTTTATCTACAATTGCTTTTTTACCATACACAACTTCGTCATGAGAAAGTGGTAACATAAAGTTTTCTGTAAATGCATAATTTAAACTAAAAGTTAAATCGTTTTGATGATGTTTTCTGTAGATAGGTTCTTTTGCAAAATAATCTAGAGTATCATGCATCCAACCCATCATCCATTTCATTCCAAATCCTAAGCCGCCATCATAGAGTGGTTTAGATACTTTTGGAAAAGAGGTAGATTCTTCTGCAATGGTTTGTACATCTGGGAAAGATTCATAAACAGCCGTGTTCATTTCTTTAATAAAGTTAATGGCGTCTAAATTTTCTCTTCCACCAAATTCATTAGGTTCCCATTCTCCTTCTTCTCTAGAATAATCTAAGAATAACATAGAGGCAACAGCATCTACTCGCAGTCCGTCTGCATGATATTGGTCTAACCAAAAGATGGCATTACTAATTAAAAATGATTTTATTTCGTTTCTTCCGTAGTTAAAAATTAAACTTTTCCAATCTTGATGATATCCTTTTCTTCTATCTGGATGCTCATATAAATGAGAACCATCAAAGAAACCTAATCCATGATCGTCTGATGGAAAGTGAGAAGGAACCCAATCTAATAAGACTCCAACTCCTTTTTCGTGAAATTTATCAACTAAATATTTAAATTCATCCGGATAACCAAAACGAGATGTTGGTGCAAAGTATCCTGTTAATTGATATCCCCAACTTGGGTCATACGGAAATTCCATAATTGGCATAAATTCTACGTGCGTAAAATTCATTTCTGCAACATAATTTACAAGGTCATCTGCTAATTCTCTATAACTTAAAAATCTGCCTTCTTCTAGTTGTTTTTTCCAAGAACCTAAATGAACTTCGTAGACAGAAAATGGTGCATCTAGTGCATTGTTTTTCTTTCTTGTTTTCATCCATTTTTCATCGTTCCAAGAATAATCATCTTCCCAAACTTCCGAAGCGGTTTTAGGTGGATGTTCACATCTTCTTGCAAAAGGATCTGCTTTTTCTGTAGTTATGTTATTATTTGAACTTCTTATTTTATATTTATAAATTGTTCCTTTACCAATATTAGGAATAAATCCTTCCCAAATACCGCTACCATCCCAACGTACATTTAAATGATGTTCTCCCTCTAACCAGAAATTAAAATCTCCAATTACGGATACTGATTTTGCGCTTGGCGCCCATACGGCGAAGTAGGTTCCTTTTACACCATCTACGGTAGTAATATGAGATCCAAATTTTTCGTAAAGACGATAGTGTTTTCCTGCTTGGAACAGACTTATATCAAATTCTGTAAAAAGACTGTGTACTTTTGTTTGTGCCATAGTTTATGAGTTCAAAATATTTGCAATTCCTTTTAATGGAATAATAGTCCATTTAGGTCTTGAGTTTAGTTCGTAGCCTAATTCATAAATTGCTTTTTCTAACAAGCAATACTTTAGTATAAAAATTCTTTCGCTACTGTAACCTATATGTAGGTTTTCTTTTTGTGTTGTGTTTATATATGTTTCCAAAAATATAGAAATCATATATTTATAAAGTAACTCTCCGTATTTAAAAAGTTGCTCTTGGTTTTTTTTGTAATGCTCTTGATTGTTAAATATGGTAGAATAGATTGCATAATGAAAAGATCTAAAAATTCCTGCAACATCTTTTAACGGAGGTTGTTTTACTTTTCTATCTCTGATGGTGCTTTCTGGTTCACCTTCAAAATCTAATATACAAAAATCATCATCTTGTACTAAAACCTGCCCTAAGTGATAGTCTCCATGAATTCTAATTCGTTCTCCTTTTAGTTTGGTCCAATCAAAGTTTACCAAACGTTTTCTAATGATATTTTTATTGTCTAAAAATTCTTTTGCTAATTGTAAAGCATATCCTTCTAACTTGTGTAGATTGTTTTCTGCTAAATTTAATCTATTTTGAAATTGATAGGTTAATCTATTTTTTAACCAAACAGTATAATCTCCATTAAATCGGGTAGGAGTAAAGGCTGTATCTTCAAATTCAGAACCTAAAGCAATGTGCATTTCTGCGGTTCTTTTTGCCAATAAACTTACTTTATTAATCAAATTTAAACCAAGCCAATCTACTATTTCTGGAGGTAATTCAGAAATTTTTTTATTTTCAAAAAGCTGAATATTAGGTAAATTATCAAAGTTAATTTTTTTTGATTCTATAGACCTGTAAATAACATCAATCTCTTTTAAAAAATACTCCCAGGCATCTCCATTATTAGCAACCAATTTTTGCATCAATCCAATGGTGATGTTTACATTTTCAGAATCAATAATATTCATGCTACCTATATAAGGAGGCGTATTTTTAAAATCTTTTTTAAGCGATAAAAACCTGCTCATTTCATAGTCAGGATTTTTATCTGCATAAATTCTTCTAAAAAATTTTAAAATAAATGCATCATTATAAATGATAGAAGTGTTGCTTTGTTCTACACCCATTAATCTAGAAGATGTATAGGCAGGAAAATTAAAGCCCTCTGATTTATGATACTGAACAGGCGTTTTGTCTATTGGCAGCGCAGAACTTATTCTTTGGTAAACTACTTTTCTAAAGGCTTCTAAATGCATAGCATCTATAATATAACCTTCTTGATTTTTTAGTTTTAAAGGAAGAATTCTGTTTTCTTGGGCAAAATTTTCATCAGAAACAAAGGCAATAGGTAAAAAGTAATGGTGGTAAAAAGCTTCAACAAAATTTACTTCTAAAATTAAACCAAAATAGACTTCATCTCCTTGTTGAATTCTAAAGTATTCTATTAATTCTATATATTTTAGTTCGCTAGATTTACCGCCATACCACCGTTGTTTTTGAATATAATCTTCTAAAACATCAGATAAAAAAACGTTTACAAATTCTTTATCTTCAATGATTTCTTCCCAATTGTTTATTGAAGAGAATAATGAAGTTTTAGAAAGTGTAATCGTTTTTTCAACCATTATTTGTTAATTTTAAAAATATGAAAAGGCAATGTTGCGTGTAATTCAATAAAATTCCACTCATTATACCAATTGTAACAATTTCTTGTCACCAAATCTTCAACTTCTATTTTTTGACCGTGATTAATTTTTAAACCATGCATTGGTAATTGAACAGAACCAGATTGAGAATTATAAGCATCTAAACTAATAACTGTAATTGTTTCATTAGTTCTCTGTTCATTCCATTTATAGAAAGCAATTAATTGATCATTACCTGTTTCTAAAAATTGAATATTATTAGTTTGCTGAAAAGATTGGTTCTCTTTTCTTATATGGTTAATTTTAGTAATTAAAGTAGTTACTTTATTAACTTTAAACCAATCATAATTACATAACTGAAATTTTTCAGACATATAATATTCCTCTTTTCCAGGAATAGGATCACTAATCATTTGCTCAAAAACAGGGCCGTAAATACCAATATTAGAACTTAAAGTTGCTGCCAAAGCATAACGTTGTAAATATTTACTTTCTGGTGCTCCTTGTAAATGATATGGATTAATATCTGGAGTATTTGGCCAGAAATTTGGGCGCATATATTCTTTTTGATTGGTTTTTGTTAACTCATTCATATACTCAATCAATTCATGTTTAGAATCTCTCCAAGTAAAATAAGTATAAGATTGTGTGTAACCTTGTTTTGCAAGTTGTTGCATAATTTTTGGTCTTGTAAAAGCTTCTGCTAAGAACAACACATCTGGGTGTAGTTTTTTTACTTCAGCAATTACCCAACTCCAAAAATAGTAAGGTTTAGTATGCGGATTATCAACTCTAAAAACATTTATACCACAATCTATCCAATATAAAAGTGTGTCTAAACATTCTTGCCAAAGATTTTTATAATCTTTAGTTTCCCAATAAATTGGAAGAATATCTTGGTATTTTTTAGGTGGATTTTCTGCGTATTGTACCGTTCCGTCTGGTCTCCATTTAAACCAATCTGGGTGCTCATTAACCCAAGGATGATCTGGTGCTGCTTGTAAAGCATAATCCATGGCAACTTCAATGCCTAGCTCTTTTGCTTTTGCAATTAAGTTTTTAAAATCTTCTATAGACCCTAATTCTGGATGTAAATCTTTATGACCTCCGTGTTTAGAACCAATTCCCCAGGTAGAACCAACATCACCATCTTGGGCAACCGTTGTATTATTTTTTCCTTTTCTGTTTACTTCACCAATAGGATGAACAGGAGGGAAGTATAAGGTATCAAAACCCATTTGAGATATTCTTGGTAAAAGACGATGACAATCGTTAAATGTACCATGTTTGCCTTCTTCTTCTGATGCAGAACGAGGAAAAAATTCATACCAAGTACTAAATCTTGCTTTTTCTCTATCTACGTAAACTTCATACTCTTTAGATGAATCTGTTAAAAACTTCTGTGGATATTTCTTGAAAATTGAAGTTAACGTTTTTGAGACTGCTTCTTTAATAGCTTCTGCGTAGGTTAAATCATTCTTAAAGATAAAAATTAAGTGAAGTAAATAGTTTTTTTCTTCAGGAGCAACTTTGTCTATAATAGAATACAATAATTCAGCTCCTTCTAAAAGCTCTGAATTTACATGCTGAGAGTCATCAATTTTTCTTTCAAGACCATGTTGCCAGTTTAAAAAATAATCTACCCAACCTTCTACTTTATAAGAATAATAGCCTTGCTTTTCTGTTGTAAAACTAGCGGTATATTCATCATTAAAAGTTGGAGACATTCTTATTTCTGACCAACTTGTGTCTGTTTGGTGTTTGTATAATAAATTTGCTTGAAGAACATCATGTCCATCAACTAAAACATCTGCAGTAACATTTACAATTTCATTTACTACACGTTTTACAGAAATTTCTCCGCAATTTATTTGCGGAGAAATATTTTCTACTACAATTCTACTTTGATTTTGCATTAATTTGGTTAATTTTAAATAATAAAAAAGTAAAATAATATGTTATCCGATGTTGGTTCCTTTAGGAATAGTAGCGTCTTTTTTAATAACTACAATTCCGTCTTTAACCATATAAGTATCTGTTTCTACGTCTTTTATATGGTTTCCACCATTAATTCTTACGTCGTCTCCAATTCTACAGTTTTTATCTACAATACAATTGTGAATATAACATCTATCGCCAATTCCCATCATAATGTCAATTTTATTCTGAGCAACTTCTTCTAAAGTTTCGTAGAAATCATTACCCATCATATAGGTATTAGAAATTAACGAGTTTTTACCAATTCTAGAACGAATACCAATTACAGCTCTATCAATTTTTTCTGCATGAATTATACATCCATCCCCAATAACTGCTTTGTTTAAAATTGTTCCAGATATTTTTGAAGTTGGTAATATTCTAGGTCTTGTATAAATTCCTTTATTATCATATAAATTAAACTGAGGAACATCATCTGTTAAACCTAAGTTTGCTTCAAAGAAAGAGTCTACATTACCAATATCTTCCCAATAACCTTCATATTGGTAGCTTAATGTTTTATGTTTATTTATTGCTTGTGGAATTATTTCTCCACCAAAATCATTGGTGTCTGGGTTTTCCATTAACTTAATTAACAAGTCTCTATTAAAAATGTAAATACCCATAGAAGCTAAATAATCTCTTTTTTGAGATTTCATTTCTTGCCCAACATCAGAGGTCCATTCTGGTAATAATTCAGCAGCCGGTTTTTCTATAAATGAAGTGATTACGCTTTCATCGTTGGTTTTTAGAAGACCAAAAGAAGTAGCATCTTTTGCATTTACAGGATAGGTTGCAATAGATATTTCAGCACCACTTTCTTCGTGTTTTTGAATCATATCATTAAAATCCATTTGATATAATTGGTCACCAGAAAGAATTAGAGCATATTCAAAATCGTTTGCCAAAAAATGTTGCATACTCTGTCTTACGGCATCTGCAGTTCCTTGAAACCATTTATCACTTTTCATTGTTTGTTCCGCAGCTAATACATCAACAAAAGCAGAACTAAAAAAACTAAAGTGATAAGTGTTTTTAATATGTGCATTTAAAGAAGCAGAATTAAACTGAGTTAATACATACATTCTTTTTATATCAGAATTAATACAATTAGAAATAGGAATATCTACCAATCTGTATTTTCCTGCAATTGGTACTGCGGGTTTAGACCTATCTTTAGTTAATGGATACAATCTTGAGCCTTGACCTCCTCCTAATATAATTCCTAATACTTTATCATTTATCATTTCCTTAGTTTTTTAATGATTTATATAATTCTTCTACTTGTTTTGCTATTGAAATCCAATCGAAATAATCTTCTACTCTTTTTCTACCTTTTTGGGCCATAGAGTCTCTTAATTCCGGATCGTTTATTACTTTATTTACGCCCTCTGCTAAATCTTTAGCAAATTTATCTGGGTCTATAGGTTCAAAAGGGGCAGCGTCTTGTTGTTCTACAGGTATTAGTATACCTGTTTCGCCATGTACAACAACTTCTTTAATACCTCCTACGGCACTGGCAACCACGGCAGTGTTACAAGCCATTGCTTCAATATTTATAATACCAAATGGTTCATATATTGATGGGCAACAGAAAACATCTGCATGAGAATATAATTGAATGATTTCTTCTTTGGTAACCATTTTATCAATCCAGATTACATTTTTACGTGTTTTTTTAACTTCGTCTACTGCATCTTTCATTTCTTGTCCTATCTCAGGAGTGTCAGGAGCACCAGCACATAGTACTATTTGAGTGTCTGGGTCTATATATTTTATAGCATTTACCAAATGAATAATTCCTTTTTGTCTGGTAATTCGTCCTACAAAAAGCACATAAGGTTTGTTTTTGTCCACTCCATATTCATCTAGGGTAGTAGTTTCTGATGTGGTAATATATTGTTGAAGGTTTATACCATTATAGATTACCTTAATTTTTTTTTCGTCAACATTAAAATGTTTTAGTACATCTACTTTAGTTTCTTCAGAAACTGCAATAAGAGCATCTGCCATTTCTATGGCTGTTTTTTCAATCCAAGAGGATGCATCATAACCACGCCCTAATTGTTCTCTTTTCCAAGGTCTTAAGGGTTCTAAAGAATGAGTTGTAATAACTAAAGGAATGCCATAACACAATTTAGCTACTATACCTGCAAAATGTGCATACCAAGTATGACAATGAACAATATCTGCATCAATAGGTTCTGCATTCATTTGAAGGCCTGTACTTAAGGTCTTAAAAACTGCTTTAAGTTTGTCTTCAGAATTGTCAAAGCTAGGGTTGTCATAAGGAAACCCTTTTACTGTTAAGTTTTCATCACTGTTGTTTTGGTCTCCAAAGCATCTTACATCAATCTGCATTAATTTTGCTAATTCAGCGGCAAGATATTCCACATGTACACCAGCACCACCATAAACATAAGGTGGGAATTCTCTTGTAAAAAAAAGGGCTTTCATAAAAGTTTTAGTTGTTTAAAATTAGTTGTTTTTAGGCTTCATAATATAAGAAAATACTATTAAAAGTACCGCAAATTGCAAATCATTTATTTATCAATGAACATTATTATGAAACTCATAATAAATATAGATATTATTAGGCTTTATATTGTAAAATTATCACTAAAAAATAAAATGTAACATGAATATTTTAACCTAATCTATGTTAAAATTAACTATTTCGTTGTTTGTTTATCTCATCTTGTAGTTGTCTTCTTAATTTTTGTTCTCTTTCTAAAGATTTTTTTCTCAGTTGCTCTAATTCTTGCTCCACATCAAGTAAATTGTCTTGAGCTTCTTTGGTTAAAATATTACTTCTAAAAAATTTAAATACAAAATAAGATAAGGCTAAAAGTAGCACAATTATAATGCTCCAAAGTGTAAGGTTGTATGTTACTTTACTCAATTGCATACCAAAAAGAGATATTGAATTTTCTTTTTTGTTAGATACTTCTAAATCTAATTGTGTTTTAGATAAGGTATTTTTTGTTTTTTCTATGTTATCTCTTTCTATTTTAAGTAAACCTTCTTTTTCAGAAATTATTTTTTTTGAAGATTTAAGAGAATCTAAAACATTTAATTTTAAACGTTGGTAACGGTCTTTGCTTATTACTTTATATACTTGATATGTTGTAGAGGTTCTGTAAATATTATCAAATTGAGTTTCAATAGAATTATTGTCTTCAGTAATTGTTTCTTGTGAAAAAGTTAAAGATGTAGTAAGTAATACTAGTATTATTAAAAATGATTTCATTAGTTAATTGTTTTTAGAATGTAAATTTATAAAAAAAACCCAAACAAAATTTGTTTGGGTTTTTAAATATAAGCAAGTATTATTATTTATTTTATTTTTTCTACAACAGCCTTAAAAGCGTCTGGGCTGTTAACCGCTAAATCTGCTAAAACCTTACGGTTTAATTCGATATTGTTAGCTTTCACTTTTCCCATAAACTGAGAGTAAGACATTCCGTGTAAACGAGCTGCAGCGTTAATACGTACAATCCATAAAGAACGGAAGTTTCTCTTATTGTTTTTACGGTCACGGTATGCATAAAGCATTCCTTTTTCAACCGCATTTTTTGCTACTGTATAAACGTTTTTTCTACGTCCAAAGTAACCTTTTGCTGCCTTCAAGATTTTTTTTCTTCTTTTTCTTGAGGCTACTGAATTTACTGATCTTGGCATAATTTCACTGTTTTTTGTAGTTGGCGATTCATAAGTTCAATAATCAAAATTTTGAATTTTAAACTTTGAATTCTTTTTTAGCCAAACTCCATGGTTAATAATTAAATTCCCTTTAACTAAATTATATAGTTAATTGTTGTTTGATGTTTGCAACATCTGACTTATGTACTAATGTATCATGCGTCAATTTAAGCTTACGTTTTTTAGACTTCTTTGTTAAGATGTGACTTTTAAACGCGTGCTTTCTTTTAATTTTCCCAGAACCAGTAACTTTAAATCGTTTTTTGGCGCTAGATTTGGTTTTCATTTTAGGCATTTCTCCTTCGTTTTAAACTTGCTTATTATCTTTAGTTAAAAAAGTAAGAAAGTTAAAAAAGTATATAAGTAAAGTACAAACTAAACTTTAAAACTTTAAGAACTTTAAAACTTTAAGAACTCTTTTTATTTTACTTTTTTAGGAGCAATAAACATAATCATACGTTTACCTTCTAATTTTGGTAATTGTTCTACTTTACCATATTCTTCTAATTCTTGGGCTAATTTTAATAATAAAATTTGACCTTGTTCTTTAAAAATTATAGAACGTCCTTTAAAGAATACAAATGCTTTTAACTTAGCACCATCTTGTAAAAACTTAAGGGCATGTTTCTTTTTAAATTCATAATCATGCTCATCAGTTTGAGGTCCAAAACGAATTTCTTTAATCGTAACCTTGGTGGCTTTAGATTTTAAAGATTTTTCACGCTTCTTTTGCTCATACAAGAATTTCTTGTAATCAATAATTTTACAAACAGGTGGTTTTGCTTTTGGAGATATCTCTACCAAATCCAATTCCTGTTCTCGGGCTAATTCTTTAGCTTTATCTAAAGGATATACACCAACTTCTACATTGTCGCCCACAAGACGAACTTCGTCAACATATTTTATTTTTTCATTAATCCTATGCTGATCTTCTTTGATTACTCTTAACGGTCTTCTCGACCTACTTCTACGTATTGCTATGACTTATAATTTTTAAATTTAACTTATAGGTTGTTTTTACCAACCTTTTATTTTTTATGGAATTTCAAAATTAATTAAAATTTCTTCAATGTTTTACTTTCTTCTACTTTAATTAAAGAAATAAATTCTTCAATGGTAAATGTACCTAAATCGCCTTCGCCATGTTTTCTTACAGAAACTGTGCCTTCTTGCTCTTCTTTCTCTCCTACAATTACCATAAATGGTATTTTGCTTACTTCTGCATCTCTAATCTTACGACCCGTTTTCTCACTTCGGTCATCTACTAGGGCGCGAATTTCGGAATTTTCTAACGATTCTAAAACTTTTTCTGAATATTTTTGATATTTATCACTGATTGGCAACAAGATAACTTGGTCTGGCGTTAACCAAAGTGGGAAGTTACCCCCTGTGTGTTCTAGCAATACCGCAATAAAGCGCTCCATAGAACCAAACGGTGCTCGGTGAATCATTACAGGTCTGTGTAACTGATTATCTGCTCCTTTATAGGTTAATTCAAATCGTTTTGGTAAATTATAGTCTACTTGTATGGTTCCAAGTTGCCAACTTCTGCCTAAAGCATCCTTTACCATAAAGTCTAATTTAGGACCATAAAAGGCCGCTTCACCTTCTTCAATCACAAAATTTAAACCTTTATCAGTGGCTGCACTTATAATGGCATTTTCAGCAATTTCCCAAGTTTCAACATCACCAATATATTTATCCAAGTTTTGCATATCTCTAATAGAAACTTGAGCAGTAAAATCTTCAAAACCTAAAGAACCAAAAACATACAAAACTAAATCTATAACATCTTTAAACTCTTGGTCTAATTGCTCTGGAGTACAAAAAATATGAGCATCATCTTGTGTAAAACCTCTAACACGTGTTAAACCATGTAGTTCTCCACTTTGTTCATATCTATATACAGTTCCAAACTCTGCAAAACGTTTTGGTAAATCTTTATAAGAATAAGGTTTAAAGTTATAAACTTCACAATGATGTGGGCAGTTCATAGGTTTCAATAAAAACTCCTCATCCATTTTAGGAGTTTTTATGGCTTGAAAACTGTCTGCTCCATATTTCTCATAATGCCCAGAAGTAACATATAGTTCTTTCTGACCAATATGTGGTGTCATTACCATTTCATAACCTGCTTTTTTCTGTGCAGCTTTTAAGAAATCTTCTAATCTAGCACGCAAAGCAGCGCCTTTTGGCAACCATAAAGGCAAACCAGCACCAACTTTTTGAGAAAAAGTAAACAGTTCTAACTCTTTTCCTAATTTTCTGTGATCACGTTTTTTCGCTTCTTCTAATAATTCAAGATATTCAGTAAGCATTTTTTGTTTCGGAAAACTAATTCCATAAACACGTGTTAACTGATTGTTCTTTTCATCACCGCGCCAATAAGCACCGGCAACACTCATTATTTTAATAGCTTTAATAATACCTGTATTTGGTATGTGGCCTCCTCTACATAAATCGGTAAAACTACTATGATCACAAAAAGTAATTTCGCCATCAGTTAAGTTTTCAATCAACTCAACCTTATATTCATTATTTTCTGCTTTATATAAAGACAAAGCGTCTGCCTTAGAAACAGCGCGTAAAGAAAACTCATGTTTTCCTCTAGCAATTTCTAAAAACTTCTTTTCAATAGTTGGAAAATCTTTGTCAGAAATAACATCTTCACCTAAATCAATATCATAATAGAACCCATTTTCAATAGCAGGCCCAATCGTTAACTTTGCTTTCGGATAAAAACTTAATATTGCTTCCGCTAATACGTGTGCAGAAGAATGCCAAAAAGCTTTTTTACCTCCATCATCATTAAAGGTATACAAAATTAAAGAACCATCCGTGGTTAATGGGGTAGTGGTTTCAACAGTTACATCGTTAAAATTTGCAGATATTACGTTTCTAGCAAATCCTTCACTAATGTTTTTTGCAACATCCATTGGAGTGCTATTTTTAGCAAACTCCTTAATAGTTCCGTCAGGTAAAGTAATTTTAATCATTTAATGTTTAATATTTGAGGATGCAAAGATATTAGAAAACAATATTTCACACAATATATATGTGTACTTATTAAACACCTATTTTATTTAGGGTGTTTCCGCGCCAAAAAAGGCGCGGTCGGGCTTTCCACTATATCTTTTTTTTGTTTTATTAAAGCCATCGCTTTAATAAAACAAAAAAAAGGATGCCGTTTCTATCCCTAACACGAAGCCAGTAATATAAAGTAGTTACAAGAAAACAAACCTACAAAGAGCGATATTTACAAATAGATTACTACATAGCTTCAAAAAAAAATCCGTCATTACGAGGCACGAAGCAATCTCTTCAATTTAATAAATAAAAACTCTGAGTAAACCGAAGCTTTCTTATGTATTCAACAGAAACTTCCACGATACTTTTTTTATAGCAATTCCATGTTAATTCTTGTAACCAAGTTTTTAAACAATAGATAAAAGTCCTTTTCACAACTTCCTTTCTAATAAAATTAAAAAAATAATGATGTAAAGGCTGACTATAAACGTAAAAAAAAGAATCCAAGGAACCAGAAAAACCGATTTCAAAGATAAAGTTCATAAGAAAATAAGTAGTTTTCTCTAAAAGTATAGTTGAAAAACGTATTGAGACTGAAAATTTCAAAGTCAACACTTCTATGTTTTAGGCTTCAATATGTTGTAAAAAGTAGTTGTCAGCTCCAGAACTTTTAAAAACCTCCATACCTTTCAAAAAACATTCAAAAAAATAGTTACCCTAACTTACTATAAACAAAATAATTAGTGAATTGATGTAAAATTAAATAAAAAAAAGGGTTAAAAAATTGTTGTTAGAATAAAAATGAGTTGTAGGTTTGCACCCGCTAACAGGAATTGTAGTTTGTTAGTGGAGTTCATTGATAA
>NZ_JBPOGL010000029.1:0-57112 GCF_051251875.1 Polaribacter sp.
GTGTTAAAAATGTAGAATTTTTCCTATTTAGATTAACAACAATTTTTGCCTAAACACAACAATTGCGAATGATCCACTAAACTGTTGTTTTATACTGATTTAAAATAGTAGCGGGAACTGGACTCGAACCAGTGACCTTCGGGTTATGAGCCCGACGAGCTACCTACTGCTCTATCCCGCGTTGTAATTTCAGAAATAATGACTTAGCTTTTAACTTTCGACTCATAAACTCGACACGTTATTTCCGGGTTGCAAATATACAACATAAAGAAACTTCTAACCAAACTTTTTACTACTTATTTTTTCAATATTTTTTAATGCACTAAATTCTAATCAAATATAAAAAGGAATTATCTTTGCAGCATGACGCATAAAGCAGGTTTTGTAAATATTATCGGAAATCCTAACGTAGGTAAATCAACATTAATGAATGCCCTTGTAGGCGAAAAACTGTCTATTATTACAGCAAAAGCACAAACTACCAGGCATAGAATCTTAGGAATTGTGAATGAAGACGACTTTCAGATTGTCTTTTCTGACACTCCTGGTATTTTAAAACCCGCCTACGAGTTGCAATCTTCTATGATGGATTTTGTAAAATCTGCCTTTGAAGATGCAGATGTACTTATTTATATGGTAGAAGTTGGCGAAAAAGAATTAAAAAACGAAGCCTTCTTTAAGAGAATCATACACAGTGAAATTCCTGTTATGCTACTTTTAAATAAAATTGATAAATCTTCTCAAGAAGAAGTGGAAGAAAAAATTGAATACTGGAAAAATAAAGTTCCTAATGCAGAAGTGTTTGTAATTTCTGCACTAGAAAAATTTAATGTTCCTGCGGTTTTTGAAAAAATAAAAGAATTACTACCAGAAGGTCCTCCTTTTTACCCAAAAGATCAATTAACAGACAAACCAGAACGTTTTTTTGTAAACGAAAAAATTAGAGAAAAAATTCTAATGCATTACAAAAAAGAAATTCCGTATGCTGTAGAAGTAGAAACTGAAGAGTTTGTTGAAGAAGAAAACATAGTTAGAATTAGATCTATTATTATGGTAGAAAGAGAAACTCAAAAAGGTATTATCATTGGCCATAAAGGATCTGCTTTAAAACGAGTTGGCGCAGAAGCTAGAAAAGATTTAGAAAAGTTTTTCGAGAAAAAAGTATTTATAGAATTGTATGTAAAGGTGAATAAGAATTGGCGAAGCGATAAAATTCAACTGAAACGTTTTGGTTACAATCAAGGTACCTAAAAAAAATTAAAAGTTACTAGTTAAATAATCATTCCCGTTACGCTACCCAATTGAGTAACGGGAATTTATTTTATATCTTATTGCTCAATAATACGTATTAAAAAATCATGTAGTTCTTTCATTTGGTTTTTCCCAGTTTCTTTTCCTATACTTCCTAAAAAGTACAACAATACCCAAATTAAAGGCAGTACAACCAACATTGCTATCGGAAAAACCAAACTTTCATCTAAACGATAACGAACATAGGCGAATACCCCAAATCCTAAAAATAAAGTGGCTACCACAAAATGGACAAACATAAAAAGAGTCCAAACTTGTGATTTAGGACCAAATAATCCTTTTAATGTTGATGCGTTTTCACCAACTTCTACAACTTCAAAATGCAATTGAGGCGACCAAAAATGACTTTTCTTAGCAGGAATATCAATAAAAACATGCCTATCTACTATGCTACTTTTAAACTCACAATCATCGGTTTTTAAAAAAACCTTAATTCTGTGCAGCAATACTTCAGCATTTTCTTCCAAATCAATAGAAAACCTCGGGCGTAGAAAGAATTCACTATTTCTTTTTTCTTTAACAGTCATTATTCGAATATCATTTTTTAAATGTACTAAAAAATTACGTTTTGTTAACAAAACAATTAAAAACAGTTTGTTTTCATAATAATTTAGTACTAATTATTAGTGATTTAAAGACTTTCTTTTTTACATCTTTCTTAAAAGTGTATGTTGTATCTTTGCAAAAATTTCAATTCAAATGAATAGTATTGTTGCCATTGTAGGAAGACCAAACGTAGGAAAGTCAACACTTTTTAACCGTTTAGTTCAAAGAAGAGAAGCTATTGTAGATTCCGTAAGCGGAGTTACAAGAGATAGACATTATGGAAAATCTGACTGGAATGGAAAAGAATTTTCTGTAATTGATACTGGTGGATATATTACTGGTTCTGATGATATTTTTGAAGGTGAAATTAGAAAACAAGTAAACCTTGCTATAGAAGAAGCAGATTTAATTGTTTTTGTTGTAAATGTTGAAGATGGTATTACTCCTATGGATGCAGAAGTTGCCAAACTTTTGCGCAAAGTAAAAAAACCAATTTTTACTGTAGTTAATAAAGTTGATAACGCAATGCGTGAACCTGATGCCGTAGAATTCTACAATTTAGGTTTGGGAGAATATTTTACAATTGCATCAATTAACGGTAGTGGAACTGGAGATTTATTAGACGCGTTAGCAGAAAAAATGCCAGCGCCAGAAGAAGTAGATTTAGAAAAAGAAGAATTACCAAGATTTGCTGTTGTAGGAAGACCCAATGCCGGAAAATCTTCTTTTATAAACGCTTTAATAGGTAAAGATAGAAATATTGTTACCGATATTGCTGGTACAACAAGAGATTCTATAGACACAAAATACAACAGGTTTGGATTCGATTTTAACTTGGTTGATACCGCTGGTATTCGTAAAAAATCGAGAGTAAAAGAAGATTTAGAATTCTACTCAGTAATGCGCGCTGTACGTACCATTGAGTATGCAGATGTAATTCTTTTAGTAGTTGATGCCACTCGTGGTTTTGAAGGTCAAGATCAAAATATTTTTTGGTTGGCAGAAAAAAACAGAAAAGGAATTGTAATCTTAATCAATAAATGGGATTTAATTGAAAAAGAAACAAATACCATGCGAGATTTTGAAGCTATGGTTAGAAAACAAATAGAACCTTTTACAGATGTGCCAATTGTATTTATTTCTGCATTAACCAAACAACGTTTACTAAAAGCGATGGAAACCGCTGTGGAAGTTTTTGAAAACAGAAAAAACAAAATACAAACTAGCAAGTTTAACGAAACAATGCTAGAGATTGTAAAAAGCTATCCGCCACCTGCTACAAAAGGGAAATTTGTAAAAATAAAATACTGTATGCAATTGCCAACGCAAACACCTCAATTTGCATTTTTCTGTAATTTACCGCAGTACGTTAGAGATCCATACAGACGTTTTGTAGAAAACAAATTAAGAGACATTTATAACTTTACAGGCGTACCAATTACTATTTATTTTAGACAGAAATAACACTATTCTGTAACTTTTGTTACTTTAATACGTCTAAGCTATTAGTAGTATTGTAATTTATTTACTATTTTTAAGACATGAAAATTATAGAATCAAGGTTAGTTTCAGAAGTTGAATTACCATTGCAACTAAACGTATCTTTTAACAAGGTTTTTAACTTGTTTCAAAAATATGCGCAAAAAGAATATGCAAATCACCCATTTCACAGTTCTGCAAAAGAAATGGTGGTGCTAATTAACAAATACCCAGAACTAAATGAAGGATTTTCAGATTATACTTTATTAGAAAAATATAAAGAACAAATAAACCTATTATTAAACCCTTTATTTCCAGAACCTTTATTATTAAATGAGATAAAAGCAGCAAGCATACCTTTCTCTTTTACCTCTTTTAAATTTACAGAACGTTTTGAAAATATATTAAAAAATGCCGGCGAAGATTTTCAACTAAGTGTTCGTAATTTTGAAGATGATGGTATGTACATTATGGCATGTACATTTATTTTAGGGTATGTTTATAACTTTAATGTGGATGTAAAAAGACCTTTTTATTTTGATATTCCAGACACCAACACTGGAACAATGAAATATTATAGAACCACTTTTAATGCAGATTTTTCTGAAATTACACCTGCAGAAAATGCACCAAAATTAACAGAAAAAGACTTTAAAGAATTACTAAACAATTTTGACAATATAGCTTTATGGAGAGAAAAATTCCCTCCAAATAGTTATATTTTTAAAGGCTTCGGACTTATCAGTTTGTTTGACGTTACCTCAGAAGAAATGCTTTCTTCTATAAAAGCCAATTTATTAGCTGGTGGCGCTAATCTTATTCCGAAACTTCAAAGTAATATAAGAGATTTTTACAGCATCAAAGATTTAAGATTAGGGTATTCTATTTTTGATAATAATAACATTAAAGTTTGTGAAACAAAATTAAATAAGTCTAATAGTTTAATCTTAAATCATGGAGCTGAAGTAAATTGTGAGTCAGAGTATTTTTGTAATGCAATTATGGAAAAAGTATTTCATAAACATGAGACTTTTATCATTTCTGATGTATCTCAATATGGCCTAAACACCAATCACAATCTTTTTTCTCAAAACCTTCAAGAAAATGGCATTCAAAGTATTATTTTAATACCTATAAAAGCTACCAATAATGGAGATTTAGCACTATTAGAAATTGCATCGCCAAGACCTTATGATTTAAACTCTGTAAACATTAACAAATTAAAAGACATTATTCCTGTATTTGAAGCTGCTGTTAAAAGAAGTTCAGAAGAAAGACAAAATATATTAGAAGCAACCATACAAGAAAACTACACCTCTATACACAGTGCTGTAAAATGGCGTTTTTATGAAGCTGCAGAAAAATATTTTGTAGCATCTGAGAACGACAAAAATGCAAAATTAGATGAAATTGTTTTTAATGATGTTTATCCTTTATTTGGACAAAGTGATATAAAAGGATCTTCTGTAGCTAGAAATAAAGCCATTAAAGAAGATTTAATTACTCAACTTACACTCGCAATTTCTGTATTAAAAGATGCATGTAAATCAGAAAAATTATCTATTTATGATGAGTTAATGTATCGTGTTTCCACCTATTTAATTGAAGTAAAAAAAGGCTTAAATGCAGGTGATGAAGTAAATATATTAAATTTTCTAAAAAGAGAAATATATCCTGTTTTTAAACATATTAAAGAAATCAACAAAGAACTTGATACCAAAGTTACCATTTACATGAACCGTTTAGATAAGGATTTAAACGTTGTTTATGAAAAACGAAAAGAGTATGAAGATAGTGTTATGCACCTTAATGATAAACTAGCAAATTTTTTAGACTTTAAACAAAAAGAAGCGCAAGAAATGTTTCCTCATTACTTTGAGAGATACAAAACGGATGGCGTAGAATACAACATGTACATTGGTAAATCTATTACCAATAGTAAAAAATTTGACAGCATCTATTTATACAATCTTCGTTTGTGGCAATTACAAACCACCTCTGAAATGGAAAACATAGCTTTTTATGAGCGTGAAAATATGACCAACGATTTACGCGTTGCCTCATTAATATTAGTGCACAGCAACCCCATGGCTATTAAATTTAGAATGGATGAAAAACAATTTGATGTAGATGGTGCTTATAATATTAGATACGAAATAATAAAAAAGAGAATAGATAAAGCACATATAAAAGGCACTAATGAGCGTTTAACCATTCCTGGGAAAATTGCTATTGTGTATTCTCAAGAAAAAGATGCATTAGAATACGCAAAATACATTTCTTATTTGCAATCTAAAAATGTACTTGGAAAATTAGAATATCTAGATTTAGAAGATTTACAAGGTGTTGCTGGATTAAAAGCTATGCGTGTAGAAGTTATATATCAAAAAGAATTTAATGAACATAAAACCTTCACTTTTAACGAATTAATTAAAGAAATTGAAGCGTAAAAACATGTTCTTTTCAAGGATACATTCTTAAAAAAACACATCCTTTTTCAGAAATTATTAAGCTGATAATCATTGGTTTATTAGTGCTAAATATCCTATTAAATAAAATAGCATTCCTACAAGATATTAACGGCACCTTGTACTTTAAAAGCAATTGCAAACGCAATTACGCTAACTAAAATACCTACCATAAAAACGGTATATGTTAATCTTAAAATGCTGTATTTTCTATTCAACACCAAGCCCAAAAAGTATAAATCTTTGGTTAAAGAACTATATAAATAATCTTTATCTTTCATCATTTCTATCATAGCCCATTCAAATTCTGGTAAACTCATTTTATGAAAATTACCAAAAAACAAAAGGTTTACTTTTTTGTTAGCAACGTCTTCTTTTGTAAACTTTCCTTGCGTAACATTTGGTCTGGTAGCAATCACAGATAAAACAATAGATGCCACCGTAAATAATATAAAAATGATAGATGGTGTTATTAAATACGTGTTAGAAGGATTGTCTAATTTTGGTATTAATGTAGACAAGGTCATAGAAATTATAATGGCATTTACAGATAGTAAAATATTTGCTTTTGTATCTGCTATATCACTAAGTGTTATATGGTTACGCAAAGCAACCCTAAACATAGTTTCTATACCACGTTCTGGCGCATCAACTTTTTCTTTCTTTAATTCTAGCGCTTCTTGTTTCTGATTAAACTTTTTAAGATCGTCTTTTAAACTTTTTTGATTTTTAAGCAATTTTGCTAAATTTTTGCCTTTGGTTTTCGTCCAATTTTTTAAAGCATAATCCGTATTAAATTTATGTTGTTCAGTAAAAAAATTAATATTATCTACAATCCATTCTGTATCAGAAAACTTTTTTAAACCTGTTAATTCCCATTCCTTTCTTAAAAGCGCAGTATAATCGAAAAAATTCTTAGATGCCAAATGAGCGCAATCTGCGTCTGTAATTATTTTTTCTAATTCGGTTTTAGGAGTACATCCCAATTTAGTTGCTAAAATTAAACTTGTAATTTTCTCAATTCTATCCTCAGCAACTTGCTCCTTTTGTAAAAAACTACTTACAATTTTAGCACTTTCTTCTTCATGGTTTTCTCCTCCTTTTATAAAACCGGTATCATGAAACCAAGCTGCAACTTGTAAGTTTTCAGCATCTAATTCATCAACTTTTAAGTTGGTAATTAACTCATTGGTTTTTTCAACTACCCTTTGAGTATGCTGTAAATTATGATATACATAAATGGTATCTAATTCTCTATTTAATAAATCGAAAACAAATTTTTCTGCGTTTACTAATATTGTACTCATGGAAATGTAATTTTAAAAACAAAAATAGTTAAAATATAATTTGTTTTATTCTTTGTGTCTTTTGTCGTAAATTGAAGCATAACTTTCAGCCACACAAGTTAAAGATAATTTGTAAGGTAAAAGGTATTTTTGCGTCTAAAAATAGATTGGATATTATCATTAATAATTTTAAAATAGGAAATGTAAACAATATGCTAACATGGAAAGAAGTGATTAAATTCACTACAAAAGGAAATCCAATTCCAGACAAAAAGGTTGAGAAATCAGAAACAGAATGGAAAGCGCTATTAACTCCAGAACAGTTTAGAATTACCAGGAAAAAAGGCACAGAACACCCACATACTGGCGCTTTATGTAGTATTTATGATGAAGGACAATACAATTGTATTTGTTGCAATACACCGTTGTTTGATTCTACTATTAAGTTTGATTCTAGCTCTGGATGGCCAAGTTTTACGCAACCAATTAAGGAAAATGCAATAAAATATCATAAAGATGTTTCTTTAGGAATGATTAGAGTTGAAGTAATGTGCAACACTTGCGATGCTCATTTAGGCCATATTTTTCCTGATGGTCCAGAACCAAGTGGATTGAGATATTGTATTAATTCTGAATCTATGCAATTAGAAAAGTAACCATAGAAATACAAATGCTGCTATCCCTATTTTTTAAATCAATATAAAATAGCAATTCCTATAATATAGTGATAAAACATTATTAAAAACACTTCATTTGTATAAAGCATTTTTAGGTATTAGACAAAATGAAACTTTTTCTAAAGAAATTACGTAATTTGTAAGAGCATAGGAAATTGAATTATGAATGTAGGTTTATTAAAGACAAAATCATTAGAATATGCCAGATTATGCCCATAACCAGCAAATGTTTAAAGCTCCAGAGTTTCTTGTTAAACGCTGGGTTGATAGCAATGGAAATGAGACTGAAACCGTAAAATTATCAGATTTTAAAGGCAAATTCAAAATAATATTCTGTTATCAAAGTTGGTGTCGTGGTTGTCACAGTAAAGGTTTACCTCAACTAAAGAGAATGGTAGATGCTTTACAAGAAAATGATACTGTTATTTTTTTAGCCATTCAAACGGTTTTTGAAGGTTTCGAAGCCAATACGTATGAAAAAATGCTAGAAATTCAAAAGTGGTACAACTTAAAAATACCTTTTGGACACGATGCAGGAAATGATGGGAAATCAAAATCAAATATAATTACAAACTATAAAACAGAAGGAACACCTTGGTTTATTTTTATTGATAAACAGGATTACGTTGTATTTTCAGATTTTTATATGTATCCTAATGCCGCAATCAAATTTCTGAAAACGCTTTAAAAAATGAATAAACCTCCAATTATAAAATTATATGGCGCAGAAAAATGTCATAAAACTCAATATTACAAATCATTTTTAGAAGCGCGTAATTTAGATTACGCGTTTTTAGATGTAAAAGAAAGCGAAGAAAATGCCCAAGAATTACGTAATTTGTATGAAAGTAGAAAATTAAATTTCCCTACTATTTTAATGAACAATAAAAAATTAAGAAATCCTTCTGATAGAAACCTTCAAAAATGGATTGATAAAGAATTATGAAACTCAATATAAAAAACACATTTACATCAGAAAACCCAGCAGATACAAACCTTGAAAACTCAAGAAGACAAGTTACCGAAGCAGTTTTTTCTTTTGCAAAACCCAAAAAAACCAAAGCCCCAAAAGTGCTACATGTTTCTCTAGAAATGGCTACGGAGTTAGGTATTTCTGAAGAAGAAATACAATCTGAGTTTTTTAAAAACATTGTTACAGGTAATGAAATTTATCCGAATACAAAACCTTTTGCAATGTGTTATGGCGGACATCAATTTGGAAATTGGGCAGGACAATTAGGAGACGGTAGAGCTATTAATTTGTTTGAAGTTGAGCATCAAAATAAAAACTGGAAAGTACAATTAAAAGGCGCTGGAGAAACTCCCTATTCTAGAACTGCAGATGGTTTGGCGGTTTTACGTTCTTCAATAAGAGAATATTTATGTGCAGAAGCAATGTTTCATCTAGGCGTTCCAACTACAAGATCTTTATCCTTAAGTTTATCTGGCGATGAAGTTTTACGCGATGTTTTATACGATGGAAATCCTGCGTATGAAAAAGGCGCAATTGTGTCTAGAATTTCACCTTCTTTTTTACGTTTCGGAAATTATGAAATTTTTGCTGCTAGAAAAGACGTAAAAAATCTAAAAAATTTGGTGAATTACACCATCAAACATCATTTTTCTCATTTAGGTGAACCATCCAAAGAAAATTATATCAACTTTTTTAAAGAGGTTTCTGAAAGCACTTTAGTCATGATTATTCATTGGCAACGCATTGGTTTTGTACACGGAGTAATGAATACAGATAACATGTCTATCTTAGGTTTAACCATAGATTATGGTCCTTATGGTTGGTTAGAAGGTTTTGATTTTAGCTGGACACCCAATACAACCGACAGGCAACAGAGACGATATCGTTTCGGAAATCAGCCAAATATTGGTTTGTGGAATTTGTATCAATTAGCAAATGCATTGTATCCAATTATAGAAGAAGTTGCTCCTTTAAATGCTATTTTAGAGCAATATAAAATAGATTTTGAACAGCAATCTTTGCAGATGATGAAATCTAAATTAGGTTTATTTGTAACGGAAGAAAATGATACAAAACTAATTCAAGAGTTAGAAGATGCGTTACAATTAGTAGAGACGGACATGACTATTTTCTTTAGAAATTTAAGTAATTTTACAAATGAAAAAACAGGCTTAGAATTGATAAAAAACTCGTTTTATAACTTTGAAAATATTTCTGATGAAGTAAAAAACAATTGGAATATTTGGTTTAAAAAATATGAGAAAAGACTTCAGATAGAAAGAGTTTTACCCAAAGAACGAAAAGAAAAAATGAACGCTGTAAACCCTAAATATGTATTGCGAAACTACATGGCACAATTAGCTATTGACGCTGCTAATGAAGGTAATTATACTGTAATAGATGAATTATTTCAACTTTTAAAAAAACCGTATGCAGAACAACCAGAAAATGAAAAGTGGTTTGCAAAAAGACCAGAATGGGCACGGAATAAAGTGGGTTGCTCTATGCTTTCTTGTAGTTCTTAATGGAAGTTTTAGCAGCTATTTTACAAATTCCTGAAGGATTTTCTACAGGAATATACAAAAACAAAAAGTACAGCATTACAAAAGAAATATTTAACAACGGAAAATCTTTTAAAATCTTTGGCAAAGCGTTAGAAGACACAGATTTTATCAGTTTAAATTATTATATCACCTCAAAAAATGAATACTTAAAACCTTGCGAAATGCCACAAGAAAAAGTAATTCACTTTTTAAAAAACGTACAATTAATCAATAGAACATTAAAAATGAACACACATAAAAAAGCATATATTGCGGGCGGATGTTTCTGGGGAATGGAAGATTTATTTAGAGTGAGACCAGGAATTATAGACACAGAAGTTGGATACATTGGCGGGCAAAATGAGAATCCTACCTACAGAAATCATCCTGGGCATGCAGAAGGAATAGAAATAATCTATAATTCTGAAGAAACAAATTTTAAAGAAATTTTAGATTATTTCTTTAGAATTCACAATCCTACAACTATAGACAGACAAGGAAACGATATTGGATCTAGTTATAGATCGGCAATTTTTTATCAAAATGAAGAAGAATTAAAAGCCGCTAAAGAAATAATAGCACTTGTAAATAATTCTGGAAAATGGGAAGGAAATGTAGCAACAACTTTAGAAGCATATTCTAAATTCTGGGACGCAGAACCTGAACATCAAGATTATTTGGTAAAAAAACCTGACGGATATACCTGTCATTTTGAAAGATTTAGTGAACCATTTATTTAATAAAAGTATCATTTAAAATTTTCGCTAAATGCTAAAAAGGTGTTAGTATTTAGCGAAATTTAATTTAAAATAAAAACAACATGCAATTAGGATTAGGAACCGCAGCTTTAGGAAGACCACAATACATTAATGTTAGAACAGAAACTTGTGACAACTCAAATTTAGCTGAATTTAGAAAACAAAGTTTTGCTGTTTTAGAAGAAGCATATCACTTAGGAATTAGATATTTTGATACGGCTCCTGGTTATGGTTTGGCAGAAGAATTAGTACTAGAATGGTTGCAAACAAAAAATGATAAATCCATTGAAATTGCTACAAAATGGGGGTACACATATACTGCAAATTTTGATGCAAATGCAACAATACACGAAGTAAAAGAACATAGTGTATCTAAATTAAAAGAGCAATGGAATTTTTCTAAAAAGCTCCTACCCTATTTAAAAGTGTATCAAATTCATTCGGCAACTTTAGAAACGGGTGTTTTAGAAAACCAAGAAGTCTTAGCGCAATTAGCATTTTTGAAAAAAGAATTTAACATTAAAATTGGGTTAACTACTACGGGTACAAATCAGGTTGAAGTAATTAAAAAAGCGTTAACTGTTTTGGTTGATGAAGATACCGTTTTTGATCTATTTCAAGTAACTTATAATTTTTTAGATCAAAGTTTAAAAGAAATTTTAGACGAATTAATCAGTAAAAATAAATCGATTGTAATTAAAGAGGCTTTGGCCAATGGAAGAGTTTTTAAAAATGAAAACTATCCTCATTATAAAGACATGTATGCAACCTTAGAAAAAATTTCTAAAAACCACAAGGTGGGTGTAGATGCCATTTCTTTAAAGTATTGCGAGCAAACAATTCCGAAAGCCAAAGTTTTAAGCGGAGCAAGTACTACAGCACAATTGAAAGAAAATTTAAAATTAAATAATTTTTCGCTTTCTCTTGAAGAAATTGAAATCTTAAATTCGTTAAAAGTATCGCCAAATTCTTATTGGGCAGAAAGGAAAAATTTAGCATGGAATTAACCAAAATAGCTTTTGGTGGTGGTTGTCATTGGTGCACAGAAGCTGTTTTTCAATCCTTAATAGGAGTAGAAAAAGTAGCGCAAGGTTGGGTTTCATCAACCGCTAAAAACAAACCATTTTCTGAAGCCGTTATTGTTTATTTTAATATGGAAAAGATTGATTTAAAAACACTTATCGAAATCCACTTAGTAACTCATAAAAGCACTAGTAATCATGCTATGAGAACAAAATATCGTTCTGCTATTTATTATTTTTCTCATCAACAAAAAATAGAAATTTTACAAATAGTTACAAAACTACAAAAGAGTTTTAAGGAGAAAATTATTACAAAAACATTAGAGTTTAAAGACTTTAAACCATCAACAGCAGCCTTTCAAAATTATTATCAATCAAACCCTGATAAACCTTTTTGTAAGAATTACATCAACCCTAAATTAAAGTTTTTAGTACAACAATTTTCTAAAAGCATAGACTCAAGTAAAGTTCCACATCTTATTTCGACTATTTAAAAAATAAAAATATAATGAACACCGTTAGATTAGAAATTGAAAATAAAAAAGGCTTAAAATTACAAGCATATTTAGAATTACCAGCGAATGAGAAACCAAATGAATTTGCCATTTTTGCACATTGTTTTTCTTGTAATAGTAATTTTAATGCGGTAAAAAATATCAGTCGTTCTTTATCTAATCATGGTTTTGGAGTTTTACGTTTCGATTTTACAGGCTTAGGAAGAAGTGAAGGCGAATTTGCTGAAAGTCATTTTTCTGCCAATGTAGAAGATTTAATAGCGGTAAATGCTTTTTTAGAAAAAAACTACAAAGCACCTTCATTATTAGTTGGTCATTCATTAGGTGGCGCTGCCGTAATTGTTGCTGCTTCAAAATTAGAAAACATAAAAGCAGTAGCTACTGTTGGCGCACCAGCAAACGTAGATCATGTAACACATTTATTTTCTCACGGAATAGAATCAATACCAGAAAAAGGAGATGTTGAAGTAAAAATTGGAGGTCGTCCTTTTAAAATAAATCAAGAATTTGTGAATGATTTTCACAAAACAGATTTACCTACAATTATTAAAGGTTTACGCAAACCAATATTGGTAATGCACGCTCCTTTTGATAAAGTTGTAGGTATAGAAAATGCACATGAAATTTATCACAATGCCATACATCCAAAGAGTTTTGTTAGCTTAGACGATGCAGATCATTTATTATCAAACCCAAAAGATAGTCTCTATGTTGGAAATATGATTGGTACTTGGGTAGAACGTTATTTTGAACCCCAAGAAAACAACATGATTTCTACGGAAGGTGAACAATTGGTTGGACATTTAAACTTGTTAGAAGATAATTTTACAACATCCATTCAAACTAAAAAACATTCTTTTATTGCCGATGAACCTACAAGTGTTGGTGGTGATGATTTTGGTCCTTCTCCGTATGATTTTTTAAGCACAGGATTAGCCGCTTGTACAGTAATGACCTTAAAACTATATGCAGAACGTAAAAAATGGGATTTACAAGAAGTCTTTGTGTACATTACCTATTCTAAAAAACATAGTGACGATTTAGATATTGCTATAGAAAAACCAACCCGCTTTGATCATTTACAGAAAAAATTAAAATTTATAGGGAATTTAGATGAAAAACAAACGCAACGTTTAAAAGAAATTGCGGCTAAATGTCCGGTGCACAAAACATTACAAAGTGAAGTAATTATAGAAACGGAAATCATTTAATTTTAACTGGTAAATCATCGGTCTTACCCAAAACAGTAAAAAAACAATTTCAAAAAAAATTTTCTTCTGGTTTAAAAATAGTTAAATTTTAGCAAAAGAGTCAAAAGAATAGTATATAATGACAATTTGAATAGCATTAGCAAGTTACATTTGCAATACTAAAATTGTCTGCTAAAGTGATTAAAAAAATAAAGAATAAAAAATATCGATTTTTAAGAAGATTCTTACGGGTGTTTTTAGGGATTTTTATTCTTATGACCTTGCTAATTTTGTTTATTAAAAGCCCATGGGGACAACGCATTATTGTTGATAATGCTGTAAACTATGTTACTAACAAAACCAACACAAAAATTGCAATAGACAAGTTATTCTTAACTTTTAGTGGAAACTTACAACTAAACGGATTGTATGTAGAAGACGTTAAAGGAGACACGTTGGTATATTCTAAATCTTTAGAAGCAAACCTTCCACTTTGGGCAATGATGAAAGGCGATGCTGTTGGCATTGACAATTTAAAATGGGACGGATTACGCGCTAACATTATAAGAAAAGACTCCATTTCTGGATATAATTTCCAATTTTTAATGGATGCTTTTGCCGCCAAAGAAACTACACCTGTTGCTAAGGATACTATTTCGGAACCTTTAAATATTGTTCTCGGAAACCTAAATTTAAAAAATATAAATGTTGTTTTTAATGATGAAGTATTAGGAATTGACAGTCATTTTAAAATCGGAAATTTAACGGCAACTATGGATAGAGTTGATTTACAGAAAATGGTTTTTAATGCTGATGAAATATCACTTTCTGATTCAAACATTACGCTGATTCAGCAACCTGTAATTTCAAACACCGCAGCTACAGAAACCCTTTTACCTACAGTATCCGTACAAAAATTATCATTAAAAAATGTACACTCTTATTTTGAAAATCCGCAAGATAAATTAATTGCCAATGTACATATTAATGAGTTTTACACAGAAATTCCTGAACTTAATTTAGCTACAAATACCATTCATCTTACAACAGTACAACTTAAAAATTCTAATATTCTTTTAAAATCAGTTTCCAACAATGCTATATCAGCTAAAAAACCAGTTCTAAATACTACTAAAAATACAGGATTTATTTGGCCAAATTTTAATGTACACCTAACTGATATTGATTTAGAAAACAACAAGATTCAATATTTTGTAGATAACCAAAAAGTTGTGAAAAATGTTTTTAACCCCAATGCGTTAGTTTTAGAAGGATTCACAATAAAAGCATCAAACATTTTCTTAAAAGACAAAAAAGCAGGTTTGCAATTGTCTGCATTTAATTTTAAAGAAAAATCAGGATTTAGTTTAAGAAAACTCGCATTAAATACCGAAATTACAGATACAGAAGTAAACGTTTCTGATCTTAAAATCAACATAAATAAAAGTATGATTTCTGGTGCTGCAAATGCAAAATACGAATCTATTTCTCAATTAATAGCATCACCAGAAAACACAAGAATTGACGTTCGTATTCCGTATTTTTCATTCTTTTTAAATGAGTTTTTTACGTTTCAACCTAGTTTAAAACAAAACCAATACGTTTACCAATTAAGTAAAGAAGAACTTTATGGAAAAGTAAATGTTCGTGGAATTTTAGCCGATTTAAATATTGCGAACACCAACCTCAATTGGGGATATCACTCTAAAATATCTTTAGATGGAAATATCAAAAACAGTACAAATACAGAAAAACTACAACTGAACATTTCTAATTTTAAAGTAAAAACAACCAGAAATGATCTTTTAAAAATGATGGATGAAAAAGCATTTGGCATTCAATTACCCGAAGATATTTTAATAACTAGTAACGCAAAAGGTACTTTAAGCAACATTTTTACAAACACTAAAATAAATACATCACAAGGAATTGCAACAATTAAAGGAAACCTTAAAAACAAAGCTAAACTTAGTTACAATACAGAAGTACAACTTGTAAATTACAATGTTGGTGCGCTATTAATGAACCCTAATTTTGGAGAAATAAGTAGCACCATAAACTCAGAAGGAACTGGCACAAACCTTCAGGATTTAGACGCTACATTAAAAACAACCATTGCTAAATTTCAATTAAAAAAATATGAAATTAAAGACTTACAAATAGCAGGAGATTTAAAAAATGGCAAGGGACAAATATCTTCAAACTATAAAGATAAAAATGTAAACTTAAATATAAATTCGATTGTAAATTTAGATTCTTTACTTACAAAAGCAACTGTTAATGTAAACGTAATTGGCGCAGATTTAGAAGGACTTGGTATCATGCAACGTAAAGTAAAAACGGGCATGGAACTTTCTTTAGATTTTATCGGAAACCCTAAAAAATTCAATATAAAAAGCAACTTAAAAAATGGTGTAGTTGTGTATAATAATCAAACCTATTTATTAGGTTCTTTAGCGGCAAATGCATTTGTAGACAAAGACACTACGGCAGTTTCTATACAAAATAAAATGCTTGAAGTAAATTTAGAATCCAACACAGATCCGCAAACTTTTAGTACTGCTTTACAACGCCATGTTGCAAGTTATTTTTATAGAGATGTTACTCTTTCTGACAGCATTAAAAATCCTGTAAATTTAACATTAAAAGCTAAAATTGCTCAAACGCCACTTTTAAAAGATGTCTTTTTAGTCAATTTAAAAGATTTAGACACCATACATATTGATGTAAAATTTAAAGAAAAAAAACAATTATTAATTGCCAATATTACAGCCCCACATATCAATTTTATGGACAATGAATTAGACAGTTTGTCTTTTTCTATGAATACAGATAAAAACGATTTCAACTTTAATTTAGGTTTTAAAGAAATTATAGCAGGCCCTTTAAACATCCCCAAAACAAGTATTACTGGTATTCAAAAAAACAATGAATTATCACTTAATTTTTTAGGTTATCACGAAGGGAAAAAATTAATGAATGTAAACACTACCATTTCTGGAAACAGTGATATACTACGATTTACAGTACAACACGATAGTTTGTTATTGAATAGTAATACATGGAAAATATCTAAAAACAATGAAGTTATTTTAGAGAACAACAAGCTATCTTTTTCCGATTTTAAAATCAGCAAAGACAATCAATCTATAGAAATTACAGATAAAATTGCTCGCATTTCTAAAGATCATATTGCTCTAAATTATAAAAATTTTGAAATTAATGAAGTTTTTAATTATTTAAGTCCAGAAAATGAAATTGCAACAGGAATTTTAAATGGAGATTTTATTTTAGAACAACCGTTTGAAGATACAGGTATTATTGCCAATTTAAATATTAGTCAACTACAAGTATTAAAAATAGATTTTGGTAAATTAAGTTTAGACGCCAAATCTTTAGAAAATGAAAAGTATGATTTTAATGCAGCTTTAAAAGGAGGTGCTATAGATTTAGATTTAAAAGGAGATTATTTGGTAGATAATAACAACGCCAATTTGAATTTAGACTTAGCCATAAATTCATTTAAAATGGAAGCTTTAAACACACTTTCATTAGGTGAAATTAAAGAAACATCTGGCAGTTTTTCAGGAGATTTTAAAGTAACCGGTAAAACAACTGACCCCAAATATAAAGGTAGTTTACATTTTACAAATGCCGCTTTTAATGTTACCAAGTTAAACGCAAAATTCAACTTAAAAGATGAAACTTTAGTTATTGACAATAGTGGTCTTAGCATGAATAATTTTACAGTTTTAGATGCTGAAAAAAATTCACTGGTACTTTCTGGAGATGTTAAAACCAAAAGTTATATAAATCCTACCTTTAATTTAGACATCAAAGCCAATAACTTTAGAGTGCTTAATGCCACCAAAGAAGACAATGAATCTCTTTATGGCAAAGTTTCTTTTGATGCAAATGCTAAATTAACGGGAGATTTACAAATTCCTAAGTTAAATGCTAAATTAACAGTTGGTTCAGACACAAATATTACCTACGTAATGCCTTCCAGCTACGCTGATATTGAAGAAAGAGAAGGTGTGGTAGCTTTTGTGAATAGAAAAAATCCTGATGCAATCTTAACTCAAAAAGAAGAACAAACTGCCGTGATTACGGGCTTTGATTTAAAGGCATTCTTAAAAATTGATAAACAAGCCGTTGTAACTGTTATTATTGATAAAGAAACTGGTGATAATTTTAAGATTTCTGGTGCTGGAGATTTTGTTTTTTTAATGAATCCAAATGGACGATTATCTTTAACAGGAGCCTATGAAGTTTCCAGCGGACATTATAAACTTAATTTATACAAAATTGTTGATAGAAAATTTAATTTAGCCCCTGGAAGTCGTATTTCATGGGCAGGAGATCCTTTTGACGCAAAGTTAGATTTACAAGCAATTTACACCTTAAAAACCGCTGCTTTACCCTTAATGGCTTCACAAATTTCTGGTGAAGACTCAAGTATAAAAAACAAGTACAAACAAGTATTACCTTTTAATGTGTACTTGAATATTAACGGAGAATTGTTGCAACCAAAAATAACATTCAATTTAGACATGCCAGAAGAGCAACAAGGTGCAATTAGTGGTCAAGTTTACGCACGTGTGCAACAAGTGAACCAACAAGAAGATGAATTAAATAGACAAGTTTTTTCTTTGTTGGTTTTAAATAGGTTTTATCCAGATGCTGGTAGCGATGGAAGCTCTGGAGGCTTTGCTACCATTGCTAGAAACAATTTAAATGATGCCGTTTCCGGACAATTGAATTCTTTTTCTGATAAAATATTAGGCAATTCTGGAATCGAATTAGATTTCGGTTTAAATAGCTATACTGATTACCAAGGAGATACACCAACAGAAAGAATGCAATTAGATGTAGCTGCTCAAAAAAAATTGTTTAATGATAGGTTAACGGTAAGAGTTGGTAGCGAAGTAGATTTGCAAGGAAGTAGCCAAACAGAAGAAAAATCTCCATTAATAGGCAATGTTAGTTTAGAATATAAAATTACAGAAGATGGTAGATATCGTTTAAGAGGTTTTAGAAAAAGTGAATTTGAAAATGTAATTGACGGACAAACAATTGTAAATGGAGTTGCATTGATTTTTACAAAAGAATTTAATGAGTTTCATCAACTTTGGAATGCCATCTTACGTTCTGAAAAATCTAAAGAAGACATTGATAAAAAGAAAGACAATACAGCAACAAAAACCAATAAAATTGATCCATTAGAAAAGTAACTAAATTTTGAAAACATTCTATAAAAAGCATCTCATTTTAATCTTTGTATTCCTACTTTTTTACAATTGCGGAATAAAAAAACACATTCCAGAAAACCAACGTTTGTACACAGGTGCATCCATAGAAATTATAGCAAACGATACTGTAGAAAATTTACAAGATTTAAAACAAGGTTTAACTACGGTTTTAAGACCACAACCAAACACCAAGTTTCTGGGCATGCATCTTGGATTGTATTATTACTATAAAAACCAAAAAGAAAGCCCAAGTCTCTTAAGTAAATGGCTGTACAAAAAAATAGGTCAAAAACCTATGTATCAATCAGATGTAAACAAACTAGAAAACGAAAGAGTATTAAAAAATAAATTAGAAAACAATGGCTTTTTCTATAGCACTATTGCTTCTAGTTTTAAAGAAAAGAAAAAAGAAGCGTCTATTGAATATCGCTTAAAAATTCCTACGCCTTATAAAATGGAAACCTATCAAATAGATAGTATAGTTGCCCCGTTGTATGAAGAGGTAAAAGGGCTGACTAAAAAACATCCATTTCAAAAAAATATGCGTTTTGATCTAGAGAGTTTAAAGTTAGAAAGAGAACGACTAGATACTGCCTTAAAAAACAAAGGATATTATAATTTCAATCCAGGGTTTTTACTTTTTGAAGCAGACACAAATCAATACAAAAATAACAGTAAAAAATTCGATTTATTTTTAAAACTGAAAGCCCAAGTTCCAAAAAAAGCTACGGTTCCATATAAAATTAAACAAATAAATGTCTTTCCAAATTATAATTTAAATGATTCTACAGAAGTAAAAACCATTCGTTTTCATAACAAAACCTATCATCAAGATACGCTCTTTTTTGAACCAAAATATTTAGATGAATTTATCACGCTTAAAGAAAATGATTTTTACAATCCAATAACTTCTAAAAATACTGCAAGAAGATTATCTACCATTGGTATTTATAAGTTTGTAAACATTCAATACAAAGAAATAAAAGACTCGCTTACAGAAAACTTAGGTCATTTAGAAGCCAATATTTTTTTATCGCCATTAACAAAACGGGCCGTACGAGCAGAATTGCAAGCAGTAACAAAGTCAAACAATTTTGCCGGACCAAAATTAGCACTAACCTACAGTAATAGAAATGTATTTAACGGAGGAGAAACTTTAAACATCAGTACAAATATTGGTTATGAAACACAAATTTCTAGTGGCAGTACTTCTGGTTTAAGTAGTTTAGAATTGGGACTAAAAGGCGAACTCGTTTTTCCAAGAGTAATTTTTCCTTTTCCCCTAAATAAAGATCTTTTTGATTACTCTATTCCAAAAACAAAGGTTAGTTTAAGTGCAACCTATTTAAATAGAAGTCAGCTTTATACACTATTATCTAGCAGTGCTCTTTTTGGCTATACTTGGAATGCAAATAAATATATAACCTATGAATTTAATCCTATTTCTGTAAATTATACCAATCTATCTAATACTACCGCGGCATTTCAAGAAATTTTAGATAATAACTCGTTTTTACAGAGTAGTTTTGATCAACAATTTATAAGCGGACTTACCTTTTCTTTTACCTATAATGAAATGATGAATGCTAGCAAAACACAACAATTTTATTTACAATCTACCTTAGATGTTGCTGGTAATTCTATTAGTTTACTAGGCAAAGAAAAAACAGCAGGTGAACCCAAACAATTTTTAGGATTGGAATACGCACAATATGCAAAAGCAGATGTTGATGCTAGATATCATTATAATTTTGGAGCTAAAAAGGAACAAACAATTGCTGCTAGAATCTTTGCGGGTTATGGGTATGCTTATGGCAATTCTGATGTAATTCCTTTTGTAAAACAATACTATTCCGGCGGGCCTTACAGTGTAAGAGCATTTAATATTCGGTCTTTAGGACCGGGAACTTATGACGGTAATAATACAGATGATAATAGTTCTTATTTTGATAAAACAGGTAATGTTAGAATAGAAGCAAATATAGAATATCGTTTTCCAATTTATTCGTTCTTTAAAGGAGCTGTTTTTGCAGATGCAGGAAATGTTTGGAATACCGTTTCTAATTCAGATTTTAATGATGATAATGGTAATGTTACAGATAAATTTACATCAAACTTTATAAATGAATTGGGTATGGGAGCAGGTGTTGGTTTGCGTGTAGATGTACAAGGTTTTGTAATTCGTTTTGATTTTGCTGCACCTTTTCACGACCCTTCTTTAGAAGAAGAAAAACGTTGGGATTTTAGAGCAGATGAACCTGTTTTTAACTTCGCTATTGGATATTCTTTTTAAGTTAATTCAGATTTTTACACCTCTAAAAGTGATCTAAATTTTTAGAACACTTTATAAAATCATCAAAAATAATAACTTTAAAAGTTTTATATTTAAGCCTTAATTGTAATTATATAAATGATTCACGAACTGAAAGAAATTATAAGCCAAGCTGTAATCAATCAACAAAAAGGATTGAAAAACGTACTGGCAACTGTGGTACATTTAGAAGGTTCTTCTTACAGAAAACCAGGTGTTAGAATGTTAATTTCTGAAGATTTTAACTCTGTGGGAGCCGTAAGTGGTGGTTGTGTAGAAAAGGAAATTATACACAGAGCAAAAAGTATTTTTGCTGATAACACCCCCAAAATAATTACCTACGACGGACGATACAAGTTGGGCTGCGAAGGTATTTTATACATCTTAATAGAGCCTTTCTTTCTTACCAATGATTTTATAAAAACTTTTTCAAAAGCCAATAGTAAAAGAGAAACCGTAAAACTAGAAAGTTATTTTATAAAAGAAGATGAAAGCTATGGCAATTTTGGTACTGTAATTACTTTTGAAAACAACAAATCATTTCAATTTTCTAAATTCTTTAAGCAGCAACAAAAAGCTAATGTGGGTCTTTTTTCTCAAATCTTACAACCAAGTTTTAAATTGATAATTATTGGTGGTGAACACGATGCTGTAAAATTATGTAAAATTGCAGCTACTTTGGGATGGGAAGTTGATGTGATAACCTCCGTAAAAGACAGCAAACAGCTTACAGATTTTCCTGGAGCAAATACTGTAATTGGCAATGCTCCAGAAACCATTCAATTTACAAATATTACAGAAAATACTGCCATTGTAATTATGAATCATAGTTATGTTCAAGATCTTAAGTATGTTGTAAAACTAACTGAATACACTCCTAAATATATCGGAATTTTAGGTGCTCCGAACAGAAGAGAACGATTGTTTAACGAACTTTTTGAACTTGTTCCAGAAATTTCTGATGAATTTCTAGACAATATTTATACACCGGCAGGTTTGCATATTGGCGCTCAAACCCCAGAAGAGATTGCGCTTTCTATTGTTGCTGAAATTTTATCTGTAATCAGAGAAAAAAAGCCATTTTCCTTACGAGAAATTAACGGTAAAATTCATTACTAGCATGACTTCAATTGCTATATTAGTGTTAGCTGCAGGAAAATCATCTAGAATGAAAACCATAAAGCAACTTTTAAAAACAAACAATAAAACACTACTAGACAACACTTTAGAAAACGCAAAAAAATCTAAAGCTATAATTACATTTTGTGTTTTAGGAGCAAATGCAGAAAAAATTAAAAACGAAATTTCAACCAAAAGCATTCCGTTTATTTTCAATAAAAACCATGCATCTGGTTTAAGTTCTAGCATTGTTGCCGGAATAAAATTTATAGAAAAAGAGAAACAGAGATTTGATGCCGTTTTAATTATGTTGGCAGATCAACCAGAAGTAAATACCACTTATTTAAACATGTTAATTGATGTGTATCAAGAAAACACTTCTAAAATTATTGCTTCTAATTACGACACAAAACCTGGAGTTCCGGCCGTTTTTCCAAAGAAATATTTTTCAGAATTAAAATTATTAAAAGGAGATAAAGGCGCCAAAGAATTTTTGCAGAAAAATAGAGAAACCACACTTTTAATTACAAGTAAAAAGGGGCCTATTGATTTAGATTCTCCTGAAGACTATCAAAAATATATTACTTCCATTAAAAAGTAGCGCTTACCTTATTTAAACCTCCATTTATTTCAGTAGACCAAAAAATAATTGAATCACTTATATTTTTTAGCCAGAATTTAAAAGAAAAAAACGAACTTCGCTACTTGCTGATTTAAATTAAAAACTAATTACATATCAGTATAAAGAGGTACACTTTTATGAGCAAATTATCTCCTTCCGAGCATCAAATTAAACAAGTATCAAGTTTTGACCAATTGATTGCAACTTCTTTTCACGGAAATGTGAATGCCCTTTGTTGGAACCGTAAATTAAAAGGTGATTTTTCTGAGATTGTTCATAAAATAACGCTGACTGAGAATATGGTTGAGATTCATCCAAAAGAGCTTCTAGCTCTTCAATTAAGTGAACAAGGACAAGTTGCACGCAATATTCTTTTAAACGACTTTAAGCTATTAAAAAATAACGGAAAATCTCCAACAATAAACATCATTAAGCATTATGAAAGAGATGATGCCTTTCCGTTTTTTCCAACCGATGTGTATTCTTTTCATGTAGACCGTTCTCCTATAGCAACCGATACTTTTTTATGCACGTATTACGGAGCAACTAGTGACATTTTACCAAACGCACAAGCCACGCAAAAAATCCTTATTCCCGAAATACGAGCAGAACTCAAAAAACTATATGCCGAGGAATGTGAAGAAGGTTTTGAATCTTTTTTAAGTGAATTTTTCTTTGATTTGCACTATCAAGAAAATCCAGAAGCACAAATTATCAACTTAGGTATTGGTCAATTATGGAAATTAGCCATCGATCATCCAGAAAGTAACGTACTTCCTTGCCTTCACAGAGCGCCAAAAGAAAAAAAAGGAGAAACTAGATTGATGATCATTTGTTAAATACAAAAGACGCACTGTGTAGTACGTCTTTTGTGGTTATAATGTTCTTATTTTTATAAAATACGGTAAAACTTACCCTTTAAACTTCATTCCTAAATGTACTACTTTTTTAGTTTCGTAGAAATCTTCGTCAAAATAATCTGGTATATTATAAATAGTTGCAGAAGTATACAATTTTAATTCTTCAGACAAATCGCCTCCTTTTAAATATAAAATTCCATTTTTTAAGTCGTGATTTTGTTTTTTGGCAATTCTACCTTTCGTCCATCCCACAAAAGTTTCCATTTGTGCTACAGCTCTACTCACTATAAAATCATACGTATCTTTTACTTCTTCTACTCTACCGTTTGTTGTCTTTACGTTTTCTAAACCCAAACCTTCAACAACTTCATTTACTACTTTTATTTTTTTACCAATAGAATCTACCAAATGAAACTGTGTTTCTGGAAATAAAATGGCTAACGGAATTCCAGGAAAACCACCACCAGTACCAACATCTAACACTTTAGAACCCGGTTTAAATTGTACTACCTTTGCTATTGCTAAAGAATGCAAAACATGACGGAGATACAACTCATCAATATCTTTTCTAGAAACAACATTTATTTTCAAATTCCAATCTTCATATAAATCTTGTAATTTTGCAAATTGTGCAATTTGTTTTTCTGATAAATTTTTAAAATATTTGTGTATTATTTCCATCAATATTCATTTTTGAGCGACAAAAATAGTGTTTGTTGACAAACAATATGCAACAAAATATGACGTTTATCATAAAAGACTATGTTCAAATGCGTATTTTTGTAACTTATTTTTAAAACATTAAATGAAAACAATAAACTTTTCTAGGGTAGATAAAGCTAAATTCTTTAGAACTCTAAACAAAAGAGTAAATAATTATTTTAAAGAAAACAACATAAAAAGAACAGGAAACTGGAAATTGTATACAAAAGCAATTATCATGTTTTCTTTATTCTTAGTACCTTTCATATTAATTTTAACGGTAACAATGCCACAATGGTTAATGGCACTTTTAATGGTAGTTACGGGTGTAGGTATGGCTGGTGTTGGTATGAATGTAATGCACGATGCAAATCATGAATCTTTTTCTAAAAGAAAATGGGTTAACAAATTAATGGGTAGCAGTATTTATATTCTTGCAGGTAATGTGTATAACTGGAAAGTACAACACAACGTTTTACACCATACATTTACCAATGTAAAAGACCATGATGAAGATATAGATGCTGGTAGAATTATTCGTTTTTCTCAACATTCTAAATGGTTGCCAATTCATAAAATACAGAAATTTTATTCTATATTTTTATACGGATTATTAACCATTAACTGGGCAATTACTACAGATATTAAACAAATGCACCGTTATTTAAAACGCAAACTATCTTATGGTAAATTTCCAAATCCGGCAACAGAATGGACTAAATTAGTCATTTCTAAAATAGCCTATTACGCACTTTGGATTCTTTTACCTTTATTGGTTTTAGACGTAGCCTGGTGGAAAATTTTAATCGGTTTTTTTGTAATGCATTATACTGCCGGTATGATTTTAAGTTTGGTTTTTCAATTAGCGCACATTGTACCAAATACAGTGATGCCAATACCAGATAAAAATGGAAATTTAGAACACACTTGGGCAGTCCATCAATTATACACAACATCTAACTTTGCGCCTAGCAATTGGTTGGTAAACTTTTATACAGGTGGCTTAAATCATCAAGTTGAACATCATATTTTTCCACATATTTCTCATGTACATTATGGAAAATTGGCTAAAATTGTAAAAGAAACCGCCAAGGAATTTAACTTGCCTTATAATGAGTACAAAACAACACGTAAAGCAATTATAGAGCACTTTAGACACTTAGGTGTTTTAGGGCAAAAACCTGAAATAGCATAAATAAACATCAACAACTAACAGTAGAAATGACACATCCATTATCGGACAGAATTAACAGTTTACCTGTGTCTCAAACTTTAGCAATGGCTGCTAAAGCAAGAGAATTAAGAGCAGAAGGAAAAGATATTATTGGTTTAAGTTTAGGAGAACCAGACTTTAATACACCAGATTTTATCAAAGACGCTGCCATTGAAGCTATCAATCAAAATTACAATTCGTATTCTCCAGTAGATGGATATGCAGATTTAAAAGAAGCTATTTGCACAAAGTTTAAACGTGATAACGATTTAGTTTACAAACCTAGTCAAGTAGTAGTTTCTACAGGGGCAAAACAATCTATTGCAAACATTGCACAAGTATTATTAAACCCAGGTGACGAAGTTTTATTACCAGCACCTTATTGGGTAAGTTACTCTGCAATTGCAATTTTATGCGAAGCAACCTATGTAGAAATTCCTTCTTCTATAGAGACTGATTTTAAAATCACTCCAGAACAATTAGAGGCTTCTATTACGCCTAAAACAAAAATGATTTTCTTTAACTCGCCAAACAACCCAAGCGGTACTATTTATAGCGAAGCAGAATACAGAGCCTTGGCAGCAGTTTTAGAAAAACATCCACAGATCTTTATCTTATCAGATGAAATCTATGAACACATTAATTACGACACAAAACCATTTAGTTTTGCGGCCATAGAAAGCATGTACGACAGAACCATTACCGTTAACGGTTTGGCAAAAGCATTTGCTATGACAGGTTGGAGAATTGGTTATATTGGCGCTCCAGAATGGATTGCAAAAGCATGTACAAAAATGCAAGGTCAGATTACTTCTGGTACAAATTGTATTGCTCAAAGAGCAGCAATTACTGCAGTTTTAGCACCTATTTCTAAAATTCAATACATGGTAGATGAGTTTAAAACTCGTAGAGATATCATAATTGATTTGTTAAGAGAAATTGATGGCTTTAAAGTAAATGTTCCTGAAGGCGCTTTTTACGTTTTTCCTGATGTTTCTGCTTTCTTCGGAAAAACGATCAACGGATATAAAATTGAAACTGCAAGTGATTTTTCTTTATTCATTTTAGAAAGAGCAAATGTTGCCACGGTAACTGGTGATGCTTTTGGTACGCCAAACTGTATCCGTTTATCGTATGCAGCTTCTGAGTTACAAATAAGAGAAGCAATCAAAAGAATTAAAGAAGCTTTAAGCTAAACTTTAAAACATTTTACATATTAAAATCCATCTTTTTTAGATGGATTTTTTTTTGTTTTGGGCGTGCCCTTGCAGGTCAGGCTTTCCGCACTCGCTTTTTTGTAAAAACAAAAAGAGCTCAAACAATTGCTTCAATCCTTCACGCGTACGTATTTACCAATTAATTTCTTATATAAAAAGAGTCTCTAAAAATTAAACAAGGCTTATTTTTATTGCGTTAAGCAGTGTAAATTCTCTAAAAGCAAAAAAACCATATCTATAAATAAATATGGTTTAAATAAAATTGGGGGACTAAATTAGGGGAAATATGAATTATAAGTAATAAACTTTTCTCTTTTGTTACTACAAATATACAATCAATTAAAACCTAATACTTATACTTTCAGACCACTAACCATTATCCAAGGATAAACAGCAACTTTAAACTGTTCATTAAACAATTCTTAAAAAATAGAACAGCACACATACTTACAAACAGACAACAACTTTTCTATCTTTTAAAAATCATTACTAATTTTCACCATATAAACAACCGCTTTTCAACTGTATAAATGGAAAATCTTTATTGTTTACAATGGTGGTATTTTTCTTCTATTTTGCCAATCAAAGCACCTGTAATAGTATAAACTTTAATTCTTGAATAAGAATTTGTATCCACATAAAAACCTAAATGAGTTTTAGGTTATAAAACACCTTCTTTTAAAATTGTTATTTCTAAATTTTTTGCTTTATTTATAGCTTTAATTCAATTTTCTTAAATTGAACTCATGTTAGTAAGCGTTGTAAATTCTCTAAAAGCAAAAAAACCATATCTATAAATAAATATGGTTTTAAGATAATTGGGGGATTAAATTAAGGGAAACATGAATTTTAATTAGTATACTTTTCTCTTTTGTTACTACAAATATACAATCAATTAAAACCTAATACTTATACTTTCAGACCACTAACCATTATCTAAGGATAAACAGCAACTTTAAACTGTTCATTAAACAATTCTTAAAAAATAGAACAACACACATACTTACAAACAGACAACAACTTTTCTATCTTTTAAAAATCATTACTAATTTTTACCATATAAACAACCCCTTTTCAACTGTACAAATGGAAAATCTTTATTGTTTACATTGGTGGTATTTTTCTTTTATTTTACCAATCAAAACACCTGTAATAGTATAAACTTTAATTCTTGAATAAGAATTTGTTTCCACATAAAAACCTAAATGAGTTTTAGGTTATAAAACACCTTCTTTTACAATTGTTATTTCTAAATTTTTTGCTTTATTCATAGCTTTAATTCAATTTTATTAAATTGAACTCATGTTAGTAAGCGTTGTAAATTCTCTAAAAGCAAAAAAACCATATCTATAAATAAATATGGTTTTAAGATAATTGTAGGGATTAAATTAGGGGCAATATGAATTTTAAGTAGTATACTTTTCTCTTTTGTTACTACAAATATACAATCAATTAAAACCTAATACTTACACTTTCAGACCATTAACCATTATCTAAAGACAAACAGCAACTTTAAGCTGTTCATTAAACAATTCTTAAAAAATAGAACAACACACTTATTTACAGATAGATAACAACTTTTCTATCTATTAAAAATCATTAACGTACAGAATTATTTAAACGATAAAGCACCACATATATGAATAAAAATAAAAAACCTCATAATTAAAAATTTTAGCACTATCACATAAAGTGTTATAAGTAAAAAGCCATATCTATAAACAGATATGGCTTTTTATTCTAAGAAATTAAGATTTTAATCTCTAATCTACATTATCATGTAAAAAAGTATTATTAGATCTAAAATCAATATCATCATCATCCTTTTTAAGAGACGTTTGAGTCTTACTAATAGATGCTTTTTGGTCTAAGTTTACACCAAGTCTTTTATACGCAGGCTGACGCTCAATTTCATCAATATTCTTATTTAACTGGTCGTTAAATTTATAGTTAAAACCTTTCATTGTTTTACGTCTTTCTGCTGCTCTTATTTGCAATTCAGAAATTGTTAAACTCAAAGGAGAAACCTCTTCACTATCTGCTACAATATTATTTATTTGCGAAGTAGTTTTTGTTGTTTTTAGCTCAAAGCCAAAATCTTCTTCTTCATTTTTTTTCTCTTTAATATGAGAACTTTTACCAATTGTTGGTTTTGCATCAAAATCTTCTAAGACGTATCTAGTCTCTTTTTCTTGAGGTTTAGCCGTTACTTTCTGAGCGTTAAAAACTTCAATCTCATGTAAAGCTGCTGCTTCCTCTTCTTTGCGTAATAAAGCCGCTCTTTCTTCAGCCTCCTTTTCTGCAGTTGCTTTTAAAGGAAATTCAAACAACAAGTCTCCTTGCAATTGAGTTTCTTGCTCTTCTATAACTCTAGTATCAACTTCCTTTTTAGTAACATTGGTTATAATAAAATCTGTTTCAGAGATATTTTCTTTATGAATTTCATCATAAATTACAGGCATGTTGGCAATCACCTTAGATGTAGAAATTAAACTCATTTTAGGCTTTATATCTTCTACATCATCTTCTAAAACATGTACAATATTTTCCTTAACCTCAGGAGAAATTGGCTCGTTTATATTTGTTGATCTGATAATTGTTTTATCAGAAAAATTATACGTAGCTTTTTGATCATCTTCTAAAGTGTGAACAATTTTTTTAACTTCTGTATTGGTAATTGTACTTTGTTGATCTGCTGCAAAACCTGTAGCTACAATAGTTACAGCAATTGCGTCTCCTAAGTTTTCATCTTCACCAACACCCATAATAATATTAGCTTCGTAACCTGCTTCATCTTGAATATGGTCATTAATTTCACCAATTTCATCTAAAGTAACTTCGTTTTTCCCTGAAACAATTAACAACAAAACGTTTTTTGCACCTGTAATTTTGTTATCGTTTAACAACGGCGAATCTAACGCCTTTACAATAGCATTTTTAGCTCTATTTGTACCTTCTTCTTTTGCAGATCCCATAATGGCTGTACCACTATTAGAAAGTACAGTTTTTGCATCATGCAAGTCAATATTTTGTTTGTAGTGATGCGTTATTACTTCGGCAATTCCTTTAGAAGCGGTAGATAAAACTTCATCAGCTTTAGAAAAACCTGCTTTAAAACCAAGGTTTCCATAAACTTCTCTAAGTTTATTATTATTAATCACAATTAAAGAATCAACATTTTTGCGCAGCTGATCAATTCCTATTTGTGCTTGTTTAGAACGCATTCTACCTTCAAACTGAAAAGGCATGGTTACAATACCAACAGTTAAAATATCCATATCTTTTGCAATCTTTGCAATTATTGGTGCTGCTCCTGTACCAGTTCCACCACCCATACCAGCAGTTATAAATACCATTTTTGTTTGGGTATTTAACATTTGCTGTATCTCTTGCATGCTTTCTTTAGCTGCTTGTGCACCAACCTCTGGATTTGCACCTGCACCTAAACCAGATGTTAAGTTTGCTCCTAATTGAATTTTATTAGGAACAGCACTGTTTTCTAAAGCTTGTGCATCTGTATTACAGATTACAAAATCTACTCCTTTAATGTTTTGTGTAAACATGTGGTTTACTGCGTTGCTTCCTCCGCCACCAACACCTATTACCTTAATAGTATTAGATTGTGTTTTGGGCATGTCAAACGAAATGTTATCAAATTCTGCGCTCATAATAACCTATTTTTTAATTCTTTTTATTTTTTTTATTTTTCTATTTTCTGCAATTTTTAGCTTCAGCTTTATTCAGCATTATCTAAAAAATCTTTTAAACCTTCTGTAAATTTTTCGAAAAACGATTTCCGCTTTGGTTTCGGTTTCTGTTTTTTTTTAACTTCCGGTACCACCTCTTCTATTTCTTCTATTTCTTCTTTTGGTTTTAATACCTCATCTACTATTTCTTCAATTATTTCTTCCTCTTCTTCTTCTTTTGAACCTCTATTTAAACCTTCCATTAACAAACCAACTGCGGTTGCGTATGCTGGGCTAGACAAGCTTTCATCTGATTCTCCTGCCAAATGCTCATTAGGATATCCTATTCTTGCATCCATACCTGTGATATATTCTACCAATTGACGTAAGTGATTCAGCTGAGCCCCACCACCGGTTAAAACAATACCTGCAATTAATTTTCCTTTGGCCGTTTCATGACCGTAATTTTTAATCTCTAAATATACATGCTCAATTATTTCTTGTACTCTAGCATGAATAATTTTGGATAAATTTTTAAGCGTAATCTCTTTTGGCTCTCTACCTCTTAACCCAGGAATAGAAACAATTTCTGATTCTTTATTTTCACCAGGCCATGCAGAACCAAATTTAATTTTCAGTAATTCTGCTTGTTTTTCTATAATTGAACAGCCTTCTTTTATATCATCAGTAATTACATTTCCACCAAAAGGAATTACAGCAGTATGTCTAATAATTCCGTCTTTAAAAATGGCCAAATCTGTAGTTCCTCCTCCAATATCAATCAAAGCAACACCTGCTTCTTTTTCTTCTTGACTTAAAACTGCGGCTGCTGAAGCCAACGGCTCTAATGTTATTTCTGATAAATCTAAACCAGCACTTTTTACACAACGACCAATATTTCTGATAGAGGAAACTTGCCCAACAACTACGTGAAAATTTGCTTCTAAACGCCCGCCATACATACCAATTGGTTCTTTAATATCTGACTGAGAATCTACCTTAAATTCTTGCGGTAAAACATGAATAATCTCCTCTCCAGGAAGCATTACCAATTTATGTACTTGATTGACTAGGTTGTCTATATCTATATCATTTATGACCTCTTCTGCATTATTTCTTGTAATATAATCGCTATGATGTAAACTTCTAATATGCTGGCCGGCAATACCAACAACAACATTTAAAATTTTAACACCAGAAACACTTTCTGCTTCATCTACAGCTTGCTGTATAGATTGTATTGTTTGAGTAATATTACTTACCACACCACGTTTTACGCCCAAGCTTTTTGCCTTACCAATACCAATAATTTCTATTTTATCGTATTCGTTTTTACGGCCTATCATGGCAACAATTTTAGTAGTACCAATATCTAAGCCAACTGCAATTTTATTGTTTTCCATAATAATTTATTTTGTGCACACCACTTGGTTGTGATATTTTACAGTAATCTTTTTATAATTTTCTATTGTTTTATCTTCAAATGCTATGTTATAAAACGCTTTTAATTTATTAATTTTGATAGCTACATTCATAAATTCTCCAAAATCTATTTTATGATTTCCACTTCTAGTAGAAAATTGATACTCATTATGACCATATTTCTCTATTCCTACAATCTCTTTTTTTAGAAAAGCATCATTCAAAATTAAGGAAACCAAAGACACTAATTCTTTAATTTCACTATCTTTTTCCACTCCTGAAACCAGCAAAACTCTTGCAGAATAATTATCTGATAAAGGTATTTTAATTCCTTGCTTATCAATATAATAAGAATCATTTTTATTGACAATTCTAGCAATTGGGCTACGTTGTTTAACGCTTGTTTTTAAGGTTCCTTCAATGGTTAAAAACACTGCTGCTTCTTCTACATAAGGGTTCTGTAAAACATTATTCTCTAAACCGTATAAATTTATTACAGATTTTGGTAAGTTTTGTATAGAATCGTTTTTTTGTATTAACAATTTATTAACCATTGCATGGGTTAAAAAATTATTATCTCCATCACTAAATTCCACTTGAATTTCATGTACTTTTTTTTGTAAATTTCTTTTTGAAGTAAAACTATACAAAAACATCAAACCTATTGTTAATGCTACAAATAACAGGTATTTTATCAACTTCTTATATTTCATTTTTGTCCATTTTTAATAGTTGATACGCAACCTCTTCACAAAGCCTTCCAATGTCTCCTGCTCCTAGAAATGCCACAATATTTGATGTGGAATTCTTAATATCTTTTAGTATTTTATTTGTTTCGGTTATTTTTTTATGTTCAACATCAATTTTGCCCAACAGCCATTCAGAATTTACGCCAGTAATAGGCATTTCTCTTGCCGGATAAATTGGCAACAACAGTACTTCATCAAATTTTGATAAAGCCAAGGCAAAATCATCGATAAAATCTCTGGTTCTAGAAAATAAATGAGGTTGAAAAACAACCATTACTTTTTCATTTGGATACATTTCTCGTATCGCTTTTTCTACCGCAACTATTTCTGTAGGATGATGTGCATAATCATCTATCAATACAAAATCATTGGTTTTGATTTTATATGAAAATCTTCTTTTTACGCCTTTAAAAGTTTCCAAACGATTTTTTATTTGCTCTAAAGAAACTCCGTAAACATCTGCCATAGCCAATGCCGCTAAAGCATTCATTATGTTGTGTTGTCCTGGAAGGTGAAAATCTATATTTTTAATTTCTGATGTAGGTGTTTTTACATCAAAAACATACGTTCCATTTTTAATTTTTAAATTAAAAGCGTTGTAATCTGCACTATCATTAATTGCATAAGTTAATCCTTTTAAAGGCAATCCTTTGGCAACAATTAACGTATCTGAAACTTTTTGAGTAAACTCTAAGAATGATTCTTGCAATGCTTCTGAACTGCCGTAAATATCTAAATGATCTGCATCCATAGAAGTTACACAAGCAATATTAGGACTTAATTTTAGAAAGGATCTATCAAATTCATCGGCTTCTACAACAGTAACTTTGTCTTCTCCTAAGATTAAGTTAGAATTATAATTTTCTGCAATTCCACCTAAAAAAGAAGTAGCACCAACCTCTGCCATAATATGACCTAAAATAGCCGAAGTTGTAGTTTTACCGTGAGTACCAGCAACCGCCAAACAAACCGTATTTTCAGTAATTTTACCTAAAATTTCAGATCTTTTTAACACGGTAAAATTAGAATCTACAAAATAATTGTATTCCAAATGGTTCTTAGGAATTGCTGGCGTATACACCACCAATGTTTTATTTGTATCTAAAAACGAAATTGGGATATTTTTTACGTTGTCTTCAAAATGCACGTCAACACCAAGCCCTTCTAAATCAGAAGTTACTTGAGAAGGCGTTTTATCATAACCCGCCACGTTTTTACCAGTAGACACAAAGTAACGAGCAATTGCGCTCATTCCTATGCCACCAATTCCGACAAAATAGACGTTATGTATGGATTTCAAATTCACTTTTTTAATAATTTTTCAACTTCATTTACAATATCTGTTGTTGCTCCTGGCAACGCTAATTCCTTTATATTTTCTGATAAATGTTCTTGTTTTCCTTTATCTTTTAAAAGGGTTTCAAAAACAATAGGAAAGGTATTTAAATCATTTTCCTTTAATAAAATAGCACCATGTTTGTCTGCAATAGATTTTGCATTTTTTGTTTGATGATCTTCAGACACATTTGGTGATGGCACAAATATTACGGGTTTGCCAACAATACACAATTCAGAAACAGAACTAGCTCCCGCTCTTGAGATAATAAAATCTGCAGCTGCATAGGCTAAATCCATTCTATTTAAAAACTGATGAACTTGAATATTTTCTAATTCATCGTATTTTTTAAATTCATCAACATATAGCTTTCCACATTGCCAAACAACTTGAACCTCTTGCTTTTTAAAAAAATCTAAATTTGTTTCTATTAACTCATTTATTTTTCTTGCGCCTAAACTTCCACCTAAAACTAAAACAGTTTTCTTTTTAGCATTCAATTTAAAAAAGTCTATTCCTTCTGCTGTTTTGCCATGAATAGACAATAAATCTTGACGTACAGGATTGCCTGTTTTTACAATTTTATCAATAGGAAAAAAACGTTCTAAATGATCATAGGCAACACAAATTTTATGTGCTTTCTTACTTAATAATTTATTTGTAATTCCAGGAAAAGAATTCTGTTCTTGTATCAAGGTAGGAATCCCTTTTCTATTTGCCATAATTAACGTTGGCCCACTAGCAAACCCACCGGTACCAATAGCAATATCTGGTTTAAATTTTTTAATTATAGAATTTGCTTTCCACAAACTATGCATCAACTTAAAAGGAAATGATAAATTATCTATGGTTAGTTTTCTTTGTAAACCAGCTATCCACAATCCTTTTATGTCATATCCCGCTTGCGGAACTTTTTCCATTTCCATTTTATCTTTTGCACCCACAAACAAAAACTTTGCATCAGGATAACGCAATTTTAATTCGTTTGCAATAGCAATTGCCGGATAAATATGTCCGCCAGTTCCTCCTCCAGAAATAAGTATGTTATATGGTTTCATGTAAAATATCTAAAGGATTATCATCTAAAATTTCTTCTTCTGTAATATCTTTGGTGGCACTAACACTTAAAATCATTCCCAAGGCAAAACAAGTCATCCAAACAGATGTACCTCCACTACTAATTAACGGCAAAGTTTGTCCTGTAACAGGAAATAAATTGGTGGCAACTGCCATGTTAATAATCGCTTGAAAAATAATTGGAAATCCAACCCCAATGACTAATAATGTTCCAAAAATGGTAGTTGTTTTTCTAACAACAACAAATATTCTGAACAGCAATAAAAAATAAATAAACACAATTACAACTGCACCCATCAAACCAAATTCTTCAATAATTATAGCAAAAATAAAGTCTGATGACGATTGTGGTAAAAAGTTTTTCTGATTACTTTTTCCTGGTCCTAAACCTAAAGGTCCGCCAGTAGCAATCGCTATTTTTGCTTTTTCTACTTGATATGCTTCTTGACCTCCCTTATCTGAAAAATTCTCTATTCTATTTTGCCATGTTTGAACTCTATTTGGCATGGCTTCCGGGAATGCCTTTGCTGCCAAAATAAAAAGGGTAAGCGCTACAATAGATGCACCAATAATAAAACCGATATATTTTAATGGATAACCACCAATAAAAGACAAGACCAATATCATTACAAAAAATATTGCCGTTGTAGAAAAATTTGCTGGTAAAATTAATATTAAAATAGCTGCAACAGGCAACCATAATTGCCATAAACTTTCTTTAAATTTTATTTCCTTTTCTTTATTTCTGGCTAAATATCTTGCTACATACACCATTAAAACCAATCCCGCCAATGTTGATGTCTGAAAACCAATACCAACAAACGGTATCCGAATCCATCTACTTGCATTTGCCCCGCCAATGGTGGTTCCTTGCATCATTGTAAAAATTAACAAAACAAGTACAATAGGAATCATGATCACAGCACCTCCAGAAAAATATCTATACGGTATTTTATGAACAACATAAATAATGATAAAGCCCATAATTAACAAAAAGGCATGCTTCATTAAATACCCAAAAGTAGATCCTCCAGACCCCACTACATACACCAAGTTTGTGCTTGCGCTATACACAGGCATAAACGAAAACACCGCCAAGACCGCTACAATAGCCCAAATGGTTTTATCTCCTTTTATGTGTTGTAAAATGGTTTTCATTTTTTAATTTCTAGATTTTTATATAAATACTTTAAATTTTACTATAATAAAATGCTTTATACGAAACAATTTATAGGCTACGTACTGCTTTTTTAAATTGACGACCTCTGTCTTCATAGCTCTCAAACAAATCGAAACTTGCACAAGCCGGTGACAACAACACTACTTCTCCTCTTTCTGCCAATTTATGCGAAACTTTTACCGCTTCTTCTGCTCCTGCAGTTTCAACAATTATATCTACAACATTGCCAAAGACGTTTTTAATTTTTTCATTATCAACCCCTAAACAAACAATTGCCTTTACCTTCTCTCTAACCAATGGTAATAAATCATTATAATCATTGCCTTTATCAACACCACCTACAATCCAAATTGTAGTTTTTTCCATACATTCTAGCGCATAAAAAGTTGCATTTACATTGGTTGCTTTAGAATCATTTATATATTCTACATCCCTAACTTTTGCCACATTTTCTAAACGGTGTTCTGCCCCTTCAAAATCTTCTAAACTTTCTTTTATATTTTGCCTTCTAACATTTAATAATTGCGCAGCCAATGTTGCCGCCATTGCATTTTTTGTATTGTGTTTTCCTTTAATTGATAAAGCTGTTAATGGCATAATAAATGTGTCTTTATTTATGTTGATAATAATATTATTGTCTTTTAAAAATGCTCCATATTCTAATTCTTTTTCAATTGAGAATGGAACTAATTTTGCTTTGATTGTGTGCTCTTTTAACCAATTACAGATTGCTGAATCATCTGCATCATAAATTAAATAATCGGTTGCTTTTTGGTTTTTTGTAATTCTAAATTTTGATGCTATATAGTTATTAAAATCATATTCATATCTATCTAAATGATCTGGTGTAATATTGGTTAAAATGGCAATATGACTATTAAATTTTTCTATACCGTCTAATTGAAAACTACTCAGTTCTAATACATAATTTTCGTAAGAATTTTCTGCCACTTGTTGCGCAAAACTATCTCCTATATTCCCTGCGACACCCACATTTAAACCAGCATTTTTTAAAATATGATGCAATAACATTGTGGTGGTGGTTTTTCCATTTGACCCCGTAATTCCTATAATTGTAGCCTCTGTAAACTGTGCCGCAAACTCTATTTCTGAAATAACAGGAATTGAGCTTTCTTTTAACTTCTGAATTAAAGCAACCTTATCTGGAATACCCGGACTCTTCATCACAACATCAGCTTGTAAAACTTTACTTTCTGTATGATTTTTTTCCTCGAAATCTATATTATGATGTACAAGAACTTCTTTGTATTTTTTCGATATTTCTCCTTTATCAGAAACAAAAACCTCATATCCTTTTTGTTTTCCTAAAAGAGCCGTACCTACACCACTTTCACCTCCGCCAAGAATAACAAGCCTCCTAAATCCTCCAAAGGAGGACTTTTTCTCACTCGTATGTTTATCTTGGTTGTTCATTTTTCTTAATAAATATATATTTTCAAAAACTTGCTAATCTCTTCCCTTTGGGAAGGTTAGGATGGGCTTTTTATTACCTCAATTTCAATGTTACAATTGCAAACACTGCCAGTAAAATTCCTACAATCCAAAATCGAACTACAATTTTACTTTCATGATAATTTAATTTTTGATAATGATGATGCAATGGCGACATTCTAAAAATTCTTCTTCCTTCTCCAAATTTCTTCCTGGTATATTTAAACCAAGACACTTGTAAAATCACCGAAAGATTTTCTACCACAAAGATTCCTGCTAAAATTGGCAGTAATAATTCTTTACGAATTGCAATGGCAATAACCGCTATAATTCCGCCAATTGTTAAACTCCCCGTATCTCCCATAAAAACTTGGGCAGGATACGTATTGTACCATAAAAACCCAATTAACGCACCCGCAAACGCCATTATAAAAACGGTCATCTCACCAGAATTAGGAATGTACATGACATCTAAATAATCGGCAAAAATGATGTTACCAGAAACCCAAGCAAAAACCGCCAATGTAAGCACCATAATTGCTGAAGAACCTGCTGCTAAACCATCTATTCCGTCTGTTAAATTGGCGCCATTTGAAATTCCTGTTACAATAAAAACAGTAATAAAAATAAAAACGATCCATCCATATTTTTCGTAACCTTCACCTAAAAAACTCAATGCTTTTGAGTAATCTAATTCATTATCTTTTACAAAAGGAACTGTCGTTTTTGTTGATTTATGTGCTTCACCAAAAACAACCTTTCTACCATTTTCTTGCACAACTTGCTGGTCTTTTGGCAATTGTTCTTTTATAGTTACATTCTCATTAAAGTACAGCATAGACCCTACAATAATTCCCAAACCAACTTGTCCTAAAATTTTAAACTTTCCACTTAAGCCGTCTTTATCTTTCTTAAAAACTTTAATATAATCATCTACAAAGCCAATAAAACCCATCCATACGGTGGCAATTATTAAAATAATAACATATATATTATCTAGTTTGGTTAATAAAAAAACAGGAATCAATGTTGCCAAAATAATGATAACTCCTCCCATTGTGGGTGTTCCTTTTTTTTCTACTTGACCTACCAAACCTAAATCTCTTACAGTTTCTCCAACCTGTTGTTTCTGCAAAAAGTTAATAATTCTCTTACCATAAATGGTAGAAATTAATAAGGACAAAATAAATGCTGCCGCTGCTCTAAATGTGATAAACTGAAACACACCAGCGCCCGGAACATTAAAATGACTATCTAAATATTGAAATAAATAATACAGCATCTTTAACTCTTTTTTAATTGATTAAAACAACTTGTTACCTCTTCTAAATCATTAAAATGAGTTCGAATTCCTTTAATTTCTTGATAATCTTCATGTCCTTTTCCTGCAATCAATATTATATCTCCACTTTCAGAAAACTTACATGCCGTTTTTATAGCTTGTCTTCTATCTAAAATTGACAATGTTTTTTTATAGTTTTCTGCAGAAACACCAGTTTCCATTTCGTCTAAAATTGCCTGTGCATTTTCTGTTCTAGGATTGTCTGATGTAAATATGGCTTGCGTACTTAATTGAGACGCAATATGTGCCATTTTTGGTCTTTTAGTCTTATCTCTATCACCACCACAACCAACAACTGTAATCAGTTTTTCATTCCCTTTTCTGATATCATTAATAGTCTCTAAAACATTTTTTAATGCATCTGGCGTATGTGCATAATCTACAATTGCCGTTACATTATCTTCAGAAACTAAATATTCAAAACGCCCACTTACACTCTCTAACTGACTAATTATTGTTAAAACCTCTAACTTTTCTAAACCTAACAATTCTGCCGTAGCATAAATTGCTAATAAATTGTATCCATTAAACTCACCAATTAATTTGGTCCAAAGCTCTGTTTCATTAATTTTTAATAAAGTTCCAGAAAACTGCTTTTCCAAAATCTTTACTTTGTAATCTGCCAATGTTTTTAAAGCATAGCTATATTTTTTCGCCTTGGTGTTTTGCAACATAAAACCACCATTTTTATCATCTATATTGGTGAGTGCAAAAGCAGATTTAGGCAAACCATCAAAAAACATTTTTTTGACATTTCTATATTCTGCAAACGTTGCGTGATAATCTAAATGATCATGCGATAAATTGGTGAAAATGCCACCAGCAAAAACCAAACCTTCTGTTCTTTTTTGATGAATTCCATGAGAACTAACTTCCATAAAACAATAATCGACACCTGCTTCTACCATTTTATCTAAATAATTATTAATGGTAACTGAATCTGGCGTTGTATGCGTAGCTTTATAAACGGTTTCATCAACCAAAATTTTTACGGTAGACAACAATCCTACTTTATATCCTGCTTTTTTAAATAACTGATACAAAAGCGATGCTACCGTTGTTTTTCCGTTAGTTCCTGTAACACCAATAAGCGGTATTTTGCTTGAAGGATTCTCATAAAAATTAGAAGCCATTACAGCTAAAGCAACATTTGCATCCGCAACTTGTATGTATGTAATTCCTATTTTTTTATCAACAGGAAAATCTTCACAAATAATTGCAATTGCACCCAATTCAATGGCTTTATCTATATACAAATGCCCATCTACAGTCACTCCTTTTTGAGCAATAAAAACATCACCTTTTCTTACGCTACGCGAATCAAAAACAATATTCTTTACCTCAATATTTGTAACTCCAAATACATTAAGAATAGAAACCTGATATAATATGTCTTTTAAATTTTTCAGTTTACGAAAGTTTTAAAATTATGGTTGTTCCTTTTACTAATTTTTGTCCTTTTTTTAGTGATTGGGTTCTTACTTTACCAACCCCATATATTTTTACTTTTAATCCAATATTTTCTAACAAAGACAAAGCATCCATACCAGACATTCCTGTAACATTTGGAACTTCTGTATAACTTTTTGCCAACAAATTATTATAGTTAGAAAATTGATTATCTAAAGATTCAAACGCTATTTCATCATCTACATTCTGATTATCTACTGGCGTGGTTGTATATATCTTTTGTGCTATTTCTTTAAACACAGGCCCCGCAACAGTAGCACCATAATATCCTTTTTCTTTCTTAGGATCATGAATAACCACAATGCAAGAATATTTTGGATTATCCGCAGGAAAAAAACCAGCAAATGAAGCTACATAATGCTTGGTAGAATAATGTCCAGATATCGTTTGTCCTTTTTCATTTACATGTCTAGGAATGTACTTTTTGGCAGTTCCTGTTTTACCCGCCATAGAAAAATTTGGAGAATAAATATTACGTGCAGTTCCTTTTACAACTACGTTCTCCATCACTTTTCTCATCTTCTTTATCGTTTCTTCTGATGCTATAGCAGGATTCACAACTACAGTTTCAAATACTTTTTCAACTTTATTCTGACTTCTTACCTCTTTTACAAACCTAGGTTTTACCATAACACCATTGTTTGCAACCGCATTGTAAAACATTAATGTTTGCATTGGTGTAATAGCAATACCGTAACCCCAAGACATCCATTCTAAAGAAATTTTACTCCATTCTTTGTCTTTTGGCATAGGTATATAAGGAGTTCCTTCACCTTTAATTGAAAAACCAATTGGTTTTGTAAAACCATATTTCTCTATTTTATCGATAAATTTTTGAGGTTGATGATCATAATATTTCTTAATTATTTTAACCACTCCTACGTTAGAAGAAACTTCAAAAACTCTTGCAGCAGAAATTTTACCATAACCACCTCTATGAGAATCCTCTACCTTACTTCTATTAATATAAATACGTCCTTTTTCTGTATCAACAACGGTAGAAGTATCTATCAATTTATCATCTAAAGCCGCCATTAAACTTGCCAACTTAAAAGTAGAGCCTGGCTCATGACTTTCCCAAACCGCATAATTTCTTTTCTCGTAATATTTTCCTTTAGAAGTTCTTCCTAAATTGGCAATTGCTTTTACCTCTCCTGTAGCTGTTTCCATAACCACCGCACAACCATGTTCTGCTTCAAATTTTTCTAACTGACCTAACAATGCATGATGTGTAATATCTTGAATATTCACATTTATGGTTGTTACAATATCATGACCATCTATAGGTTCTTTTTCATTCCCTTCATTAATGGGCTTCCATTGATTCTGAGCAATTTTTTGTTTCCATCGCAATCCGTTCTCTCCCTCTAAATCATCTGCAAAAGCACCTTCTATTCCTGCCTCTCCTCTATAATCATCGTAACCAATTGTACGTTCTGCAATTTTACCAATAGGATGCGCACGTACAGTTTTATGCTCTGCTATAAAACCACCTTTATAAACACCCAAATTAAAAATTGGAAATGTTTTCATTTTTAGGTAATCATTATACCCAATGTTTCTTGCAATTAACAAGTATCTTTTCTTCCTCTTTTTTGCCGTTCGTAATTTATTCTGATAATAGCTCGAAGATTTACCCAACATTTTAGACAATTCTTTACACAAGCCACTGATGTTTTTTTCAAAAGCAGCATTCTCTACAGCAACCAAATCCATTCTAATAGTAAATTTAGACATTGATGTTGCTAACAAATTACCATCTTCGCCATACACATTTCCTTTGTTTGCGTAAATAGTATCTTGCCTGATTGTTAAATCTGTTGAAAGTTTTCTATACTTATCTCCTTGTACGTGCTGAATATGAACAACTCTTACTATTACCGCTATTAAAAACAGCGTCATAAAAGCAGCTACCATGTAGAATTTTGTAAGTATGCTTTTTTTCTGAGTTGCCAATTTTATTAAATTTTAATAGTTACTTTTATTTTCTTTGGAGGAGATTCCGAAGGTTTTAAACCTCTTATTTTTGCTTTTTCCCTAATGTTAGATTCCATTTCCATCCTTGTTAAAATGGTTTCAGTATCTATATACACTGCTTTTAATTCTCTTTTCTTTTTATTTAATACTGATATTTTAATCACTTTCTTATCAGCACTATGCGCACTAGCTATTACAATTAACAACAGCGCAACCACAAAAAGGATTATCCGCCAATTTTTTAAAGCCGAATCATCCGTTAGGAAACTTCCCCGTAAAAAATCATATACTCCTTTTTTTACTTTTGACATTTTTAAAATCTATATATAAGGTTCTAAATTCAAAATTTTGTAATCCAAACACGCTACGTTAATCACAAAACACAAAACCTTAAACTTTTAATGTTGCTATTCTTAATTTTGCACTTCTTGCTCTATTATTTACGCTAATTTCAGCCGCTGGCGGAACAATTAATTTACCAACTTTCTCAAGCGGAACGGTAATATTCCCAAAAACATCCTTCTCTGGCTCTCCACTAAACATACCCGTTCTAATAAATCTTTTCACCAACCTATCTTCTAATGAATGGTAAGAAATTACACTTAACCTTCCGTCCTCCTTTAACAAACTAGGCACCTGTAACAAAAATTCTTTTAACACTTCTAACTCTTCATTCACTTCAATTCTAATAGCCTGAAAAATTTGTGCTAATATTTTATGCTCTCTTGCCTTTGGCAAATACTTTTGCAACACCTGTTTTAACTGAAAACTTGTTACTATTTTTTCATTTTCTCTAGCCTCTACAATTGTTTTTGCAATATTTCTAGAATTTCTTAACTCGCCGTACAAAAACAAAATTTCAGCCAGTTTCTCTTCTGTATACTCATTAATTATTTCTTTAGCAGATATTTTAGACTTTTGATTCATCCTCATATCTAAATCACCATCAAAACGAATAGAAAAACCTCTTTCTGCTTCATCAAATTGATGCGATGAAACCCCTAAATCAGCCAAAATTCCATCTACTTTTTTAATACCGTGAAAACGTAAAAACCTCGATATAAATCGAAAATTTTCTGGAATCAACACAAAACGCTCATCATCAATTACATTTCCTAACGCATCCGGATCTTGATCAAACCCAAACAACTTACCGTCTGGCCCTAATTGTTTTAGAATTTCTCTAGAATGACCACCTCCACCAAAGGTTACATCTACATAAACACCAGCTTTTTTAATTGCCAACGCATCTACACTTTCATGCAATAAAACCGGATTATGATATTTCATCTTCTTCTGTATTTCCCATTACTTCTTCGGCCAAATCAGCAAAATCTAACGCCGCATCATCAATTGCCTTTTCGTACTTATCTTTATCCCAAATCTCAATAATATTTACTGATGATGACATAACTACTTGTTTTTGTATCCCTGCAAAATCAATTAAATCCTTTGGAATTAAAACTCTACCAGTAGCATCTACATCTACCATTTTAACACCGGCAGTAAATCTTCTAATAAAATCATTATTCTTTTTTACAAACCGATTTAATTTGTTAATTTTCGCCATCATTAAATTCCACTCTGCCATCGGATACAACTCCAAACAAGGTTGAAAAACAGCTCTTTTTATTACAAACCCATCTTGCAAAACACTAGACAACTGCTTTTTAAAGGCTGATGAAATCATCAATCTTCCTTTAGCATCTGCCTTACATTCGTATGTTCCAATTAGGTTTATCACTTATTAAACGTCTTATAGATATCAAAAATATACAAAAAATACCACTTTTTACCACTTTTTACCACTTTGTTAATAAATAACAGATTTATTAACAAAAAAGTATTTATTAAACCTAAATAATTTTAAACTTGGGTTTTACGCAAACGATATTTTATTCATAAAAAAGGGTTACATTTGCCTTGAAGTGAAATAAAAAAATTCGATGACTAAAAAGTTAACAACAGAAGGAAAATACACATACGCAGAAGCTGGCGAAGGCCCTGCAATCATTATTTTACATGGATTAATGGGAGCTTTAAGTAATTTTGACACTACCTTTAATCACTTTTCTTCCAATGGCTACAAAGTTTTAATACCAGAATTGCCTTTATACAAATTGCCACTATTAAAAACAAATGTGAAACAATTATCTAAGTTCTTAAAAGATTTTTTAGAACATAAAAAAATAGATAAAGCCATTCTTTTAGGGAACTCATTAGGAGGTCATATAGCCCTATATTTTACAAAGCAATATCCAGAAAATGTAAGCTCACTTGTACTTACCGGAAGTTCTGGTTTGTATGAAAAAGCAATGGGAGATAGTTTTCCGAAGAGAGGAAATTATGAATACATAGAACAAAAAGCAAAAGATGTTTTTTACGATCCTAAAATAGCCACAAAAGAGTTGGTTGATGATGTTTACAACACTGTTAACGACAGAGTAAAAGCGCTAAAAACTATCTATATTGCAAAAAGCGCTATCAGACATAATATGGCCAAAGATTTACCAGAAATGCAACAAGCTACTTGTTTAATTTGGGGGAAACAAGATAATGTAACACCCCCAGAAGCTGCTTTGGATTTTCATAAATTACTACCAAATTCTGATTTATTTTGGATAGACAAATGTGGCCATGCTGCCATGATGGAACAACCAGAAGAATTCAATAAAATACTAGCTAGCTGGCTAGCATCTAAATAGCAAAAAATTCTTGCAAAAATTGCAAAATTCTTATGAAAATAAAATCTGCAGAGTTTATAATGAGTAACAGTAATGTTACCAAAGCACCCAAAGACAGAAAGCCAGAATACGCATTTATCGGACGTTCTAACGTTGGTAAATCTTCATTAATAAACATGTTAATGGAGCGCAAAGATTTGGCCAAAGTTTCTGGTAAACCTGGTAAAACACAACTTATTAATCACTTTTTAATAAATGAAGATTGGTTTTTAGTTGATTTACCTGGTTATGGTTACGCTTCTGTTTCAAAGAAAAAAAGAGTTATTTTTCAATATTTTATAGAAAACTATTTTAAAGAAAGAGAGCAATTAGTATGTACTTTTGTTTTGATAGATTCTAGACATGATCCTCAAAAAATAGATCTCGAATTTATGCAATTCTTAGGAGAAAATCAGATTCCGTTTTGTATCGTTTTTACAAAAGCAGACAAATTAGGAAGCTCTAAATTAAACCAACATATAACCAAATATAAAAAGAAATTACTGCAATTTTGGGAAGCAGTACCAACATCATTTTTAACATCTTCTTCTACAAGTTTAGGAAGAAAAGAACTCTTAGATTTTATTGATGGTGTAAACCAAGATGTGGCAAAAGATTTTAAATAATCATTAAACACCTAAAGCTCAAAGTAATTTTCACTTCATGAATTCTACAAAAGAAAATTTACAGGTTTTATTTGAAGATAATCATATTATTATTATCAATAAAAGAGCAGGTGATATTACGCAAGGCGATAAAACCGGAGACAAACCTTTAAGTGATGTTGTAAAAGAATACGTTAAAGACAAATACAACAAACCTGGCAATGTTTTTATAGGTACGGTTCACCGGTTAGACAGACCAACCTCTGGCATTGTAATTTTTGCAAGAACCAGCAAGGCTTTAGAGCGTTTAAATAAAATGTTACGCGATAAAACCATTCACAAAACTTACTGGGCAATTGTAAAAAACGCTCCAAAAATAAAAAGTAATACTTTAACCAATTTCTTAAAAAAAGACACGAAAAAGAATAAATCTTTTGTCTACAAAAAAGAAATTGAAGGAAGCAAAAAAGCAACGCTTCATTATGTTGTCATAAAAAAACTAGACAATTATTCTTTAGTAGAAATTGATTTAGAAACCGGAAGACATCATCAAATTAGAACGCAACTTTCTCATATTGGTAGCCCTATTAAAGGCGACTTAAAATATGGTTTTGACAGAAGCAACAAAGACGGCAGCATTAGTTTGCATGCTAGAAAAATTGAATTTATTCATCCTGTTTCTAAAGAAAAAATTACACTTACAGCCCCTACACCTAAAGATGTAATCTGGAATGCGTGTAACTAAAATTCTAAATATAAAATATAATTTGGATTGTAATGTGTTTCAGAAATCTTAAAATCATAGGTTCCCACTTTAACAAAACCTCTTTTTTCATAAAAGTTAATAGCCCTTTTATTCTCTACCCAAACCGCTAACCACATTCCTTTTTGATGGTTTTGTTTTGATAGTTCTATACAAAATTTAAACATTTCTTTGCCTAAATTTAAGCCATAACACTCTTCTAACAAATACAACCTACTTAATAAAGTAATATTTTTATCAGTAATATTTTCATTAATTGCATTTAAAACAACCTTTGCATAACCAACTATATTATTTTTATTTTCAATTAAATAATATAGATTTTCTTTATTTTGTAATTCTTTTACAAAGTTATTTTCGCTAAAATTATCAGCCACATAATTAAGAATGTCTTCATGAGATGCAGAATGTCCGTGAGACGATATAAATGAAGCTTTGCCTATCTTAGATAAAAGTTTAGCATCTTTAACTGTGGCTTTTTTTATAGGATGCAAATGCTAAAGTATTTTAGATTGATAAAAAAAAAGCTTAATACCAACGTTTTTTATTCTTCTTAGAATTATCAGATTTTCTACCCTTTTTATTCTTACTAACTGTATTTGGTTGTAGTTTTTTGTGCTTGGGTTTATTAATAATAAAAGGATGATCTGTAATTATTTTAATTGGCTTTTCTATTAAAGCTTCTATGGTTTTAATATATGCGTTCTCATCCGGAGAACAAAAAGAAAATGCAATTCCAGATTTACCAGCTCTACCCGTTCTACCAATTCTATGCACATAAGTTTCCGGAACATTCGGAATATCAAAATTAATAATAGCATCTACATTGCTAATATCAATTCCACGTGCTGCAACATCGGTAGCAATTAAAATGTTGGCTTTTTTATTTTTAAAATCTTCAATAGCTTTATTTCTGATTGCCTGAGACTTATCACCATGAATACTTGTTACTTTGTAATCATTTTTCAGCAAAGTTTGTTCTAACTTATCAACACCAACCTTTGTGCGTCTAAAAATTAAAATTCGTCCATTTATGGTGTTTCTTAACAAAAGTAAACACAAATCAGTTTTGTTCTTTTTAGGAAGGTAATACAATAACTGACCAATATTTTTTGCCGTAGTCTGTTCTGGGTTAATTTCAATTTTGGTAGAATGTTTTACAATCGTTTTTGCAAGCTCATCTATTTTTTCTGGAATGGTTGCTGAAAAAAGTAAAGTTTGCTTTTTTCTAGGACATAATTTCTCTATCTTTTTTACATCGTTGATAAAGCCCATGTCTAGCATTAAATCAGCTTCATCTAACACAAAAATTTCAACAGCGCTTAAATCTATATCTCCTTGCATTTGCAAGTCTATTAACCTTCCTGGTGTAGCAATTAAAACATCTACTCCATTTGCAAGTTCTTCTTTTTGAGGCTCTAAAGAAACACCTCCAAAAACAGCTGTAGTTTTTAAATTTGTGTATTTGCTATAACTTTTAAAGTTTTCTAAAATTTGTATCGCTAACTCACGCGTTGGAGTAACCACCAACGATTTTATTTTTTTCTCCTTTTGTTTTTCTTCAACTTGTGCATCAAACAACAATTGAATAATTGGCAACGCAAAAGCAGCTGTTTTCCCAGTACCTGTTTGGGCAGAAACAATCACATTCTTTTTTGCTAAAACTAAGGGAATTGCTTTTTGTTGAACAATGGTTGCTGTATGGTATCTCTCTTCAGCAACTGCTTTTAAGATTGATTTATTGAAAGGAAATTCAGAAAACTGCATGAAGTATTTTTCTTGCAAAGATAGTTTAAAAGCGACTATGGTTTTACAAGTTTTTACAATTACAATTTCGGTAAAAAAACTACAAAGAACTAGCGTTAAAAGTATCTCCTTGATTTACATCACCTGTATCAAAACCTTTTTTAAACCAACGCATTCTTTGAGCAGAAGTTCCGTGGGTAAAAGAATCTGGTACTACTCTACCAGTAGAATTCTTTTGCAAACGATCATCACCAATTGCATGTGCTGCGTTTAATGCTTCTTCTAAATCGCCATTTTCCATCATTTTGTTAATTCTTTGAGAATGATGCGCCCAAACACCTGCATAAAAATCGGCTTGTAATTCTAACATCACAGAATATTTGTTGTATTCCGTTTGACTAACACGCCCTCTTAAGTCTTGTACTTTTCTATTAATTCCTGTAATATTCTGAATATGATGCCCAACTTCATGCGCAATTACATAGGCCTGCGCAAAATCTCCAGGAGCATTTAGTTTACTTTCCATTTCTTGAAAAAAACTTAAATCGATGTATAGTTTTTCATCTCCAGGACAATAAAAAGGACCGGTAGAACTTGACGCACTTCCACAAGCAGAGTTTACACTTCCAGAGAAAATAACCAAAGTGGGCTCTCTATAATTCGATATTATTTGATTCCAAATATCTTCTGTATTGGCTAAAATAGTTGCACTAAAATCTGCCAATTCATTTTCTTTTGCTGTGCCTTTATAAGTAGATGAAGTTTGCACTTGATTACTTGTATTTCCGCTAAGTAATTGCAGCGGATTGTTGCCTGTAAAATACATAACAGCCAAAATAATACCCACAATAATTAATCCTTTTTTAGAAGTAACTAATTTTAAAACAAGCCCTATTATCATCGGACTTAAACTTCCTAAAACTCCACCTGAACTACCGCCAGAAGAGGCACCTCTTCTATCTTCTACATTAGAACTTTTTCTATTTCCTTGCCATTTCATACTTCTCTATTTAAAAAAGATAAATTTACTGTTTATTTTTTAGTTTAAAAAATACATACTTCGTGAAATATAATTTAGTTTTTAGAAGTAAGTATGTTTTTATGATTTCTTTTTCTAACGTTAAATTTTAGAGTTACAAAAGTAAAGTAGGTAGATACTAGTTTTGTGTTTGAAATAAAGTTGTAAAAAAGTTCGTTTAACGTGTTTGGCTAGGATTAGTGGTGGATAAATAAACACTCACTTTTCGAATTTAGCATGAGCCGAATTTTTAAATTTATGTCTAATTTTCTTTTATAAATATAACCAATTAAAAAAAATAACCTAGTTTATAAATAAACAAAAAACTTTCGGAAAGCCTGTAATAGCTATATTTTATGCACCTTGTTATGCTTTCGTACTTTACTCTTTTTTTGTAATTACAAATATATTATGTATATTTGTATACGGATTGGGCTTTTCCCGGTCGGCATTTTTCCTCGGTCTATACTGGGGATTTTGTTTTTATGGGAATATCTTGTACCCATATTTTTTACTTTCTATTATATCATAAGCTCTATTTAATTGTGTTGGCTTTAAATATTTCAATCCAATTGGACGTGCTGTTAAGTCAGCTAATTGTAGTCCACTAGAATTAGTCTTCTTATCTGCTATAAGAAAATTATAAACCATTTTGCCAAAGTTTATATTTTTGTATCCAAATTGTTCATTTTCAGTACAAATTCTCAAAAATTCAAGTTCTAAATCTTTATCTTCATTATTTCCTCTTTTTTCAAAAATTAAAGAAATTTTTTTTCCTTCTTGACCATTATATATCAACAACTGATTAAGTTTCTCTAATCCAAAACGTAAACCTAAGTGATATGGATTAAATGGCTTGTTATATTTCGATGTAAGTTTTCTTTTGTCAATAACTATTGGGACAATCTTAAAAGGTATGTCTTCTATAATTTTTGACAAATCTGCCATAAAGTTTCCCCTTAAATCTCTGTCTGTTCTTAAAAATTTAAATGGTTCTTTTGTTTTTCTAATATCTATTTCGTGTAAAACTATTTGGTCATGACCAAAATATTTAAATTTAAAGTGTTGAAGTTTAGGAACAGCCTTTTCTATATAATCAGATATTTTGAAACAACAAAAAGTCAAAACAAATATTGGATAGTTGGTGTCTATGTTTTTTAATCCGTGGTCTCCTGATTCATCAACGTAAACAATATAATCCCCTTTTTCTGTCATAAATTTTAATGTGTGTTAGTCTTTTTTGAGTATGAATCACAACACTAACAATATGAAACATTATAACGTTTCTTATCAGAAGTGAAACCAAGTTAGTTGATTTTTTTGACAAAATCAAACAATAAACCTCCTTAAATTAACAAAGTATTTGCAAACTGTACAGGTTTAAAAGACTAATTTTCAATCCCTTATATCTTGTAGATCAATTTTAGATATAATTGAAAATAAACTAAAGGTGATACTTATTTTTTTAATTCTGTAATGGAGTTATTCAACCAACTTAAATACCATTCGGTGAAACTATATCTCTTTTCTGTATTATTATAATTGTTCACAGGATAAATACCGCCTTCAGAGACTCTATCATCAATCCAAATAGTACCTTTTTCTTTTCCTGTAACAATTATATTTGCAAAAGCACCACAGCCAATATGGCAAATACGCAACATTCCATCGGCCCATTTAGAATTATCATATTCTTCCTCTTTAAAATCGAGAGTGCCTTTTATGCTATCCATATTCCATATAGTTTTAAACCTAAAAGGCTTAGAAAGTTTTATGATGTCTGACTGTTTAGGATTTTGTGGAAGGTCTAAAATTCCTTTTTCTAAACTAAATAAACCATAGTGTGGTCCACAACCGCCATTTCCAAATTCCAACATAAATTCACGATAATCTTTAGGTAACGTAAAACTGTGTTTCTTTTCGAAACTTATAATTTCCTTTTCAGAAATAAGAGAATCAAATTTATACCTATGATGTTCCGAACCAAAAATGCTAAAGTTTTTGTCGAGATTTTTTAGTTCAGATAACTTCTCTTTTAAAACCTCTATGCTTGTGTCATTTTCTGTCGATTTATATAGGTTACTCTCCTTTACCTCGTTTTTAATCATTGTCTTTTCAGCAAATCGTTCTTTCTTCCAAAAAAAACGTTTTCCAAATTTGCGAAGATGTTTCGCCCATTCGGATGCTGCTGTTAACTGACCTTTCTTTTTGTTAGACATTATCTTGTCTTATTATATAATTTCTTTTAATTCTTGTTTTGTAGAGGCTTCAAATTAATCATGAGTAACCGAAGTTGTCTTTTAACCAAGCTTCGATTCCGTAACCAGCTAAAAGTCTTTTAATAATTTTATTCTGCTTTAGAATGAGACTTACCGGAATACGTGTCAAAATTATTTGTTTTTTTCAATTCTGAGTACGTTCTGCAATGAATGCTAATTATAATGATAAAGTAAAATTTCATTCATTTTATCAGAAGTGAAACGAAGTTAATTCAATTTTTTGACAAAATCAAACCAAAAATCTTTCTGTTTTCACAAGTAGGATTAGGTATCATAAAAAAAAATGCTGAAGTAAATTCAGCATGACAAAATAATTATTTTAAATCATTAACATCAATCTTAAATAATTCTGCTGCATTTTTCCAAAGAATTAATTCTTTTTTATCATCTGCTAAATCTAATTGATTCATGAATTTTAAATAGGATTTCATGTTAGAAATTGGCCAATCTGTACCATATAATAAATATTTAGGATCGCCTGCATAGGTTATCATTTCTTCGATTTCTTTTTTCATGTAGCGTTCAAACTTATCGTTAAAATCACCTAAAACCAAACCAGAGATATCGGCAAAAACGTTTTTGTTTTTATAAACAACTTCCATGCAATCTTTTATCCAAGGATTACCAACATGACAAATTACAATTTTTAAATCTGGGTAATCTACCGCTAAATCATCAATATGTAAAGGATGCGAATATTTTACTTTTCCTGTTGGCGCATAGGTATCTCCAGAATGAAACATTACAGGAACATCATATTCTATAGCCATTTCATACATCAACTTAAAACGAATATCATTCGGATAAAAAGGCTCGTAACCCGGATAAAATTTTAATCCTTTAATATGACCATCTTTTAAATATTGACTAATTTCAATAACATCTTTGTAATTATAATGTAGGTAACTAATACCAGCAACAACACCTATATCTTTATATCCTTTTACAGCTTCTACAACTTGTTTTGTACTTGGTCTATGCTCGTTTACTTTGTAAGAAGATAACACCAAAGAATAATCTACATTGTTGTCTTTCATTGTTTTTGAAAGTAAATCTAAACTCTCTTTAATAGAAGTTACTCTGTCTTCGTGATAATTGTTGAGGTGGGTATGTACGTCTATAATCATTGTAAATAATGTGTTATTTAATTAGCCAAAGTAACAAAATTAAAATAAATAAGTCTCTTTGTTTTAATAAAGAGGCTTTGAGGTAATTTTATTTTTTTGATGTTATTCTATCAATTTTTTTTATCTCTTTGTTCAATAATATTTTGACTTCCAAAAACCGATTTATCTTCGTTGTTTAAAGAGTTTGACATTCCTAACATAAATGCAGAAATAATTAAAAGTAATTTCTTTTTTATCCAATATATTGTTTGTTTAGATTCTTCTAAACATTTTTTATTTTTATACATATTAATAATGATAAATGATGAGACAATTGTTTTATCATCTGATGCATTTTCAGCATTTGCTAAGAAAAAAATGTAGTTCTAAGCTATATAAAAATTAGAAATTGAATTACTAGCAGTAATTTTATTGATTAAGAAAATATGTTGATTATACAGTAAAGCAATATTTTGATACAATTGCTTTTGTAGTTTTAAAGTAAGTTTCATTTGTTTTTGAAAAGCATTTTTTAAACAAATGGTAGGAAAGAAAAGAGTAAGAAAATATGCACTAGATAATAAGTCTTTATTAAAAACAACATATTTAGTGTTTTTATATCGAAGCTTTTTATTCTGAATTATTTTTGTTGATTGGTAATAATTAGACGTGTTTTCTTGAGCATAAATAGTAGATTCTGCAACCGAAAGGAAGAATATCAGTAGAAAAACAAAAAGATGTTTTAGTTGCATTTTAAATCTATTTATAAAAATAATATGTTAAAAAGAAAGCCTCTTTGAAAATAACAAAGAGGCTTTTATTTGTGATTGCGATTTTACGAATCAATATACTAAATACCTGCAGATTGCTTCGCAAACTCGCAATGACGTTTTTTTTTATTTAATCAATTCGTAAGAACGCTTAATAAAGTTTGTTAACTCTTCACCATGTAACAAGTTTTGAGATAATTTAGCCAAATCAAAAGCTTGAGAAATTAAACCTTTCTGAGTAGCTTCATCTTTATTATTTAAAATATCAGAAACCAATGGGCTATTTGTGTTTACCACTAAGTTATACATGTCTGGAAAATTACCCATTCCCATCATTCCGCCACCACCAGAAGCTTGCATTTCTTTCATTCTACGCATAAATTCTGGCACTGTAATCATAAACGGAGAAGCAGCAGAATCCATTGCTTCTAATTGAACTGTATATGTTTTAGAATTTACAGCACCTTCAATAATTGGTTTTAACGTTGCAATTTCTTCCTCAGATAATTTAGAAATTACATTATCGTCTTTCTTAATTAAATTATCTACATGATCAGCATCAACTCTAGAGAATTTTATTTTTTCTCCAGATCCTTCTAATTTCTGCATTAAATGCGAAATAATAGGCGAATCTAATAACAATACTTCATATCCTTTTGCTGTTGCATCTTGAATATAACCGTGTTGTGCTTCTTTGTTTGATGTATATAAAATAACGTGATTTCCTTCTTTATCAGTCTGAGAATCTTTTGTTTTTTCTAGTAATTCATCAAAGGTAAAATACGTATCAGCCACTGTTGGGTACAATGCAAATTTCTTTGCTTTGTCAAAGAATTTATCTTCAGACAACATTCCGTACTCAATAATTACTTTAATATCATTCCATTTTTGCTCAAAATCTGGTCTGTCTTTTTTAAATAAAGAAGTTAATTTATCGGCTACTTTTTTAGTAATATAACCAGAAATTTTCTTTACGGCTCCGTCTGCTTGTAAACCAGAACGAGAAACGTTTAAAGGAATGTCTGGAGAATCAATCACACCTTTTAACATTTGTAAGAAATCTGGAACAATTCCTTCTACATTATCCGTTACAAAAACTTGGTTTTGGTATAATTGAATCTTGTCCTTTTGTACATCCATTGATGGAGATAACTTGGGAAAGAATAAAATTCCTGTTAAGTTAAAAGGATAATCTACATTTAAATGAATGTGAAATAAAGACTCTTCAAATTGCATTGGATACAATTCTCTGTAAAAGTTTTCATAATCTTCATCACTTAAATCTGCAGGCGCTTTTGTCCAAGCAGGTTCTGTGTTGTTGATAATTTTATCAACTGTAATTTGTTTGTGCGCCTCTGTTGTTTCTTTACCTTCAGCATCTGTTGTAGTTGCTGGTGTAAACTCAGGATCGTTAATTTCTTTTGTTCCAAATTTAATTGGCACTTGGTTAAAACGATTGTATTTGTTTAATAAACCTTCAATTTTACTTTCTTCTAAAAACTCTAAAGAATCTTCTGCAATGTGTAAAACAATTTCTGTTCCTCTGTCTGCTTTATCGCTTTCGACTAAGGTAAACTCCGGAGAACCATCACATGTCCAATGAGCAGCTGGTGCATCTTTAAAAGATTTTGTAATTAATTCTACTTTTTCTGCAACCATAAAAGCAGAGTAAAAACCAAGTCCAAAATGACCAATAATTCCTGCTTCATTGTCTTTATACTTATCTAAAAACTCTTCAGCTCCAGAAAATGCAATTTGGTTGATGTATTTTTCAACCTCATCGGCAGTCATTCCTAAACCTTGATCTTTAATGGTAATTGTTTTCGCATCTTTATCTATGCTGATTTCAATTTTAGCATCACCCAATTCGGTTTTTGCTTCACCAATAGCAATTAAGTGCTTTAGTTTAGAAGTTGCATCTGTTCCGTTAGAAATTAATTCACGTAAAAATATTTCGTGATCTGAGTACAAGAATTTTTTAATAAGTGGAAAAATATTTTCTACTGATACATTAATATTTCCTTTTGCCATTTTATGTTTGTGTTTTTTTAATTTATTAATTCTGATTAAGATTAGTCAAAAAAAATACCAAAGCGCTTTTTATGACAAGATGACAGAAATATTTTTTTATTGACAACTATCTTTATTGTTTTTGTAAATTAGTACTTTTACGTATTACAAGTTTGCAAATAATCAAAATAAACAATATTTAATTATGTATAATTCAAAAATCACCGGACTTGGTTATTATGTTCCAGAGAATGTTGTTACCAATAACGACTTAAAAGAGTTTATGGACACTTCTGATGAATGGATTCAGGAAAGAACAGGAATAAAAGAAAGACGTTGGATAGATCCTAAAACAGAAGATACTACGGCTGTTATGGGCGCAAAAGCAGCAAGAATTGCTATTGAAAGAGCAGGTTTAACAAAAGATGATATCGATTTTATTGTGTTTGCAACTTTAAGTCCGGATATGTATTTTCCAGGAGGTGGCGTTCAAGTGCAAGACATGTTAGAGATGCCAACTATTGGCGCTTTAGATGTGCGTAACCAATGTTCTGGTTTTATTTATGCAATGTCTGTAGCAGACCAGTTTGTAAAAACAGGCATGTACAAAAATGTTTTAGTAATTGGCGCAGAAAACCATTCTGGCGGCTTAGAACGCTCTACAAGAGGAAGAAATGTTTCTGTTATTTTTGGTGATGGCGCAGGAGCCGCAGTTTTATCACGAAGTGAAGAAAAAGGCAAAGGTATTTTATCTTCTCATTTACATTCGGAAGGAAAACACGCCAAAGAATTGGTTTTAGAAGGACCATCTACCCAACGTTGGGTGCCAGAAATTTTAGAAAAAAATGATCCAGATGATGTTTCTTATTTTCCTTATATGAATGGTCAGTTTGTATTTAAACACGCCATAACCCGTTTTTCTGAAGCCATTGTAGAAGGTTTAAAAGCAAATAATTTGCAGAAAGACGATATTGATATGTTAATTCCGCATCAAGCAAATTTACGTATTGCTCAATTTATACAACGTAAATTTAGATTACCCGATGATAAAGTATATAACAATATTATGAAATATGGAAACACTACCGCTGCTTCTGTAATTATAGCATTAACAGAAGCTTGGGAATTGGGTAAAATAAAAGACAATGATTTGGTTGTTTTAGCTGCCTTTGGTAGTGGTTTTACTTGGGGAAGTGTAATTATACGTTGGTAATTTTTTTACTTTCCTAATATAATTAAAAAGGTCTTCGACAAGCTCTGACTGACATCCGTTTGGTAAATTGTTCTTTGGAATGAGCATCAAAAAAAAGTAATTTTAAAACTAAAATATTACCAA
>NZ_JBPOGL010000003.1:0-197538 GCF_051251875.1 Polaribacter sp.
GAAAAAGCAAAAGCAGAAGCAGAAAGTAAACGTTTACAAGGACAAGGTATTGCAGACCAAAGACGTGAAATTGCACGTGGTTTAGAAGAGTCTGTAGACGTTTTAAACAGAGTTGGTATCAACAGTCAAGAAGCATCTGCATTAATCGTTGTAACCCAGCATTATGATACTTTACAATCTATTGGTAGCGAAACTAACAGTAATTTAATATTGTTACCTAATTCACCACAAGCTGGAAGTCAAATGTTAAATGACATGGTGGCAAGTTTTACAGCAAGTAACCAAATTGGTGAAGCTATGAAAAATGCAAAACCTAAAAAGAAGAGTGAATAAATTACTTTTTTAAAATGATACAAAAAAAGCTCAATTTGAATATATCAAATTGAGCTTTTTTTATGGTAATAGAAGTAAAAAAATTACTTTTTCTCTTCTAATTTTTCTTCAGGTTTTTCTTCTTTGGCAGCGTTTTTAAACTCTTTAATTCCACTTCCTAAACCACGCATTAATTCGGGTATTTTTTTTCCACCGAATAATAATAAAACTACCACAACAATTATAATAATTTGTGGGCCTCCTATCATTCCAAAATATATAGCTAAACTGTTCATTTTTTTAATTTTTAATAAAACAAAGGTACAAAAAAGGTTTTATAAATAGACCTACTCTATTTTTGAAAATATAAGAATTAAAAATTAATCTCTTTTTTGAATAATTCCTCCTATTACTTTTTTATCTTTTACAACTTCCGGATTTCCTTTATAAAAGATAGAGCCTCCAAAACTAACTTTAGCATTTAAAGTTTCACCTGCCATAATTTCTGCTTTAGCACCTGTTCCTGCATTTACAGTAGAATTTCCAGATACTTTTAAATCAAAGCCATGATAAACACCATACAAATCTACACTTACTTCTTGGTTTTTTGCTGTTCCGTTTAATTTTATAATACCACCAGAAGAAGTTTTTACCGTTAAATACTTGGTACTTGTTGATAAAGTAATAAAACCTCTTTCTTGTGCATTTACTTCTACTTTATCTTGATTAAAGTCTTTTCCTGTAATTGTTGCACCTTCATTGGCATCTATAATTTCAATATTTTTATTGTAATAAAGTTTTACAATTACTTGTCCGTCAGCAGAATTATTTGCTGGTTTTAAAGAAAAAGGTAATGAAATCTTTAAGGTATTATTTACATTTTTAATTTTTGTTTTTTCTGATTTTTCTCCTGTTATTTCTAACTTTTGTTCATCAGATTTAATAAGTTCTACTTCTATACCGTTATAGACTTTTAAGATTGTAAAATCTCCTAAATTTGTAGTAATTGTTTCTTGTGCAGAAATGGTTAAAACCAACATTAATGCGCAAAGTGTTACTATTTTTTTCATCTTTTTATTTTTTGATTAATCTACTAAAAGCAATAAGTATACCATTATAAAGTTTTATTCTGGTATTTATTGCCGCAAATATTAAAATTAATTATGAAAATCCTAAAGATTATTTCACTTTTACGGCGGTTCCGGTTATAGAAACTAATAAAGTAGAAGTATTAGCAACCGGTTCTATATCTAATTGAATTCCAACTACTGCATTTGCTCCTAACTTACTGGCATTTTCTTTTAATTTTTGAAAAGCATTTTCCTTTAAAGATTCTAAACCAGCTGTATAATTTTCATAATATTTAGCTGTACTAAACATATCTTTAAAAGACATTTTACTGCCTTTGTATGAATAACTAGAGTTATAAGCAGCTCCTGTTACAATCCCTAAATAATCTACTATTTTAAAATTTTCTATGTTATTTGTTGTTGTTAAAATCATATTTTATTCTTCAATCAAATTAAAATCTAAATGTTTGCGTTCTAAATCTGTTTTTTTAACCTGTACTTTTACATCATCTCCTAATTGATAAATGTGTTTGGTAGATTGGCCTACAATAGCATATTGTTTTTCATCAAAAATATAAAAATCACTTTTTATATCTCTAATTCTCACCATTCCTTCACATTTATTAGATTTTATTTCTACATAAATTCCCCATTCTGTAACACCGGTAATTACGCCTTCAAATACCTCATCTTTATGATCTTGCATGTATTTTACTTGCATGTATTTAATAGATGATCTTTCTGCTTTAGAAGCTAATTCTTCTCTATTTGAAGAATGTTTACACTTTTCTTCGTATTTGTCTGCTTTAGGGCTTTCTCCGCCATCTAAATAGTGTTGTAGCAATCTATGTGTCATAACGTCTGGATAACGTCTAATTGGCGACGTAAAATGACTGTAATAATCAAAAGCCAAACCATAATGACCAATATTTTGAGTTGTATACACTGCTTTAGACATGGTTCTAATGGTTAACGTCTCTATCATATTAGATTCGGCTTTGCCATGTACATCACTTAATAACTGATTTAAAGAATCTGAAGTAGCTTGTTTTGTATCTGTATTAATTTTATAACCAAACTTACGAACCATGTTTTCTAAGGAAGCTAGTTTTTCTACATCTGGTTCATCATGCACTCTATAAATAAATGTTTTATTGGTTGCTTTTCCTTTTGCAAAACCAACAAATTCAGCAACTTTTCTGTTTGCCAACAACATAAATTCTTCAATTAATTTATTAGCATCTTGAGATTCTTTAAAGAAAACACCTACTGGGTTTGCTTGTTCATCTAAATTAAATTTTACCTCTACTCTATCAAAAGAAATGGCACCAGATTTCATTCTTTTTTTACGAAGAATTTTTGCCAATTCGTCTAATTTTAAAGTGGCTTCTACAATTGCTGGCGTTACTGTGTATTCCTTATCTATAATAGAAATATCTTTTGGCATTGTATACGGCTGAATAGCATCAGATAATTTTACATTTTCTATAATAGATTGTGCTTCTTCATAGGCAAAACGTTGGTCTGAATACGTTACAGTTCTACCAAACCACTCGTTTATAATTTGTGCTTTTTCATTGATTTCAAACACGGCAGAAAAGGTTAGTTTTTCTTCATTTGGTCTTAAAGAACAAACTCCGTTAGAAAGCATTTCTGGCAACATTGGTACTACTCTATCTACTAAATAAACAGAAGTTGCTCTTTTAAAAGCTTCATCATCTAAAATAGTTTTGGGTTGTAAATAATGCGAAACATCTGCAATATGAATTCCTATTTCATAATTACCATTTTCTAATTTTGTGAATGACAAAGCATCATCAAAATCTTTTGCATCTTTAGGATCTATAGTAAACGTTAAATCTTTACGCATATCTCTACGCGCAGAAATTTCCTTTTCGGTAATTTCTAATGGAAGATTTTCTGCTTCTTTTTCTACTTCTGGTTCAAATTCATAAGGCAAATCATATTCTAATAAAATAGAATGCATTTCTGTATTATGATCTCCTGGTTTACCAAGAACTGTAGTAATTTTTCCAAACGGATTTTTAGAGTTTTCTGGCCAATCTATAATTTTAGCTTGTACTTTATCTCCGTCTTCTGCACCGTTCATTTTATTTTCTGAAATAAAAATATCTGCGTACATTTTATTATTATCAGGAACTACAAAACCAAAATTTTTGTTCTTTTGTAATACACCAACAAACTCGGTTTTTGCGCGTTCTATAATTTCTACAACATCGGCTTCCATTTTCTTTCCGCTACGTTTTTTATAAACGTATGCTTTTACGGTATCATTATGTAAACCTTTACCAAGATTTATATTTGGTATAAAGATATCATCTTCATAATCATCTGTAATAAAATATCCATTTCCGTTAGAAGTTACATCTAAAGTACCAATAGAATATTTTCTATCTACATTAATTTGAAATTTACCTCTGTCTACTTCTTTTATCTTTTTTGTTGCCGTTAATTCTGCTAATTTCCTTATTATTTGGGTTTTACCATCGGTATCAGAAATTTTTAATTTTGCAGCAATTTGTTTGTAATTATAAAACTTTTCGCTGTCTGCATTTAATATTTTAAATATGTTTTTGGTTAAGTCTTTTACAACATTCCCTTTCTTTTTAAATATTCTTTTTTTATTTCTTGTCATTAATTCTTACTTCTAATTATATACTACCAAATTACACATATTTAACTAACTATCTGTTAAAATATAGTTATGAATCTATTATTGTATTTTGGCTATTATTTAAACGTTATTTATGTCTCACTTCAACAAACAAAGTGTTGTAAATTCTTGGTTTATAATTGCAAATCCTACTTCTGGAAATCGGAATTTTTCTAAACAATGGAAGGAAATTCAACAATTATTAAACAACAAGAATATAGTGTATTCTTTTGTTTTTACACAATTTTCTAAACACGAAATTGAACTGGTAGATAAAGCAATTCAACAAGGCTTTAGAAATATTATTTCGATTGGTGGAGATGGAACACTACATCATGTAGTTAACGGAATAATGCTGCAAAGGTATACAAAAACTTCTGATATAACTATTGCTGTGATTCCTTTTGGAACAGGAAATGATTGGATTAAAACATACAACATACCTAATAACCTAGAAAAAGCAGTTGAAATCATTCATAATAAAAAAACAATTTTACAAGATATTGGTGTTTTAGAAACCAAATATAAAAGAACTTTTTTTAATAACGTAGCAGGTTTAGGCTATGATGGTTACATTGTTAACAAATTAAAAAAATTAAAACGTTTTGGTGCTATTGCCTATTTATTAAGTGGATTAGCGGGTTTAATCTTTTATAAAAAATCTGTTTTTAAAATTATTTTTGATGATAAAACAATAGAAACCAACTGTTTAATGACTCTTTTTGGAATTTGTAAATTTTCTGGCGGTGGCATGCAGTTTACAAAAGATGTTGATAGTACAGATGGATTCTTAGATATTACCATTGCTAAAAACCTGAATATCTTTGATTTAATTTTTAATATTAAAAAATTATATTCTGGTGAAATTGTTCATCATAAAAAGGTAGCAACTTATAAAACCAGAGAAATAAAAGTAATTCCACAAACTTCTAAACCTTTTATTCAGGCCGATGGAGAATTGATAGGAACCGGAGAAGTATCTGTAAAAATCATAGAAAAAGCAGTCAATTTTGTAGTAAAATAGATTTTTCTTAATAAAATGTTAAATAAATTGTAACGTTTTAACAATTATTTCGTCTTTATAGAAAGAGGATCAAACTATTAGGATGAAAAATCTACATAAAATTATTGCTTTATTCGTTTTTATCTTTATTACAGGCATTTTGGCAACTGTAATAACGGTAAATACTTCTTTGAATAAAAGTGAAATTACAACCGAAACTGTAGAAATTAAGAAAGACACACTTTATCTTTTAAAAGCAGAAAAAGAAACTGTTTAAGTTTAAATTATTATTTTATTTTATAGCATATCCTCTACCCCATTCTATTTTGGTTAAAAAACTTTGTTTAAAATTTAATTTTAAAATTATTTAAATAAGCTATATTTAAAAAAATGAATTTAGAGTTGAATGTAAAAGTATCTAAATTTTCTAAAAGCGTTTTATATAGTAGCTAGTGAAGTCAAAATTTGTTTGGTTTTTAATAAATTGCTGGAGTATTGTATTTAAAAAATTACATCACTATTAAAGGAATCTTTATTTCAAACTATTTTCATTTTTTTGATTTTAACCTTTTCAACAGTTATGAACATTCTATATTATAATTATTTTTCTTTTATAAATTTTAAAAAAACAATAATGGTTATAATAGTGTGTGAATAGCTACTATAAAAAAACCTCTTTTTATTTTTTAATTTGAGTTATTAAAAATCATTGACAACTTATTAGCTAGGTAAAAGCTTAAAAATCAATTTAAAATTAGAGTTATTAACAATAGTTATAAACAGTAATGAACTTAAAATTCTTAATAGTTAACAACCAAATCTATGTAAACAAATTGTAAATTTTGTGTTGATAAACTTTTATTAAAAACTCATAAAAAAAGTTGTGTATATGCTAACACTCGCTGTATTGTAATAATTTTTGAAATCACCAAAAAAACTTGTAAAACTTTACAGATACTTCTTAACAATAAGGTAACATAGGTAAAGAGTTAAAAATTAAACTGTTATTAAAAATGGCTATTTTTTGATTGTTTATAACTGTTAATAACCGCTAGTTTCTGTATTTTTGCGGAATACAACTAAATTAAAATCAATCTATTATGACAATTGCCATTGGTAACGATCACGCAGGTACAGAATATAAATTCGAAATTATAAAACATTTAGAAGAAAAAGGTTATAAAATGCTAAATTTTGGAACCGACACAGACGCTTCTATGGATTATCCGGATGCAATACATCCAACAGCAGATGCTGTAGAAACTGGTAAAGCAGAAATGGGTATTATTTTATGTGGTTCTGGTAACGGTGCGCAAATGACGGCAAACAAACACCAAGGTATAAGAGCTGCACTTTGTTGGAATAATGAATTAGTAGCATTAACAAGACAACATAATAATGCAAATATTCTTACAATTCCTGCACGTTTTGTGTCTTTACAACAAGCATTAGGTTTTGTAGATATTTTTCTTTCTACAGAATTTGAAGGTGGAAGACACCAAAATAGAGTTGGTAAAATTTCTTGCGCCGGATAAATAACTTTTCGATACAGAATTTCATAAAAAATCACTTGAAGTGACAATATGTTAATAACTGTTGTTTTTCGAGTGATTTTACTTTTTTAGCTACTTTATAGAGACCATATTAAGATTTTAAATTGATGATTTTTACCATAAAAAGATTTTCAGAATTAAGTACCACAGAATTGTATCAAATACTACAATTACGTTCAGAAGTTTTTGTGGTAGAACAAGATTGTGTATACCAAGATGTAGATTTTAAAGATCAAAAAGCTTTGCATGTTTTTGGAATTAAAAATGATACAATAGTTGCCTATTCACGTATTTTTAAACCAACAGATTATTTTAAAAATGCAAGTATTGGCCGGGTTGTAGTTGCAGCTAAAGAACGTAAATATGGTTATGGACATGATCTTCTGAAAGCATCAATATTGGCTATTAAAAAGCATTTTAAAGTTGATAAAATTACCATTTCTGCCCAAGTATATTTAAAAAAATTCTACGAATCTCATCATTTTATTCAAAAAGGAGAAGCTTATTTAGAAGATGGAATTCCGCATATTAGAATGGATAGAAATTAATTAGTTTTCTGTAATTTTTTATGACAAGTATGGTAAAATATAAGAATAATTTTATTTACAGTTTCTTTGTTATCATTGGAGATAAATAGTAAAATATTTTGCATTTTTATAGATTAAAAACGCACTCTAAAACTTAAATTAGGTGTAAAAGGTAAAGAATAATTATTTACTCTTCTTACATTGTTGGTAGTAGAATTATCTACAACATAATAAGAATCTATGATATTTTGTCTGTCCGTAATATTTGTAAAACCCAAACGTATGGTAGCAGTTAGGGCATCAGAAAAATTAAAATAATAACTTCCAGAAACATCAATTCTAAAGAAATTATCTAATCTTTCTTTGTTAGGATTGTCATAATTTACAATAATTCTATTGCCGTTTTGTATGGTTTCATTTCCTACAATAGGTTTTGTAAACGGTTTTCCAGAACGTAAAACACCACCCAAAGAAACTTTTAAAAAATTAGTAAAATTATAATTAAAAGCGGCACTTAAAGAATGCGAAATGTCTAAACTATTAGAAAAGGTTGTTGGGTTAAAAATATCAAAAGTATAATTGTTTTTTGCATAGGTATAACTTACCCAACTACTAATATTTTTGGTTTGTTTATTCACTAAAAATTCAACACCTTTTGTTTTATAATTTCCAATAGAATTTATGGTTTGCGTATTGTTGTAAAAACCTTGGTTTGCAGCTGTAATTCCATTTACTTTTTTGTAAAAAGCGGTAATATCTATGTACAATTTGTCTTTAGAATATTCTACACCAAAAGAAGCTTGTTTACTTTTTACGATAGGTGTATTTTTATTATCAGAAAGAATCCATCTTCGTTTTTCTATTCCTAAAAAATTATCTTCAAAATCTATTTTCTGAGCGGTAGTTTGGTTTTTAAATTCGCCTTCTAACTTTAAAAAGAATTCAGAATTTAATTGCTGACGGATATTAATTCTAGGTTCTATTATAACTTTTTGAAACTTATGAAAATAGTTTGCACGAACTCCAAACCTAGCGTATGTATTTTTTTTATGATATTCTATTTCAGAAAACAGCGCACTTTTTACAAGTACATTATTCACTGTTTTAGAATAGGTTGGCGCATTTACTGTGGTGGTATTTCTAATGCCAATTTCATTAAAATCTAATCCGTTATAAAAATGTAAATTGTTAGACAAATCATAGGTACTAATTAGTTTTATTTCTGTTTCTAAAACATTATTTAGTTGCGTTTGATATTGATCTGTATCTTTATTATAATCTGAAGAATTTATTTTATAATCAGAAATAAAAGCAGATAAGTTAGTAGAAAAATTAGCATTCCAATTTGCTTCCCAATTAATATTTGCACCCAAATTTTCTTGTTTTAATGCACTATTTTCTGTTATTATTGTGTTGTTAAAAGTATATTTTTCTAGGTATTCTAAATTATTTTTTATGTGAATAAAACTACTTCTAATAGTGTGATTATAATTAATATCGTATAAAATTTTAAAAGAATAATCATAAAAATAAAAATCGGTTTCTGCCTTGTTTATTGTATTAGATGAGATGGTGTTATCTTGAAAACTTCTATTAAAATAATTGTTATAGGTTGGTGTATTTACAAGGTCTGTAAAAGATCTTCTTGCAGAAATATTTAAGGCTAAATTCTTTTGTATAGGAACTTGTAAAAAAGCATCTGTACTTATTAAATTAAAACCGCCACCGCCAGAAAATTTGTTGGTAATTCTGTTAGAAGTTTCCATGTTTATGGTTGATGAAACTCCGTCTGAAAAAGCACTACTTGTTCCGTTTTTTGTAACTTTTACTTTCTTTGTTAAATACGGATTATAAGCAGAAATTAAACCAAAAAAATGACCAGAATGATACATTTTTATGCCATCCCAAAGCATTAAATTTTGATCATTTGTGCCACCTCTAACATTAATATTAGAAATACTTTCACTTGCACTCTCTATACCTGGCAAAATTTTAATGGTTTTTAATATATCTGGTTCTATTAAACCAGGTAGAATTCCGAATTTTTCTGTGTTTAAAACAACACTACCATCTACACTTTTTTGCAAACCGGAAGTTAAAAACTTAGGCATTGTAATTTCTGATAACTCTTCTGCATCTTCTTCTAAAAACAACTCTTTACAATTGGCATTAAAAAACAACTCTTTTGCTGTTATTATTTTGGTTTTAAAGCTGATAAAAGAAATTTTTAACGTAGCATTTACCGGAACATTTTTTAAATAAAAAAGACCTTTACTATTGGTTGTGGTGCCTAATTTATAACCATTTACTTTTACAGATGCCAAGAATAGCGGTTCTAAAGATTTAGAATTTAAAACTTTTCCGCAAATAGAAATAGACTTATTTAAAAAAGAAATGGTTATATATCTATTGTCTAAAGTTTTAAATTGTAAAAATGTTTTTTCGTTTAAAAAAGTTAAAAGTTCATCAATAGAAATTCCTTTTTTTGGTGGGTCTATAAAAATATTTTTTACGTCCTTATCAGAATAAGAAAATTTAATATTGTATGTTTTTTCAAGTTTTAATAACAAGGAAGATAAGGCTACTTTTTCTGTTAAATTTTGACTATAAGTACTACTTATAATCAATAAAAAACCAATTAAAAGTAGTTGTATTTTAGTTACCATAATTAAATATAGTAATTTTTTTGCCATCAATTTTAAAAGATAGTTGCAACGGAATAGTAACCGATTTTAGCGCAATATTTAGATCGGTATGTGTAAAACCACCAGAATATAGGGTTTCTAAATCTATGTCTTTTGTTTCAATTTTACAATCAAACTGATTTTCTATTTCCGCTAAAACATAACGTAAAGGAATACTTTTAAAATTCGATTCTTTTTGCAACCAAGATTTCTCGTTTACATCAAAGGTATTGTTGGTATCAATAACACCGTTTACCACTTTAAAAATGGTTCCTTTTGGCAATTTAATAAGTGTATCTTTATAAGCAACACTTACCAAACCTTCATAGGTTTTTACTTCAAAATAGTTGGTTCTTTCTTTTACATTAAATTGTGTTCCAAGAACGGTAACTTGCCCAATATCAGTATTTACCGTAAAATTTTTTCCTTTTTGAACCTTAAAAAAAGCTTCTCCATCTAAGGTTAAGTTTCTATTGTTTTTCCACTCTTTTTTAGAAAATGAAATTTCTGAATTGGCGTTTAAAACAACTTCAGATTTATCTGGTAAATTAAAGTTTTTTGTTTGTGCAAATGTTGTTTTAAAACGAGACGTATTATTTAAAAGAAAGAAATAAGAAGTTGTTAGTAAAATAACAATTGCAGCTGCATATTTATACCATTTTTTATAATTATTAAATGGTACAACTTTTCCTTTTTTGGTGGTCTGTTGTGTTTTTAATTTAAAATCTGCAAGGGCCTTTTTAGCATCAACTTTTGGGGTTTCTATTTGAGAAGAATAATGCGCAATTTTTTCTAATGTTTTAAAATTGTCTGTTTCTTTTAAACGCATAAACTCTTCATCAGAAGTTTCTCTGTTTAGCCATTTTAAGATGTCTTTTTCTTTATTCATTTTTTTATGCTTCTATATAAGTAACAACTAACAAGTGGTTTACCCTACCTTAAATTCCATCAATTTTAGCTCTTAATTTTTTTAATGCTGATGACATTCTTTTTTCTACTGCTTTTTGAGAGATTTCTAAGATTTCTGCAATTTCACGGTATTTTTTTGCATCAATTCTATTCATCAAAAAAACTTCTCGTTCTGCTTCTGTTAAACCAGCAATGGCATTTTTAAGTTTCTCTTTAAACTCTTCTTCTTCTAATAAATATTCAGGATTTTGGTTATTAACATCTAAATAAGGAGCGCTTTTTGCATATTCAAACACAACTTTTTCATGTTTTACTTTATTTAAAAAAAGATTGTTAACAACGGTAAATAAGTAAGACTTTGCTTTGGTAAAATCAATTTTAGCACAATTTTCCCAAATTTTTATAAAGGCCTCTTGTGCCAAATCTAAGGAGGTATTTTTATTACCACTTTTATAGTATGCAAAATTAGTAGCAGACTGTATATGAGAGGTATAAAACTCATTAAAATAAATTTCGTTACAAAGAGATTTATCAGTCATAGAGGGAATTTAAAAAATAAAATATAAAATTTTTGATAACAAAGGTAGGGTAAATAAATGTTTAGTTGTTTTACTTATAGAAACATAAATATTTCCCATTTTAAAAAAGTAGGTAGGGTAAAATAGTTCAAGATTGTTTTACTCATACATACAATAACATTAATTATTTAAAAATAGTATTATGAAAACTTTAAAATTATTTACAGTAATCGCTTTTACTGCAGTTTTAGGATTTACTTCTTGTCAATCAGAAGAAAATACAGAAGTAGGAACAAACCCAAATGCAAATTCGGCAACATCAACAACGGCATCTAATTATGAAAGAGCGGCCATGAATGATGGTTCTGATGATGATTTTTTAGATGGAAACGCTTGTACAGAATTATTATTTCCATTAACGGCAACTGTAAACGGCCAACAAATTACCTTATTAAGTAAATTAGATTTAGCTGTAGTTTTAGAAATTATGGGGCAATTTAATGATGATAGTGATGCCGTAACTTTTAATTTTCCTATTAGTGTTAGAGCTAGTAATTATACAGAAGCAACTATTAATTCTCAATCGGAATTTGATGCTTTAAAACAAGAATGTGAAGATGCAGAAGCGCAAGGAAAAGATGCAATTTCTTGTATACAAATAGATTTTCCGGTAACTATGTTAACCTATGATATTAGTTTAGAACAAACAGGTAGTTTGGTTATTCAATCAGAACAACAACTATATACGTTTATGACAGGTTTACAATCTGATGAGTTATTTTCTGTAAACTATCCAATAAATGCTACGTTAAGCAGCGGAACAACTGTACAAATTACAAGTGATGCTGAATTTCAAAGTGCCATTTCAGATTGTGTACAAGTTGAAGATGAAAAAGAAGAAGCTGCTAATTTAGCTTCTGAGGTAGAAGTAGTTTTAAGTAATTCTAAATTTAAAGTAGAAAGCTTTATTACAGCAGGTGTTGACACTGCAAATGATTATGCAGATTGGTCTATTGAATTTACAAATGATTTAAAAGTGGTTGCTAAAAATACTGTGAATGCAACTTTAGGAGAAATTTCTGGAACCTATGGCGTAAGCTCAGAAACAGAAGCTTTTGTAAATATTGATTTTGCTAATAATACAGCCGTTAGTGCTTTAGGTAATGATTGGGTTGTTAGTGCATACAGTAACACTTTAATTACTTTAAAAAGTAAAATAGACGCTTCTATAACCTTAACTTTTAAGAAAATTTAAAAGAAATAGTTAGCTAATGATAACTTTACAGCTATTAATAGCCCTTCAGTTTTTAGTTGTAAAGTTTTAAATAAAAGGAACATGAAATATATTTTTTTAAGAACAGTTTTAGTTTGTAGTATTCTCTTTTCTTGTTCATCTGAATCCGAAAATAGTATTGATAATGAATCTGGAAACCCTGTTAATGTAAATTTAAATAGACAAGCAACAGGTTCTTCTGCAAATGATTTACTTTCTGATGGTATTTTTAAAAAAATGATTGTTGAAGTAGGATATATAGACGGTTTTAAACCAACAGAAAATGCTTTAAACAATTTTAAAGATTTTATTAATACTAGAGTTAACAAAGCAGAAGGAATAGAATTTATTACCAAAATAATACCAACTACAGGCAAGAATACGTACACTTTAGATGAAGTTGTAGCGTTAGAAAAATTACATAGAACACAATACAATTCTAGTACAACAATTGCAGTTTGGGTATTATTTATCAACGGAAAATCTTCTAATGATACTAATTCAAGTGCCATTCTAGGTTCGGCATATTGGAATACTTCTTTTGTTATTTATGAAGAAACAATACAAGGTTTAAGTGATGGTACTTTTGAGCCAGAAAGAAGTTTGTTAGAAGCATCTGTAATAAATCATGAATTTGGGCATATTTTAGGATTAACAAATTTAGGTTCTAATTTGCAAAGCAATCATGAAGATGCCGAGCATCCAAAACATTGTAATGAAGAAGATTGTTTAATGTATTGGGCTGCAGAAACCAGCCAAGGAATTGGCAGTGTACTTACAGGTGGTAAAGTACCCACTTTAGATGCACAATGTTTGGCAGATTTAAAAGCCAACGGAGGAAAATAATTTTTAAAATCAACAAAAATGAAAACACTATATAGTACAATTTCAATAATTTTTTTAGCATTTATATCGATAAACACCCAAGGGCAAAATAATGCATCAACCGCAGGTTTTAAAGCAGGTTATAATTTATCATCCGTAAGTTTTGATGGTAATTCTGAAACGTCACAATTACACGGTTTCCATATTGGTTTTTATGGAGAATCTTTTATTGGCGAATTACTTGCTATACAACCAGAAATTTTATACTCGCAACAAGGTTATAAAATTAAAGATGGTAGCGGTACGTACACTCAAAAGTTAGATTATATAAACATTCCTGTGATGTTAAAATTGTATCCGGTAAAAAGTTTCTTTTTAGAAGCGGGTCCACAAATTGGTTTTTCAATAACACACAAAGAAACCTTTGATGCTGGTTTTGTTTTATATGATACTTCAAAAGAATTTGAACCAAAAAACTTTGATTGGGGCGTAAATTTAGGAGCCGGTTTTAAAAGTGATGCAGGAGTAAGTATTGGAGCCAGATACCATTTAGGACAACGTGATATTTATGATGAAGACAAGCCTAAAAATAGAGTTTGGCAACTGTATTTAGCATTTGAATTTTAAGATAAATCAATATAAAAAAAGAGAAAAATAACTATTTTTCTCTTTTTTTTGTCATCTTGTAAATTAAGTAACCAAAACCAATAACAAAGTGTAAAATAATTACTGCGGCTACTATATAAATGGTTGTGTTAGAATTATCATTCATAACTTTAAGATTAACAACTACTATTTAATTAAAAATAAGACTATTGTTATAAATTAAAACTTTTCTGGTACAAAAGTTTGATAATTCATAGGTGGTCTTACGTATGCTTTATAATCTGGTAATGGTGGAAGTTCAATAGGTTTTATATCCATTTTTTTATAAGGAATCTTACTTAAAACGTGGCTAATACAATTTAATCTTGCTTTCTTTTTATTGTCAGAATTTACCACAAACCAAGGAACTTGTTTGGTATCTGTATGTGCAAACATTTGATCTTTAGCTTTAGAATACTCTAACCATCTAGCACGAGATTCTAAATCCATAGGACTAAATTTCCATCGTTTTAAAGGGTTAGAAATACGATTTTTAAAACGTCTTTCTTGTTCTTCATCATTTACAGAAAACCAATATTTTAAGACAATAATTCCAGATCTCACTAACATACGTTCAAACTCTGGAGAAGAACGTAAAAACTCTTCATATTCATCATTGGTACAAAAGCCCATCACTTTTTCTACACCTGCTCTATTGTACCAACTTCTATCAAATAAAACAATTTCACCTCCTGCCGGTAAATATTGTACATATCTTTGAAAATACCATTGAGATTTTTCTCTTTCTGTAGGCACACCCAATGCTACTACTTTACAAATTCGAGGATTTAAAGGCTCTGTAAACCGTTTAATAGTTCCGCCTTTACCAGATGCATCTCTTCCTTCAAAAAGGATGACTACTTTTAGTTTTTGACTTTTAACCCATTCTTGCATGTGCACTAATTCTATGTGCAATTTTGCCAATTCTTTATCGTAATTAAAATCTTTAGAATTGTCTTTATCTGTAGTACTTTTTCCCATACGTGCAATTTACAAAAAATCAAAAAAAGATTCAGTTAAAAATAGCATTCTACGGCTATTTTAAATTAATTATAAATAATAAATGCCTGAAAGGTTTCACATTCCGTTTTTATTAAAATTAAAAAAGTTATTTTTGTTTTTCGATTTTATATAATTTAAGCTAAAAATTCATTGTTAAACTACTACTCTTATCCACATAAAGATTCTAAAGAATGGGTAACTTTTGTTCACGGAGCAGGAGGAAGTAGTTCTATTTGGTTTAAGCAAGTACGCGATTTTAAAAAACATTTTAATGTGTTAATTTTAGACTTACGTGGTCATGGAAATAGCAAACCAAAATTAAAAGACACCTTTAATCCTAAATATACTTTTGATTCTATTACTACTGATATTGTTGAAGTTATAGAGCATTTAAAAATAAAAAAATCGCATTTTATAGGTATTTCTTTGGGCACAATTTTGATTAGAAATTTAGCAGAGAAAAAACCAGAATTGGTGCAAAGTATGATTATGGGCGGCGCTATTATAAAACTAAATTTTCGCTCTCAAGTGTTAATGAAGGTTGGCAATATCTTTAAATCTGTAGTGCCTTATATGCTATTGTACAAACTCTTTGCATTTATTATTATGCCGAAGAAAAATCATAAAAAGTCTCGATTACTTTTTGTTAACGAAGCAAAAAAATTATACCAAAAAGAGTTTTTACGTTGGTTTAAATTAACATCAGAAATTAATCCGTTGTTGCGTTTTTTTAGAGCAAAAGATATTAAAATACCCACTTTATATGTGATGGGTGCAGAAGATCATCTTTTTTTACCATCCATAAAAAATATTGTTTCTAAACATGTAACTTCTTCTTTGTTTGTTGTTGATAACTGCGGCCATGTGGTTAATGTAGAACAACCAGAAACTTTTAACAACCAAACTATTAAGTTTATACATTCTTTATAGTTTTTTTTAGAATTGATAAGACCGTTTAAATCTTAATTTATTCACAATTTAAGGTTAGGAAAAATTAAAAAAAAACAAGATATTTGCGCCGTGAAAATTGCAGCAATCTTTTTATCGTTATTCTTGCTTTCTAAGCCCTTGCTTCCATTGTTGGAATATGCTGCTTTTTACGATTATATTAAAAACGAACTTTGTGAAAACAAAGATGCTCCAGAATTACAATGTAACGGAAAATGTCATTTGGCAAAGCAAATTGTAAAGGCCGGAGATTCTGATAGTGGCAATGAAAAAAATCAATCGTTTAAAATAGAAATGTCTATTGTTTATTACCAAGAAACAATTCATAATTATGCATTTCTTTTGTCTAAAGAAGAAAATTTAAAAATAAATATTTCTTATAATAACACGTATAAATTTGATTATACAGATGTTGTTTTTCACCCACCGCTCGTTTAATTTCTTCATACTAAGAAACTCAACACCCCAATTAATGGGTACTTAATTTAAATTAGTTAGGTATTTATCTATGTACTATCAATTAGAAATAATGTGTAGTACCTAAGAGCAAGTATTTTAAGTTTTTTATTATTAAAGCTTTTGTTTTGTTCTTGGTAAACGGGTTTCTTAACCATTTCTTTTTAGTAGTAAAATTGCAATTTTAACAATTGTAACAACCTAATAATGCGCAATAAACCTTCTTAAAAAAAGGTACTTGTTCTTGTTTTTAGGACTACTAGTTTTTCAACAGTTTTTAACAAAACAGTCAAAGAATAATGAAACATTTACAGGTAATTGTAATGGCAATTTTTGTTGTAATATCTTCTTGTACGTTAGATAAAACGGATTATGAAGCCGAATTAAATATAGAAACAACAGAATATAGTACATTTGAAGAGGTAACGATCATAAATAGTGGAGATTACAGCATTAGCATAGAAGCTTTAAATGGTACTTTTTATAAAGGTTATAATGAAATTCATCTAAAAGTCATCAACACAAAAACGGATGAAAATTTAGAGAGTTCAGATGTTACTTTTTTACCAATAATGACCGATACAAATGGAAATAAATCTTCTTGTCCGCATGAATATAATTTAGTGTACAATGATACGGAAGCGTATTACGTGGGTTATGTGGTTTTTACAAATGATAGTGATTCTGTAATAGATTGGCAGTTGTACATCAATTTTACAGATAATAATCAAACTCATGCTGTACATCAAATTATTTCTGTAGAAGCGCAAACCAACAAGAACCTTAACATGACGGCTTTTACAGGAAATGATACTGAACAATATTTTATTGCTTTAGTTGCTCCTCAAAGTCCGCGTGTTGCCCAAAACAATTTGGTTGCAGGTATTTACAAGTACAACAAACCAACTACGGTTGCAGGTGTTTTTCCTGATGTTTCACAATTTTCGTATTCAGTGGTAGAAAATCATACTTTGTTATTAGACCCTAGAATGCCAGAACCTTCAATGGGAAATCATTCATCGCCAAATAATACAGATTTAACGCAACAAGACAACGGTTTGTATCTTGGAGTAGTAAATTATACAATGACGGGTAATTGGACGTTGAATTTTATCTTTAAAGATGAAAATCAACAAATACTAAAAGGGACAGAAGTATCTACTGAATTTACCCCAGGAATTGAAGGAGAAAAAGGAGAACTTTTTATTGATATCTTATTTTAAGAAGATGAAAAAAATAACGATAGCAATTCTATTCCTAGCAACTTTGGCAAATGCACAAACTGTTGAGAAAAAAAGAGATAGTTTAGGAGGTGTCTTGGAGGAAGTAATAATTATAGCGGCTAAAAAAAAGAAAATAGAAACGGCTATGAAAATGGCTGTTTCTGTGGATGAATTTTTAGCCTCGTCAGACAACATCAGTTTTATTAAACGTGGTGCTTATGCTTGGGAACCTTTGTTGAATAACATGAGTACAGAACGTTCTTTAGTAACCATAGATGGCATGCATGTTTTTGGCGCTTGTACGGATAAAATGGATCCGATAACATCTTATGTAGAAAGTAATAATTTATCAGATATTGATATAAAATCAGGACAAGAAGGTAGTTTGCACGGAGCAACAGTAGCGGGTAGCATCAATTTGAAAAGGAAAAGTACCGCATTTACATTAGGGGAAAATTATAAAGGTGCTTTCCAAACTGGCTTTGAGTTAAATAACAAACAGTTTTTTAACCTTGCAAACGCCTCTTTTTCTTCTGATAAATTAGTAATTGATGGTAGTATTTCTAATAGAAAAGCAGCAAATTATTCAGACGGTAATAATGAGGAAGTACAACATTCTCAGTTCGAAAAATTAAATGCTTCTTTAGGAGTTGCTTACAAAACTAGTGATTTGTCCTCTGTAAGGGTAGATGCTATTTTTGATAGAGCAAAAGATGTTGGTTTCCCTGCACTTCCTATGGATTTGTGGCTTTCTAGAGCCTTAATTACATCGGTGGCATACAAGCAATTTTTTGAAAAAGGAATTGTAAAAGTATGGGATACTAAAGTCTATTTTAATGCTACAGAACATTATATGGATGATACAACTCGTCCGGAAAACCTGGTTCATATGGATATGCCAGGTTGGAGTACCACTTATGGGGTAGTTTCTAAGGTGAATTTAAAAAAGGAGAATTATTCTTCTGAAATCCAGTTAAATGCTTATAATAATTTATCTATTGCAGAAATGCGCATGTACCCACAAGACCGAAGCGAGCGAACTATGTTTGCTTACAGTTGGCCTTGGGTTACAACAACATACGCAGGACTTTCAATAAGTAATTTATGGGATATTTCTAATGACAGTCAGCTAAATTTTGGGGGAACTTTAGGTGTCAATTACAATCATTCTAAATATGTCGAGTTTAACTGGATTTTTCACCCTGGAACTCCACAAGAAAAAACAAGGTTTTTACCAAGTTTACATTTAGGGTATCTTGTAAATGTAAGTGATTTTAATTTTTCTGTTGGTGGTGGTTACGGTCATAGAGCACCTTCTGTTTCAGAAGGATATGGATATTATATTTATAACAGTTTTGATAGGTATGATTACATCGGAAATCCAGATTTAAAAAATGAAATTTCTTATGAAGTAAATGCAAGTGCTGGTTTTAAAAATCAACATGGAAGCATAAACGCCAAAGTAAACTATTTCTATATTCAGAATTATATAATTGGAAGAATTTTAAGTTTAGGAAGCCCTATGAACTATCAATCTGTGGGTGTAAAAGGATATACCTCTCTAGATTATGCCACATTATTTAATTTCTCACTAAATGCCAAGTACACTTTTTTACAGAAATTACATTGGAAAGGAACGTTAACCTATGCAAGAGGTTTAGATGATAATCAAAATAATTTGCCATTTATCCGACCGTTAAGTTATCAAACTTCCGTGCATTTTTCTCATAAAAAATTTGGTTTAGGAACATCACTAAATGGCGATTTTAAACAGCGTCATTACAGTCCGGAATTCGGAGAAGATGAAACACCATCTTACAAAAACTGGAATGTTTCTGCAGATTACACTTTTTACATTAATAATTACAAAACGGTTTTTCAAGTAGGTGCGGAAAACCTGTTTAATGAATATTATAGCACCTATGCAGATTGGGGAAACATCCCAAGAATGGGACGTAATATTTTTACGTCTTTAAAAATTAATTTTTAAATAATAACAAAATGATTCTTAAAATAAAACAAATAAAAAATTTAAAAAAGTACCTTTTAGTATTAATGATTTCTCTAGCAATTGTATCTTGTAGTGATGATAGTATACCTGTTGCAAACAATGTAACATTAGAATTTAACAACACTTTTGGTAATACTACTATTGTTTTGGGTGATGCAACTTCTACAGATGCAACCGTAAATACTTCTACAAATGGCCAAGTACATCATTTTCAAGAGTTAAAATACGTGATAAGTAATATACGTCTTATAAATGCAGAAGGAGTAGAATTTCCTTATAACGTAAATAATTTAGATGAAGGAGCAACGGTTGTTAATCAATCTAAAGCAGCAACTTTACAGTATGTTTTAAGCAATATTCCGTCTACAGAATACACACAAATAAAATTTGGTTTGGGTGTAAAAACAGGTTTAAATACTTTAGATCAAGTAAGTTTTCCTGAGTTTTACGAAGCAGCAGGAGAAAATGACACACAAATGCACTGGGAATGGGGTACAGGATACCGTTTTACAAAAATTGAAGGTTTTTACGATACAGATCACAAAGAATTGTCTTTCCATTCTGGTAGCACTTTAGATGAAGATCCTAACGGAGGAACGGAATATGTACAAGGTGTAGATGCGTATAGAGATATTACTTTAGACTTACCTACAAATGCTATTGTTGGTAACAATGCTCCTAAAATTATGATTCAAGCAGATTTTAATAATTTTTTAAGTGGAAACACAAATAAAGTAACTTTAATAACCGCTGCAAATATTACTAACAATGCAACGCCAAGTGTGCATACTGCTACAGAAATGATGAAGTTTGTAGAAAATATTGGTGGTAATGGAGATTCAGACTTAAAAGGAATGTTCTCTATAACAAGTGTAGAAAATTAAATTTATAGAGCTGGTTCATTTTAAATGAACCAGCTCTTTTTAAAAGGTTTAATTAAAACTTATAATAATGAAAAAAGTAATAAGAAATCTCTTTGTTTTATTGTTAATATCATCTTGTAATAAGAATGATGATTATGAGGTTATTTCTTATAATAATCCGGAAATAGCGATTAATATTCCTGCTGATTTTCCAGAACTAAACAATGCTTTTTACGCTAATGTTCCTACAAAATATGGTATTGAATTAGGTAAAAAACTATTTAATGATAAAAAATTAAGTGCAAACAATACTATTGCTTGTGCTAGTTGCCACATTCAAGAAAATGCTTTTTCAGATCATAACAAAATAGGTATTGGTATTGAAGAAAGAGTTGGACTTAGAAATGTGCCTTCAATTCAAAATATGGCATTTATGCAGTTTTATAATTGGGACGGAAACAAACGTCAGTTAGAAAGTCAGCCACTTGTACCTATTATCACCCACGAAGAAATGGACTCTTCTATTTTAGAAGTAATTGGTAAAATTGAACAAGAAGAAGACTACATAAACTTATTTTACAAAACTTTTGGTGATACTGAGATTACACCTGATAGAATTTTTAACAGTATTGCCCAATTTGAATACACTCTAATTTCAGCAAACAGTAAATATGACAAAGTAAAACAGAATAAAGGAGCAACTTTTACAGAAGAAGAAGCACAAGGTTATGCTGTTTTTAAGAATAAATGCAGTAGTTGTCATAGTTCAGAATTATTTACAGACCAAAGTTTTAGAAATATTGGTTTTCCATACAACCCAAATAAAGATGAAGCCGGACGCGGAAGAATTACAGGAGAATGGGACGATTTTATGCGTTTTAGAGTACCTTCTTTACGTAACATAGCATATACAGCGCCTTATGGTAGTTTTGGTCAGTTTGCCACCTTAAAAGAAGTTTTAGATTATTTAGATAATGGTGTTTTAGATGTAGACAATCTAGATCCTATTCTTAAAGAGAATAATAATAGAATCCCACTAACGGAAGAGGAAAAAAGCAACCTTATTTCATTTCTAAAAACGTTAAGTGATACTGATTTTGTTGGGCAGTAATTAAAATATCAAGTCCTAAGTAATCGATAGGTTTCATAGATATTTTTTATTACATTTGTAACCAATGTTTAATGTTGACTAACGTGGTTATAAAAAAGTATTATTCTTTGGCTGAAGCTTCAGAAATTTTAGGCAAAAGTAAAGAAACTTTAAGAAGATGGGATAGAGATGGCAAATTAATTGCATCAAGAGAACCAATCAGCAAATATAGAATATATAAAAAAGAAGGGATAAATTCTTTATTAAATCTTTTTGATGGTGAAGTTGATGATGTTGTTGATAATACTGAATTCCCAAATTATGAGTATAAAGTTTTAGAACTTTTTGCAGGAGCAGGAGGTTTGGCAATTGGTTTAGAAAAAGCCGGTATTAAGTGTGAAGCTTTAAATGAAATAGACAAATGGGCTTGCCAAACATTAAGAAATAATAGACCAAATTGGAATGTTATTGAAGGGGATATAAGAAATATTAGTTTCAAAAAATATAAGAACAAAATAGATATTATTACTGGAGGTTTTCCTTGTCAAGCATTTAGTTACGCAGGAAAAAGATTAGGTTTAGAAGATGCAAGAGGAACTTTATTTTACGAATTTGCAAGAGCTGTACAGGAAGTAAAACCACCAATTTGTATTGGTGAAAATGTAAAAGGATTGCGCTCTCATGAAAAAGGAGCAACCTTAAAAGGAATGATTTCTATTTTAGATGAAATTGGCTATAATGTAGTTCCTGTAGAAGTATTAAAAGCAATAAACTATAAAGTTCCACAAAAAAGAGAACGTATAATTGTTGTTGGAATTCGAAAAGATATTGATATAAAATACGAATATCCAAAACCACATCAAACTATTTACAACTTAAAAGACGCATTAAAAAAAGGAGATTTATTTTCTTCTGATGTGCCAAAATCAGAAGGTTCTAAATACCCAGAACATAAAAAACTTATTTTAGATTTAATTCCACCAAAGGGATATTGGAGAGATTTACCAATTGAAATTCAAAAAGAATACATGGGCAAAAGTTTTTATTTAGGTGGTGGAAAAACAGGAATGGCTAGAAGAATTGGTTGGGATGAACCAAGTTTAACACTTACTTGTAGTCCTGCTCAAAAACAAACCGAACGTTGTCATCCAGATGAAACAAGACCTTTTACAGTTAGAGAATACGCAAGAATTCAAACATTTCCAGACTCTTGGAAATTTGCTGGTTCCATTTCGCAACAATACAAACAAATAGGAAATGCTGTTCCATGTAATTTAGGACAAGAAATAGGATATTCTATTGTTAAATTTTTGAACAAGTATTATGATTTGAAATCAAATAAATCGGAAGATTCAATTTCTTTAGCCAGTTCTTTGTAACCTCTTTCGAAAAAATCTTCAGTATCTAAAGTTAAAATCATTTCATCTAAATTTAAAACCAATTTGTTGTAGAAATTTGGAAAACCAGTAATTCTATGCCAAAATTCTTTACCAATTATTACAGGAAATTGTGCATCAATCTTTTTATAATGTTGACTTAGTTGCAAGTCTTCTCCATATAAAACGCCTAAAATTAAATCAGAATTATTTAAGTTGATGGCGTTTGTTCTGGCTAAATTTGTAACTGAAGAAAACTTTTTTAATAATGGATTTACATCTTCCGAATTAATAGTATTAGGGCCAGATTTTAGTTGACACCATTTCTTTCTTCCATCTATTTTATCAATAAATTCTATATCCATTCCTTTAATTAAAGAACCACTTGCTAAACCTAATTCAACAAACATATTTTGAATTCTTGTTCCAAAAGAAGTATTTATAGAAGTTCCTAAAATTCTTGGGTAATACAATGCTTTTGCAATACCTAAAGGCGTAAAATCGTCTTCTAAAATTTTAGATAAATACTTAACAATAATAGGGTTTATCTTGTAAGATTTTAATTTGGAATGTGTTTTTAAAGCATTGATTTTATGATTATCAAATATTTTTTCTTCAAAATAATTTGTGATAATTTTTAATAATTCTTTTTCTTTCATATTCACAAATATAAAGAATTCAAAGCACAAAAAAAGCGAGTTCTAAAACCCGCTTTTTATATTTATGATAAGATTTAACCTTGCATCAAATCCTCAATTTCTTCCGCGTCAATTGGTATATTTCCCATTAAATTAAACGGCTCTCCCTTTTCTTTTACAACAACATCATCTTCTAAACGAATTCCAAAACCTTCATCCGGAATGTAAATTCCTGGCTCTACGGTAAACACCATATTGGCTTCCATTGGTTTGTGTAATAAACCATAATCATGTGTATCTAACCCCATATGATGACTTGTTCCATGCATAAAATATTTTTTATATGCAGGCCAGTTTTTATCTTCATTTTGTACATCTGCTTTGTCTAACAAACCAAGTTTTAACAATTCAGAAGTCATAATATTACCAACTTCAACATGGTATTCTTTCCATAAAGTTCCTGGTACTAATAATTTTGTAGCTTCTTTTTTAACGTAATGTACCGCATTGTAAACCGCTTTTTGTCTGTCTGTAAATTTCCCAGAAACAGGCACTGTTCTAGACAAATCACTTTTATAATTAGAGTATTCCGCAGCAATATCAAACAAAATTAAATCACCTGCTTTACACTCTTTATTATTTTCTATATAGTGTAAAACATTGGCATTATTTCCGCTAGCAATAATTGGTGTATACGCAAAACCTTTAGATCTATTTCTTACAAACTCGTGCAACAATTCTGCTTCAATTTCATATTCCCAAACCCCTGGTTTAATAAAAGGTAAAATTCTACGGAATCCTTTTTCGGTAATATTACAAGCATGCTGAATTAAATCTAACTCAATTTTATCTTTTACAGAACGTAAACGCTGTAAAATAGGATTACTTTTAGCTACAGAATGTGCCGGATATTTTGCCAACAACCATTTTGTAAAACGGTCTTCTCTAGTTTCTGTTTCTACATTTGCTCTGTAATGCTCGTTGGTATTTATGTAAAAAGTATTTGCGTAGGTAGACATTTCAAACAACACCTTTTCTAAATTTTGCAACCACAAAACCGTTTTAATGCCGCTTGTTTCAAAGGCAGCCTCTTTGGTGAGTTTTTCTCCTTCCCAAACCGCAATATGATCGTTTGTTTCTCTAACAAATAAAACTTCTCTATACGCTTCATTTGGGCAATCTGGAAACAAAAATAATACACTTTCCTCTTGATCTACACCACTTAAAAAGAAAATATCTCTATGCTGCTCAAAAGGCATTGTGCTGTCTGCACTAATCGGATAAATATCGTTAGAATTAAAAACAGCAATACTATTTGCATTCATGGCAGAAGCAAAATTTTTACGATTTTTTATAAAAAGTGAGGAATCTATTTTATGGTATTTCATGGAATGAATATTTGTATTTACACAAATGTAAGAATAATATACAGGAACAAAAAAGCTGAATAATGATATCATTGTTCAGCTTTAATTTAAATGAATTTCTTTAGTAGTTGCTTAAGTATTTATATTGAAATAAATCTCTTCTTTAAGAAGATACATAGTTTTACATTTAACCTAAAACATTACTTTTTTTTAACTCTTTTGCAAATGGCTGACGATACAACCTTTTACCCAATGCTGTATTTATAGCATTGGCAACTGCGCCTCCTGCAGGTGGCAAACCTGGTTCTCCTAAACCTGTTGGAGATAAATCATTTTGTACAAAATGTACGTCTACTTTTGGCGTTTCTTGCATTCTAATTAAACGATAGGTATCAAAGTTTTTTGAGTCTGGTTTACCATCTTTAAAAGAGAAATCAGCATACATTGCGTGTCCAATGCCATCTAAAACACCACCTTCAACTTGGTTTCTTGCGCCTGTTGGATTTACAACAACTCCGCAATCTACGGCAACAGTTACTTTTTTAATCACCGGAAAACCGTCTTTTAAAACTATTTCTGCAATTTCTGCAACATGTGTATTATGACTATAATAGGCAGAAAAACCTTGGTAAACGCCCGCTTCAGTTTTTCCCCAATTGCCTTTTTCTTGCACTAATTTAATAGTGTTTTCCATTCTTTGTCCAGAATATTCAATGTTTTTATCTGTTGTACCTTTTACATTTTGAAGTAAATCTAATCGTAACTGAATAGTATCTACATTTAATTCTGAAGCCAATTCATCAAAGAAACTTTGTTCTGCAAATGCTAAAAAGTTGGTATAAGGTGCTCTCCAAGCGCCCGTTGTTATATTACTTTTATAATTTCCTGTTTCTACTTTGTAATTAGGAATGCATCCCGCAGGGAAAAAGTGAGCAATTAAACCATACATATTTCCATTTATAGCAGCTTCTTTTAAATGATAACCGGTTACTTTTCCATCTTTGATGGATGCTTTTATTCTATATTTTATGGAAGGACGATAAACACCTGTTGTCATATCATCTTCTCTTGTAGAAATTAATTTTACAGGTTTTTGAATTGCATTTGATATTTCTGCTGCTTCATATACAAAATCGCCATACAATCTTCTTCCAAAACCACCACCCATTCTGGTCATTTCTAAAGAGATTTTATCTAATTCATACCCTAATAAATCGGCAACAACTTGTGCGGCAGCTTCAGGGGTTTGTACAGGGCCTGCTAAATGTATTTTTTCTGGAGTTACGTGTGCATAAAAATTCATGGGCTCCATACAGTTATGTGGTAAAAAGGGCGAATGATACGTTCTTTCTATTACTTTATCTGCAGCGGCAAAAGCATTTTTAAGGTTTCCGTCTTCACGTCTTATGTTTAATTTTTTACCATCTAAAATGTTGGTTAACATTTTATCGTGAGTTTCTGTGCTTTCTACTTTAGAGTCTGATCCCCAAGTTGCAGAAAGTGCTTTTTTACCTTTTATGGCAGCCCAAGTATTTTCTGCAATTACTACTACTTTATCGGACTCAGCTAATTGAAAAGTCCAGCTTTTTTTACCAGAAGCAACGTAGTTTCTTACTTTTTCTCCTATGGTAATTACATCAATAACTCCTTTTATTTTTTTAGCTTCAGAGGCATCAAAATTTTCTAATTTTTGCCCGAATGCCGGAGGTCTTAAAACGGAAGCGTATACCATACCTTCTGTTTTATAATCTAAGCCAAAAAGAGGTTTTCCGGTGATAATTTTATCAATATCTACATTTACAATTTCTTGACCAATAATTGTATAGTCTTTAATTTCCTTTAGCTTAACATCTTCCGGAATGTCTAATAACGCAGCTTCTTTTACTACATCTCCATATCCTATTTTGTCTCCGTTAGCGTTGGTTATGATTCCTTTAGAAGCTTTACAAGTACTTGCATTTACTTTCCATTTACTAGCGGCAGCATTTACCAAAAGTTGTTTTGCAGTGGCGCCTGTTTGTCTTAAAGCATCCCAACCAAAACGTATAGATTGACTTCCGCCAGCTATTTGTCTTTTAAAATTTTTGGTATCTAAAGCGCCTTGTACAACATGTACTTTTTCCCAATCAACATCCAATTCTTCAGCAATAATCATGGGCATTGCAGTTTTTACACCTTGCCCTATTTCTGGATTTGGAGAAAAAATAGTGACATATCCATCATCAGAAATTTTTATAAATGCATTAAAGTCATTGAAATTTAAATTTTCAATATCTACTGGCATTACTGTTTCTGGTTTGCAAGCTGACAGAAAGTTGAATCCAATTAATAATCCACCGCTAGCCAAAACCGATGTTTTTAAAAAATTTCTTCTGCTAAAATTAAGGTTACTTTTAGATTCCATTTTTATTTTTTTAGGAAATAAATATTTTTTGAGACCGGTATATTAGACCAAAAACACCAACGCATTATTTGTATAATGTACTTGAGTAACTAGGTCTGCGTAGCTAATTTTTTCGCCGTAATTGTTCGTAATTACTCCGTTTGATGCTCTACACGTAGTAGGTTTTACATTCCATTTTTTTGCTGCTGCCTTTATCAATGTATTTTTTGTAGATGTATTTTTATTCTCACCAAAGATATTGTTTTCGTAATCCGTGGTATTTATCACATCAAAATTTTCATAAGCCGTAGTCCAATCTATTTGGGCTTCTTTTACATGATGTAACGGAATTGTTTTTTTAGTACTTGCTTTTATCTCTCTATTGGGGGTAAAAACAGTTTCTAGTTTATTATTTGTTATTTTAATACGAGCATTAAATTCATGAAAATGGACGTTTTCAGAAGTTTGTTCTAAGAATACATCTTCACCAATTGTAGGTATTAAGTGTAAGCCAGCTAAAATTCCGCCACTAACTAAAAAGGAGTTTTTTAAAAAATTTCTACGATTAAAATCGTTTTTTTCTGAGAGTTTCATACAAATAAGAATTTAAGTTAAAATAAAAAGGTTACATTTTTTCCGAAGCAACTTTTACAGCTTTTTCAATTCTGTTATAAGAAGCACATCTACAAATGTTACCATTCATTGCTTCTCTAATTTCTTTTTTTGTAGGGTTTTTATTCTCTTTTAAAAAAGCAGATGCCGTCATTATTTGACCTGCCTGACAATAACCACATTGTGGTACGTCTATTTCTTTCCAAGCCTGTTGTACAGGGTGTTTACCATCTGTAGACAAACCTTCTATAGTGGTTATTTTTACACCATCTAAAATAGAGACTTGCATTTGGCAACTTCTTGTGGCCACGCCATCTATATGTACCGTACATGCACCACATTGTGCAATACCACATCCAAATTTAGTACCTGTTAAATTTAGTTCATCTCTTAAAACCCATAATAAAGGTGTATCTGAATCTACTTCTACAGATCTTGATATTCCGTTAATATTTAAGTTGTAATTAGGCATAGAAAGCAATATTTAAAATTAGTGTTGTAAGTTACAAAAAATGTTTTTAGCTTTTTAAAAGTTTTTTTTAGCTTTATTTTTTTATTTTTAACAACAAAAATTTGATAAAAAAACAGGTATGAAAATGAATAAAAAGCCAGCTTTAGTAATTTTAGCAGCAGGAATGGGTAGTAGATACGGTGGCTTAAAACAGCTAGATACGTTTACTAAAGAAGGAGATACTATTATAGATTTTTCTATTTACGATGCCATAGAAGCGGGTTTTGGAAAAATCATATTTATTATCAGACAAAGTTTTGAAGTAGAATTTAAAGAAATTTTTAGTAAAAAATTAAAAGACAAAATAGAAATAGTATATGTGTATCAAGAATTAGACAAAGTACCAACTGCATATATAAACCCTAACAGAGTAAAACCTTGGGGAACTGGCCATGCACTTTTGCTGTTGGAAGACGTTATAAAAGAAAATTTTGCTATTATTAATGCTGATGATTTTTACGGAAAAGAAGCTTTTAAAGTGATGGCAAAATCTTTAATCGAAACAGATAAAAACTCGTATCAATATAAAACGATGGCCTATTTATTAGAAAATACAGTTTCTGAATACGGATCTGTTTCTAGGGGTGAATGTAAAGTGGATTCAGATGGTTTTTTATTAGGGGTTACAGAACGTACACAAATACAAAAAGTAGAAAATACATATATAAGAAAAGACAATAATGGAAATAGTATACCTATTGATGGTAAAACCATTGTTTCTATGAATTTTTGGGGTTTTACTCCTACTTGTTTTGAATATGGGAAAGCCTTGTTTTTAGAGTTTTTAGAAGAGAATAAAGAAAACATAAAAGCAGAATTTTACATTCCTAGTTTGGTAAATGAAATAGTAACATCAGCAAAAGCAAAAATAACAGTATTAGAGTCAGACGCTAATTGGTTTGGTGTTACCTACAAGGAAGACAAAGAAAATGTGGTAAACGCTATATGTGCACTAAAAAACAGTAACAAGTACCCTAAAAACCTTTGGAGTGCCCAATATACAAGTACTACAAAGGAATTGTCATAAACCTATTTAGGTGAATTTATTCTAATTAAAAACCGTCTAAAAATTTAATTTTAGACGGTTTTTAATATTATATCGTAATAAAAATCAACTAGATAGCAGCATCAATTTTACCAGTGTAAACATTTTTAGGAGCAACTCCTACTTGTTTGTCAACAACTTCTCCGTTTTTAAAGATTAAAACAGTTGGTATATTTCTTACACCGTATTTAGCAGCAAATTCTTGGTTTGCATCAACATCAATTTTACCAACAATAGCTTTTCCTTCATATTCTTCATGAATTTCATCAACAATTGGTCCTACCATTCTACATGGTCCACACCAAGCTGCCCAAAAATCTACTAATACTGGTTTGTCAGATTTTAATACTAATTCGTCAAAGTTTGCGTCTGTTATTTCTAATGCCATTTTTTTATATTTTAAAATTGTTACTTCTATTTTGAACTACAAAAGTAAACAATTTATTTACTTTCTATATTTCTAAAAAATTGCTTTTTACTATTTGTCTATAAATTGTCTTTATGCTTACAAATATTAAATCATCAAAAAAAAGCTATTTAAAGCATTCTTTTTGATGATTTCTTAAATATAATGTTTCTAATTACAGAAACAAAAAAATATTTTTTTTAAAATAATTCTGAAGCTATTGCTTGTATATTATCACTTTTACCCATAGAATAATAATGTAAAACAGGCACGCCTGCCGCTAATAATTCTTTAGATTGTTGTATTGCAAACTCAATACCAACTTGCCTTACAGCCTTATTATCTTTACATTTATCTACAGCGTCTATTAAATCTTGTGGCAAATCAATTTTAAATACTTGTGGTAATATTTGTAAATGTCTTTGTACTGCTAAAGGCTTAATTCCTGGAATAATAGGAATATTAATTCCCATTTCTTTAGCTGCTTTTACAAACTCAAAATACTTATTATTATCAAAAAACATTTGCGTAACTACATAATCTGCACCCGCATCTACTTTAGCTTTTAAGCGTCTTAAATCTGAAACTAAAGACGGAGCCTCCATATGTTTTTCTGGATATCCGGCAACACCAATACAAAAATCTGAGTGATGTTCTACATTTACATCATCATGTAAATATTGCCCTCTATTTAAGTTTGCAATTTGATGTACCAAATCACTAGCAAAAGCATTTCCTCCTTTTGTAGGTTTAAAATAAGGTTCATCTTTCATAGAATCTCCACGCAAAGCCATCACATTATCCAACCCTAAATAATGGCAATCTACCAACACATATTCTGTTTCTTCTTTGGTAAAACCACCACACAATAAATGCGGAATTGCATCTACCTTATATTTATGCATAATAGACGCACAAATACCTACGGTTCCTGGGCGCATTCTAGTAATTCTCTTGTCTAAAAGTCCGTTTCCTTTGTCTAAATAAACATACTCTTCTCTAGAAGTGGTTACGTCTATAAAAGGCGGATTAAACTCCATTAATGGGTCTATGTTGTTATATAATTCTTGAATATTATTTCCTTTTTTTGGCGGTATCACTTCAAAAGAAAATAACGTTTTACCGTTTGCATTTTTAATGTGTTCTGTAACTTTCATTAGCCTCCCTAAATCCCTCTAATACAGGAAAATTGTTGCGGGTTATTTTATATTAATATTCTACTTTTATTTTTTTGGGCATTACCACAAGGGTCGCGCTTTTCGCTATATCTTTTTATGTATTACTAAAAAAGTAATACATAAAAAGGATGCCGCTGCAATCGCTAATGCTAGGTGTTTAGCAACTTTTTTACATCTTCAAAATCCTCTTTATATTCCCAATAGATCCATCTTCCATCTACATAATCTGTTAGAATATATTTTTCGCTTAAAGATTTAATTCGTGAAACTGCAATTAATTTCTTTCCAAATTTATCTGCAGGAATGTGTGTCATTATTTCTTTGTTAGTTTTATCATAACCATGAGAAATAATATAACTTCCTAAATGCAATGTTATAAACTCCATATTTTATTCTTATTTTATATAACTTCAGTTTTTAAAAAACGAAAGGACCTTAAAATTATTCTTCGGCTAAAGATGGGTGCAACCACTTTCTAGCTTTCTCTTTTGTAATTCCTTTTCTTGTAGAATAATCTGTTACTTGATCATCTGTAATTTTTCCTAGGCCAAAATATTTAGCTTCTTTGTTGGCAAAATAATAACCAGAAACTGCGGCTGCTGGCCACATAGCTAAACTTTCTGTAAGCTTTACTCCTATTTTATTTTCAACATCTAACAACTCCCAAATAGTTTCTTTTTCTAAGTGATCTGGACATGCAGGATACCCCGGTGCAGGTCTTATTCCTTTATAACTTTCCTTAATTAAATCATCATTAGTTAACGTTTCAGCAGCATCATAACCCCAATGGTTTGTTCTAATTTGTTTGTGTAAATATTCTGCCATGGCTTCTGCAAAACGGTCTGCAATAGCTTGCGCCATAATTGCATTATAATCATCTTCTTTTGCTCTGTAGCTTTCTGCTAACTCTTGTGCACCAAAAATACCTACACAAAATGCGCCCATATAATCTGTTTTATTACTTTCTTTAGGAGCAATAAAATCTGCCAATGCATGATTCGGAATCCCATCTCGTTTCTTTAATTGTTGACGTAAGGTTCTAAAAACGGCTACTTCTTTTCCTTTTTTCTGAATAGAAATATCATCATCATTAATAGAATTTGCCTCAAACAAACCAAAAATTGCTTTTGGTTTTAACAATTGCTTTGCAACAATTTCTTGTATCATTTCTTGGGCTTCTTTATACATAATGGTGGCTTGTTCACCCACAACTTCGTCTTTTAAAATATCAGGAAATTTACCGTGTAAATCCCAACTTCTAAAAAACGGACTCCAATCTATAAACGGAACTAAATCTTTTAAACTTAATTGCTCTAAAGTTTGAATTCCTAATGATCTTGGTTTTACAATTTCTGAAGTCTCCCAATTAATTTTATACTTTCTTTTACGTGCTTCGTTTATTGAAATATACGTTTTTTGTTTTCCTCGTTTTAAAAACTTGGTTCTAAACTCATCATAGTCTTTCTTTAATTTTGCAGTGTATAAATGGCTCGATTTTTTGTTTAGCAAATCACCAACAACCGTTACGGCTCTAGAGGCATCATTTACATGTACTACGGCATTTTTATATTGCGTATCAATCTTAACGGCTGTATGCGCTTTTGAGGTTGTTGCACCACCAATTAACAAGGGTAAAACAAAATTTTGACGTTGCATTTCTTTAGCCAAATACACCATTTCATCTAAAGAAGGCGTAATTAAACCAGACAAACCAATAGCATCTACACGTTCTTCTATTGCTTTTTGAATAATTTTTTCTGGCGGAACCATCACTCCTAAATCTACAATTTCGTAGTTATTACAGGCCAAAACAACACTCACAATATTTTTACCAATATCATGTACATCTCCTTTAACGGTTGCCATTAATATTTTACCAACAGGTTCTTGCTTATCGCCTTTTTCGGCTTCAATAAACGGATTTAAATAACCTACTGCTTTTTTCATTACACGGGCAGATTTTACTACTTGTGGCAAAAACATTTTTCCTGCTCCAAATAAATCTCCTACCACATTCATACCAATCATTAAATGACCTTCTATTACTTCAATTGGTTTTGCTGCTTCTTGTCTTGCAGTTTCTATATCTTCTATAATAAAAGCATCAATTCCTTTTACTAATGCATGGGTAATTCTATCTTGTAAAGGGTTTTCTCTCCAAGATAAATCTACTGTTTTTTCTACTTTAGATCCTTTTACTGTTTCAGCAAAATCTAACAAACGTTCCGTTGCATCTTCTCTTCTATCAAGAATTACATCTTCTACACGTTCTAATAAATCTTTCGGAATATTGTCATAAATTTCTAATAATGCTGGGTTTACAATTCCTATATTCATACCTGCCTGAATAGCATAATACAAGAAAACAGAATGCATTGCTTCACGTACTCCATCATTTCCTCTAAAAGAAAAAGAGACATTACTAACCCCACCACTTACAGAAACATTGGGTAAATTTTGTCTCACCCAACGTGTTGCTTCAATAAAATCGATGGCATTTTTTCTATGTTCATCCATTCCTGTAGCAACAGGAAATATGTTTAAATCGAAAATGATATCTTCACTAGGAAAACCAACTTCATCTACTAAAATATCATACGATTTTTTAGCAATTTCAATTCTACGGTCATAATTATCTGCTTGTCCTTCTGAATCAAAAGCCATTACAATTACGGCTGCTCCGTAACGTTTTATTTGTTTTGCTTCCCAGATAAATTTTTCTTTTCCTTCTTTAAGTGAAATAGAATTTACCACACATTTTCCCTGAACAACTTGTAAACCGGCTTCTATAATTTCCCATTTAGAGCTATCAATCATAATGGGAACTCTACAAATATCTGGTTCTGCAGCAATTAAATTTAGAAAACGAACCATTGCTTCTTTTCCGTCAATTAATCCATCATCAAAATTAATATCGATAATTTGCGCGCCACCATCTACTTGATGTCTTGCAATATCTAACGCTTCATCAAATTGTTCGTTTTTTATCAATCTTAAAAACTTACGAGACCCAGCTACATTTGTACGTTCTCCTACGTTTATAAAATTGCTGTTTTCGTTTAGAACTAAAGGTTCTAAACCAGACAATTTCATATATTTTGTTTGTTTCACTTTCATATATAATGTTCTACTGTTGGAAAAGGTTTATAAAAATGATGTAATAACTCTTTCCATTTTTGATATTCATCAGACTTTCTAAATCCTATTTCATGGTCTTCTATTGTTTTCCAATTCACTAATAAAATATATTTATCTTCTTGTTCAATACATTTTTTTAATTCATGAGATATATAACCATTCATTGAAGAAATAATCTTTTCTGCTTTTTTGAAATTAATTTCAAACGTATCAGACAATCCTTTTTTTATATGTAATATGGCAACTTCTAAAATCATATTTGCTTTTTCAGCCCTGTCAGGTTTTTAAAACCTGACAGGGCAACATACCTATTTTTTTAATAAAGACTAACCTTTTATATTATTAAATTAGTTTTAAAAATGCTTAAACCAACTTCCCTTCCCTTTGGGAAGGGATTGAGGGATGGGCTCTCGGTTTATACTTCGCTGCAATCCTTGCAATTTCTTTAATGTGTTCTGGACTTGTACCACAACAACCACCAATAATATTAATCAAATCTTTCTTTAAATATTCTTCAATTTGTTCTCCCATTTCTTCTGCAGTTTCATCATATTCTCCAAAAGCATTAGGTAATCCTGCATTTGGATGTGCTGAAATAGCAAAATCTGTTTTATTAGCAATTGCTTCTAAATGTGGTTGCAATAAATTGGCTCCTAAAGCGCAATTGAATCCTACAGATAATAACGGAATATGAGAAACAGAAATTAGAAAAGCTTCAGCTGTTTGTCCGGATAAGGTTCTACCAGAGGCATCTGTAATTGTACCGCTTAACATTGTTGGAATTTCTATATTTCTTTCGTCTTTTACTTCTTCAATAGCAAATAACGCTGCTTTTGCATTTAAGGTATCAAATACGGTTTCTACCAATAATAAATCTACACCTCCATCAATCAAGGCCTCTATTTGTTGTTTATAGGCAATTCTTAATTCATTAAAAGTAACAGCTCTATAACCAGGATCATTTACATCCGGAGACATGCTTGCTGTTCTGTTTGTAGGGCCAATAGAACCTGCAACAAAACGAGGTTTATGTGGTTCTTTTGCAGTATATTCATCAGCAACTTCTTTGGCAATTTTTGCAGATTGATAATTTAATTCATAGACCAAATCTTCCATTTGATAGTCTGCCATAGCAATGGTAGTACCAGAAAAGGTATTGGTTTCTATGATGTCTGCGCCAGCTTCAAAATATTTTCCGTGAATGGTTTTTATGGCTGCTGGTTGTGTAATTGACAACAGGTCGTTATTTCCTTGTAAAGGAGTTGGATAGTCTTTAAAGCGTTCTCCTCTAAAATCTTCTTCGGTGAATTTATAGGCTTGTAACATGGTTCCCATGGCGCCATCTAACACTAAAATTCGTTCTTTTAAAGCTTTGTATATATTCGACATTTTTTGATATTTTTATCAATATGTCATCAGGAAAGGTAATTTTTTCGCTGTTATCTGCCAAGTTAATTTCTGAAACAAGTTCAGTATAAATTGTAGAATTTAGCACCTTCTTTGTCTTGAATTGAATTCAAGATCTTTTAATTTTTACAAAAATATTAAAAAAGACTCTGAAGTGCTTCAGGATAAGGGTTGCCAAGGCTTCACTGGGTCTAATCCCTCTGCCTTTCGTGATAACGTATCAATAAGTTTATGAACTAAGCTGCAAAGAAAGGCATAATTTTTTTATTTGTCGAAAAAAAACGATAAAAATAGGAAATTGTCTGATTTTCTGGGCTCAAAACAAAAAGTTGTAAAAAAAGAAAATCCTTAATAATCTATAGATTATTAAGGATTTCTGCGGTCTGGACGGGACTCGAACCCGCGACCCCCTGCGTGACAGGCAGGTATTCTAACCAGCTGAACTACCAGACCGTTGCTCTTAGCGGTTGCAAATATACAATGTATTTTGATATCTGCAAACATAAAATAAAAAAAATTATTTATTTTTTTTTCTACCAATTAAATAAGAGGTTAAAATCTCATTATAACCTTTATGAATGTCTACCGGAACATAATCAATTTTATATTGTAAACATTTGTTTTTTAATTCTTTAAAATAATTACCAACCAATTCTTTGTATTTTTCTTTAATATTTTCAGCAAAAACATTTATTTCTTCTCCCGTTTCTACATCAATAAATTTTTTGGGTGAATTATCAAAATTAAAGTCGAATTCTGTTTTTCCGTCATAGGTATGAAACAAAATAACCTCATGTTTGTTGTATTTTAAATGTCTTAAGGCTTCAAATAAGGCATCATCAGCTTTTGATGTCTGAAACATATCTGTAAATAAAAAGATTAATGAGCGTCTGTGTATTTTCTCTGCAATTTCATGTAAATATTTATACGTTTCTGTAGTTGTTTTTTTGGCAGGTAAGAAAAGTTTCTCTAATTGATGTAGCAACATAGTTCTATGACGTTCTCCTCCTTTTTCTGGCGCATAATATTCATAAGAATCAGAATAAATACTTAAACCAACAGCGTCTCTTTGTCTTTTTAAAATTTCCATTAATGAAGCTGCGGCAACAGCAGAAAAACCAACTTTATTTAAACTGTTTACCGTTTGTTTTTTTAAAATAGGATAATGCATTGAGGCAGAGTTGTCTATAATAATGTGGCAACGTAAATTGGTTTCTTCTTCGTATTTTTTAGTATATAATTTCTCTGTTTTTGCAAACAATTTCCAATCTATATGCCGGGTACTTTCGCCGTTATTGTATAGTTTGTGTTCAGAAAACTCTACAGAAAACCCATGAAACGGACTTTTATGAATACCTGTTATAAAACCTTCTACAACTTGTTTTGCCAGCAAGTCTAGGTTTTTAATTTCAGATGATTTTACTTCGGATAAATGCATGCTATTTTTTTATTTTTTGTGCTCTTTCTAAATGATCAGTCGTTTGCAATATTTTTTTGAGTAAAATAGGATTATAGTTCGGGTTTTCTTCTAAAAAAGTATGTAAAATTAGTGAAGCTTCTTTAGAAGAATAATTTCCAAAGGAACTTGCCAACCATCCTTTTGGGAAAAAAATATCTCCTGTTAGTTGTACTTCTTCTAAGGTAGATAAAATAGTATGCAAGTGTTTGGTGGCAGATTTTTGTCTGAGCGGATGATGTATGTTTTGCAAAGCAGTTTGTACCCAAGATTCTTTTTCTCTGTTTTCTTTTTGTAAAAGAGAGTTCATAAAAAGATCTCTTTCATTTACATCTTTAGAAAGCGAAGGTAAGAGCCATTTAAAACGTTCTTGCCTGTCTGAATTAAAGATTCTTAGTTGTTGTTCTTTTAAAATTTCGGTTGCTTTTGGATGTTCATAAATAGCCAATTTCATAGCCAAAGTAGTATAGTTATTTTCATTTAAGTAGAGGTTTTCTATGGCTTTATTTTCTTTCCAAATCTGATATAAATTTTCTTTTCCTTCAGTAGAAATGGCAATATTTTCATACAAATTAAACAATGTTTTTTTAATGTTTGCAGGCAACGTTGTTTCTAACAAATTAGAAATTTCAGTTTCTATTTTTTGTTGATTATTTTTTTGTTGATCGTTGGTTAAAAATGTCCAAAAAATGGTTTGTATTCTATCAGATAAATAATTGGTAATTAATTCGTTTCTTTCTTTCTTAATGGCGTCTAAATAAACCTGATATGTTTTTAAAACAGTAAGGTTTCCAAGCAACATGTTTTCATATAAATTAATATATTGATATCCTCTAGAAACATCATCAGTTATATATTTATAAGCATCAATTTCATTTTTATAGATTGGAAAAACGCCATAACCAAATCCGTTTGTATTGTATAAAACTTGTCCGGGTTTAAAATCTTTTGTTGCCGAAGTAATATCAAAAGAGTTTCCCATATTTTTAATGTTTTTTACAGATCCTTTTTCATCTTTCAGTTGAATTTTAAAAGATTGTGTCCACACCTTTTTAGAACCATCTTCTGCATTTTGATGAATGATAAATTTGGTAACATTTCCTTTTTCATTCAACTCAATTTCTTCAGAAAAAATAGGTCTTCCGGCAGAATTTACCCAAACATCACTCCAGTTTTTAATATTTCTAGGAGATTTTTTATCTAATATTTCCACCAGTTCATTCCAATCTGCATTTTCATTTGCATAGGTTTTTATATATTCTTGAATTCCTTGTTGAAAAGCTTCTTTGCCTAATAAATATTCTAACTGACGCATCATAATTGGCGCTTTGTTGTAAATGATTCTTCCATAAATAGACCCCGCATTTCTTAAATTTCCTAAATATTGTCTTATGGCATTTGTACCTTTGGTTCTATCTTCTGAATAGGCGCTAGGGTAATGAGACATCATAAAACTTAAGGTGTGATTAATGTCTGGAAAAACAGGATTTATAATTTTATCTGCCATAAAATTGGCAAATACTTCCTTCATCCAAACATCATTAAACCATTTCATGGTTACCAAATCTCCAAACCACATGTGCGAAGTTTCGTGTGCAATAAGTTTTGCTCTATTTAATTTTCTGTTTTCTGTGGCATTTTTGTCTAAAAATAAAGAGGATTGTCTGTATTGAATTGCGCCTACATGTTCCATACCACCATATTGAAAAGGCGGAATTGCCACAAAATCCATCTTCTGAAACGGAAATTTTACACTGGTATATGTTTCTAAAAAATCGATAGAATTTTGATGAATTTTAAACACTTCGTCTACACTTTCTGCAATTTTTTCTTTGTTATTTTCTCTGTATAAAAAACGCATGTCAAACGCACCCGGATTTTTGGTTACTTCAGTAAATTTTCCGGCTACAAAAGAGAACAAATAACTACTCATTGTGTCTGTTTTTGCAAAAGTATGTTCTGTAAAATCGTCAACCTCTAAACTGCTTACTTCAAACGCAGCACAGAGTACTTTCCAATCTTTTGGCGCCGTAATTCGCAAGGTGTAATTGGCTTTTATATCTGGTTGATCAAAACAAGGAAATAAGGTGCTTGCTCTGTCTGGTACTAATAAGGTGTACAGAAATTCGTTATTTCTATTGAGTGAAGTTTCGCCAGCATCAAAAAATATTTCAATAGTATTCTTGCCTAAAGTTAGTTCATTTTTAGCAAGAATAATATGTTCATTTTGGTGAGTTAAGATCGATTTTTTGTTATTTACTTTTATCGATTTTAATTTTGTGGTAGCTTCTTTAAAATCTAAAATAACATCATTTTTTACATCGCTAAGCGAAAAATTTAAAGTTAATTTAGCGGCAATAGGTAACTTTTTTTCTTTGGGAATTTTAAAATCTAAGCCATACACAACAGTTGTAATTTGTTGTTTTCTGTATTGCGATAATTCAAACGAAATTCCTTTTTCTAAGAGTTTTTCTTGATCATTTTTTAGCGTACAAGAAATAAAAATAAATGTACATAAAAGAACGTAAAAATGGGATTTCATTTGTTAAGTAATTTAGATTCTAAAATTAACGAAAGCTTTTACCAATGCCAAACCTTTTATTATTTATAAATTTTGACTGTTTTCATCAAAAAATAACATTAAAAAAGAGGTAAAACGTTCTAGATTTCATAATTTTAAGGAAAAATAAAAGTAAACTACTTCATGAGAAAAACAGCCTTTATAACAGGTGCAACTTCTGGAATTGGAAAAGCAACAGCAGAAATTTTTGCAGCACATAAAATTAGATTAATTCTTTGTGGACGAAGAGTAGAACGCTTAGAAAGCCTTCAAAAAAAATTAAGTTTGCTAACAGAAGTAACCACTTTACAGTTTGATGTTTCTAAAAAAGATGAGGTTAAAAATGCTATAAAAAGTATTCCAGAGAGTTTTAAAAACATAGATATTTTAATAAATAATGCCGGTAATGCGCATGGTTTATCTTCTTTACAAGATGGTAATTTAGATGATTGGGACGCAATGTTAGATATAAATGTAAAAGGTTTGTTGTATGTTTCTAAAGCAATTATACCTCAAATGACAGCAAGAAATAGTGGTTTTATTGTAAATATTGGCTCTATTGCTGGTAAAGAAGTGTACCCAAATGGGAATGTGTATTGTGCTTCTAAACACGCTGTAAATGCATTAAATAAAGCCATGAGAATAGATTTAAATAAGCACAACATTCGTGTGGCGGCAATTCATCCGGGCGCTGTAGAAACGGAGTTTTCTGAAGTGCGTTTTAAAGGAGATACAGTAAAAGCTGCGGCCGTTTATAGTGGGTACAAAGCCTTACAAGCAGAAGATATTGCAGATATTATTTATTTTGTAATTTCAAGACCTTATCATGTAAATATAGAAGATTTGGTGGTGTATCCAACGGCACAAGCAAGTGCTACAATTATGAATAAAACGGGCTATTAATACTGTTTTTTGCAGTACAAAATCTATCATACAAATTATCAATAATACTATTTTGCAGTTGTGATTAACAAACGTCTTCTTATTAAAAACCTACTTTCTCATAATGATGAGAATAGTTTCTACGATAAAAAGCAAAAATTATCATTGAGTTCTAAAGACGGAAAGGCAAAATTTTTAAAACATATTTGTGCATTGTCTAATGCCAACCCTAGCAATAATTCTTACATTGTTATTGGTGTAGAAGATGAAGAAAATAAGATTATTGGCGTAGACTTTTTTGATGATAGTAAAATTCAGAATTTGGTAAATGCGTATGTAAAAAACCCTCCGAAAATAGAATATGAAAACGTGCCGTTTCCTAGTTTACCAAGGCATAAAGTAATTGGTTTGGTAACAATATACCCGAATAATAAAATTGCTGAACTTTTAAAAAACACCTGGAAATATAGAAAAGGCACTGTTTTTTATAGAAGAGGTAGCAATTCTATGCCTTTTTATGGTGATCATTTTGAGTTGAGAAACAGCAATGCTGAAATTGTTGAAGCCATAGAAAAAAATGCCAGTAACAATATAGAATTAACCTTAAATGGTGTTTTTGATTTTATCAACAATCATCACCCAGAAAATAATCCTCAATACAAAGTTTTTAACGAGCAATTTGTGTTGTGTTGGGCCGGAAAACGTAAATTGATAAATAAGGAAGAATTTTTTTCGCGCGTAGATATAGAGTTGATTAATGAACAAGTTAGAATCTTTTTTTCTTCTTTAGATGATGTGCAAATTACCATTAATAAGAATTCTTTTATTGTTACAGAATACATTCTTTTAGGAATAGATAAAAGCGAAACTCATTATCCTTTAGAAAAAACAATTATTAATTTTAAGGAAAACGGACAGCATGATATTGTGAAAGAATTTCTATTTAAACCACCAAAATATGATGCTAATATTATTCATTTAATTTATAATAATTGTATTAAAATTGTGAAAAAAATAGCAAAGAATACCACACTTTCTGCAATTGAATACGAAGATGTTTTACGATTGCCAACTAATTTTTTAATCTGTTATTTACACGGATATTTAGATGTGGCAGAACATTTAAAAAAAGCAAAAAATTATGTTCGTAGTTTAGACGATAAAACGACTTATATTAAATACAAAGAAGCATTACGAATAATTAGAAAAGTACAGTATCAGTAGTTTTTTTGTTGATGATAAAACAATTTTAAAACTGTAAATGTTCCCTCTAAAATTCTATTTTAAAATCATCTTTATCATTTAAAAAACCCAATTTTTCTCTTGTTTTTTGTTGTTCATTTTTGTCTAAAGTGGCAGTTATAATACCAACTTTATTTTTTGGCAAATGGGCAATTTCTTCACCTAAAAAATCTAGCGTCAAAGAATTGCCAGAATAATGGTAATTATTGGCATCTTTACCTGTTCTATTCACACCAATTACATAACTCATATTTTCAATGGCACGTGCTTTTAACAAAGCTATCCATGCGTGTATTCTATTTACGGGCCAATTGGCAATATAAATTAAAAGATCATAATTTTGTGTGTTTCTTGCCCAAACAGGAAAACGTAAATCATAACAAATTAACGGACAAATTTTCCAACCTTTATAGGTAATTATTAGTTTTTCGGTTCCAGAAGTATACACATTGTTTTCGCCTGCCAAAGAAAAAGAATGTCTCTTATTATAGGTTTCAATGTCTCCTGAAGGATGCACAAATACCAATCTATTGTAATATTTTTCTTCATCAACAATAACCAAACTACCAACAATGGCAAGTTGTTTTTGTTGGGCAATCTTTTGCATCCAAGTAACGGAAATTCCATTCATTTTTTCTGCAACTTTTGTGGCATTCATGGTAAAACCAGTGGTAAACATTTCTGGCAATACTATTAAATCGATATCTGCAGGAAAACTGTGTATTTGTGTTTCCAAAAAAGCAATATTTTCAGTGGCATTTTCCCAAACCAAATCTGCTTGAATTCCTACTATTTTTAGTTTGTTTTGCATGTATAATTTCTAAAAAATTAAAAGATACTAATACTCAAAAATAAGATAATAATTGTAAATTGGTTATTTTATAACACTCGGTTTTTCATTAGAAGACTTGTTCTTGCTTTTGTTTTACTGTATTCAGATCAGACCTAATAAAGCTATGCAATCTTTTATTTCCGAAACCATTAATGATATTTTAAAAACCACTACTTCTTTTGAAAACGTGGTTTTTGTTTTACCCACACAAAGGGCAAAAGTGTTTGTAAAGCAAACACTTAAGGATAAAATGACTGTAGGGTTTTTGCCAAAAATAGTAAATATAGAACAGTTTATAAGTGAGGTGTCTGGTATTGAAAAAGCAAACAATATTGAGTTATTGTTTCATTTTTATACTATTTATAAAAAGATAGAAAAAGATCCAGCAAGTTTTGATGTTTTTACATCTTGGGCCTTAACGGTTTTACAAGACTTTAATGAAATTGATCAATATTTAATTAATACCGAACAAATTTTTGACTATATAAAAGATATTGAACGATTAAAAAAATGGTCGGTTTCGGGTACTTTTAAAGAAACGGAATTAATAAAAGATCATCATTTTTTTCTAGAAAAGTTGAATACTTATTATGCTGCTTTGTATGAATTTTTACTGAAAAAAAACATAGGTTATCAAGGATTAATATACAGAGAAGCGTGTAATAAAATAGATGCTTATGCAACAAATACTTCTGATATTAGATTCTTTTTTATTGGTTTTAATGCATTAAATACCGCAGAAGAATTGTTATTTAAAAAGGTATTAGAAACTGGTAATTCTGAAATTTATTGGGATTTAGATACCGTGTTTTACCATTCTAAACATCAAGCAGGAAACTTTATAAGAAAGTATAAAAAAGAATGGAAGTATTACGAAAAAAATGAGCTAAAAATAATTGGTAATTCATTTTCATCACCAAAAAATATTCAGGTAATTGGCGCTTCTAAAAATAATACGCAAATAAAATACGCAGGAGAAATTTTAGAAAAAATTACAGACTTTAGAAACACAGCTTTGGTTTTTGCAGATGAAACTTTGTTGCCTATTGCGTTAAATTCGTTGCCAAAAAATATAGAAAATATAAATATTACCATGGGATATCCGCTAAAAGATATTCCTACAACCAATTTGTTTTCTTCTATTTTTAAATTATTTATTTCTCAGCAAAAGCTGCAAAAATCTGTAGTAAATGAGTTTTATTATAAAGATGTAATTCGTTTTTTAAAAGAACCTTTAATTTATAAATCTATTACAGAAGGCAATGCTGCTTCTCTTGAAGAATTTTTGAAAAACATAGCTATAGAAAACACCACTTTTATCACAAAAACAACACTAAAATCATTTATTAATAATTTAGAAGGAGAAACAAAAGAAGCCATTGCAGGTATTTTTAATTCGTATACATCAACAACCGAATTTATAGAAAGAATTCTTGAACTTATTAATTTTTTAAAAGAGAATACACTTGATTTGGAAAAAGAATATTTATTTCGCTTTTTCACTGCTTTTACCCAATTAAAAACATTATTAAATGAGTTTAATTATTTTCAGGATTTAAAGACATTATCCATGTTTTTTAATCAAATAATTGCTTCAGAAAATCTATCGTTTCAAGGAGAACCTTTAAGAGGTTTGCAATTAATGGGAATGTTAGAAACCCGTGTTTTAGATTTCGAAAATGTTATTTTAACTTCGGCAAATGAAGGTGTTTTGCCTAAAAATAGTCAACAAAATTCTTTTATTCCTTTTGATGTAAAAATTTCTTATGGTTTGCCAACATATCGGGAGAAAGATGCCATTTTTTCTTACCATTTTTTTAGACTATTACAACGTGCAAAAAACATTTTTTTACTGTACAATACAGAGCATGATGTTTTTGGAAACGGAGAAAAAAGTAGGTTTGTAAGTCAACTAGAATTATTAAATAAAGAGATTAAGCAAAAATTTGTTTCGCCTAAAATTGTTACAAAAAATATAGAATTAAAAGAGGTTCAAAAGAATAATTTGGTTTTAGAAAGTTTAAAACAACTAGCGATAAGTGGTATTTCGCCGTCTTCTCTTACAAACTATTTGTACAATCCCATTGCTTTTTACAAACAAAAAGTTTTAAAAATAAAAGAATTTGATACCATAGAAGAAACCATTGCTTTTAATACTTTAGGTACTGTGGTGCATCAAACTTTAGAAGAATTATACATTCCGTTTATTGGTAAATTTTTAACGGTTGATGGAGTTTCTAAAATGGAAAAGGTTGCCAAAGAGTTGGTTGTAAAATATTTTAAAAACGAATTTAAAAACGGAGATATTACCACCGGAAAAAACAGGTTAATTTTTGAAGTTGCCAATAGGTTTGTTCATAATTTTTTGGCAAAAGAAAAGAAGTTGGTTTCCGATAAAAACAATCAACTTAAAATTATAGCAACAGAAGAAACATTTGATACTGAAATAAAAATTGAGGGAATTAACTTTCCTATAAAAATACACGGAAACGTTGATAGGGTAGATGAGTTAAATGGCGTTTTAAGAATTATAGATTACAAAACAGGCATTGTAAATAATGCTGATTTAAAAGTTCTTAATTTTGAGGATTTACGTGCTAAAAATCAGCACAAAGCTATTCAGGTTTTATTGTATGCTTTTTTATATACAAATAGTAAAAATTTCAATTTTAAACAACCTATAATTGGTGGTATTTATTCGTTTAGAAATTTGAATAATGGTTTTTTACCAGTTAATTTTTCTAAGAATTCTAGAAATCCAGACTCAGAAATAACACAAGAAAAATTAGATGGGTTTTTAGAAGAAGTAAAAATTTATATCAAGGAAATTTACAACAAAGAAATTGCGTTTGTAGAGCCACCAGATTTAAAATACTAGTGTAGTTTAAATTTTAAAATAACCGATGAAAATCGGTTATTTTAAAACTTTTTAAGTTTATTTTCCTTTCAAAATTAATAAAGGTACGCTTGTAGAAAATTCTGCTTTAAGAACAGTGTTCTTTTCCCATAATTTTTTGAAAAAACCTTTTTTACGTCTAATTACACATAACATATCAGGATTAACGGTGTTTATATGTGCTAAAACTCCTTGAAAAGTTGTGGCATTTTCCGTAATGGTTAATGTAGATTGAATTTTTACTAAATTTTTATCAATCACTAAATCTTCTTCGCGGTAATTAGGTGTTTTTACTAATAAAAAATGTACTTGAGATTTAAATTTATCAACAAAAATATGCAAAGGTTTTAAGGCCGTTTTGCTTTTTACAACGCCAGATTTAAAAGCCATTAAAATAGTACTAATAGGCGAAAATTTGTATCCTTCAGGAATAGTTAAAACAGGAATTTCTGTTTGTTTCACCAATTTACCAGCGGTTTTACCTAAAAATATTTCTTCTTTAATAGAATTGCTTCTTGTACCAACAATTATTAAATCTACTCCTAATTGCTCATCAATACTTTCTACATTATCAACAAGATTTCCTTTGGCAGAAATAAGTTTAACATCTACATTTTTTACATCTACAGAATTTACCAAGGTGCGTAAATACAAGTCGGTTTCACGCGCAATAATGGCATTCATATTTACAATAGTACCGGCTTTTGATTTTGCGCTATACGCTCTAAAAACATAAAGTTGTGCGTTTATTTCTTGTGCAAAATCAATGGCATACTGTAACGTGTTTTGGGCATTTTTTGTAGATCCAATAGGTACTAAAACGTGTTTCATCTGGTATGTTTTAAATTTTTTTAATGATGATAGTAACATCAATATCTAACTTTAGAAAGGCCTTATCTATGTAATTTTGGTTTCTATTTAAAGAAAGATTTTGGTGCTGCAAAGTTACTCAATTTTTCAGTGATTTACTTATTTTCTCTTTTTTTAGATATGTACCTTTGCAATTAAATCTTTTTTTTTGAAAACAAACCTTAGTTTTAAACAGATTAACAAGCTTGCTATTCCTGCATTAATTGCTGGTATTGCAGAACCCATTTTGTCAATTACAGATACTGCTATTATTGGTAATTTAACTGTGAATGCAACAGAAAGTTTAGCGGCTGTAGGTATTGTAGGCGCTTTTATTTCTATGTTAATATGGGTTTTTGGACAAATAAGAAGTGCAATTTCTTCTATAATTTCTCAATATGTAGGTGCCAACAAGTTGGATGAAGTACATACTTTGCCGGCACAAGCAATTGCAATTGTTGTGGGTTGCAGTTTGTTGGTTTTATTGGTTTCTTATCCGTTTGCAGAACAGATTTTTAAGTTTTATAATGCCACCGGAAGTATATTAGAGTATTGTATTAGTTATTTTGAAATAAGGATTTTTGGTTTTCCTTTTTCACTTTTTGTATTTGCCATTTTTGGTACTTTTAGAGGATTGCAAAATACGTATTATCCAATGGTAATTGCCATTGCAGGAGCTTTGTTAAACATTGTTTTAGACATCGCTTTTGTCTACGGAATTGAAGGTTTTATTCCCGCAATGAACATTGAAGGTGCAGCGTATGCAAGTGTTTTGGCTCAAATTATTATGGCAATTATGGCTGCATTTTTGTTGATTAAAAAAACGTCAATTTCTTTAAAAATCTCAAGAATTCTTCATCCAGAAATTCCGCGTCTTTTAAACATGATTGGCAACCTTTTTATAAGAACAATTGCTTTAAATGTTGCCCTATATTTTGCTACATCTTATGCAACAAATTACGGAAAAGAATACATTGCTGCATATACAATAGGCTTAAATCTTTGGCTTTTGGGTGCTTTTATGCTAGACGGATATTCTAGCGCCGGAAACATTTTAGCCGGAAAATTTTTAGGAGCAAAAGAGTATAAGAATTTACTTTTACTAAGTCAGAAATTACTAAAATATGCCATTTTTGTAAGTATCATCATCACAATTATTGGGTTTGTTTTTTATGCTACTATTGGAAAAATATTTACAAAAGAACAACTTGTATTAGATCAATTTTACAATAGTTTTTGGCTAGTTTTAGCCATGCAACCACTTTGTGCTATTACCTTTATTTATGACGGAATGTTTAAAGGAATGGGAGAAATGAAGTATTTAAGAAACCTATTAATATTTTCTACTGCAATTATTTTTGTTCCAATATTATTGGTGTTTGATTGGCTAGATTATAAATTAATTGCAATTTGGATTGCCTATACATTTTGGATTCTTGCCCGAGGAATTCCTTTGGTGTATTCTTTCCGAAAAAAGTTTGTGCCGTTGGCTAATTAAAATCTATTGCGCTAAAATTCCGCGTTTGTCTAATGCAGAAATCAATTCTAAAGTACTTTCTGTTATGGTATTTTCTAGAAAAGTAAATGTTTTTTCAAACAACCTATTTTCTTCAAAAAAGGTAACCTGAAAACGGTTGTTTAGCGTGAATAATTCTGGTTGAATTAATTCAACCTTAGCAAACGAATTGGCAGGGAGTTTTTCTATTTTTTTTCGAAGCAAAGAAGTGGTTTTTGTATCAGAAAAACCCTGAGAAACAATTACCACCATTTCTAAGTCTACATTTTTATTGTTAATGATGTAAACGTTCCAATCATTGGTGTTATAAATATCGTTAAATTCATAAACGATTGCCACTTCTACATCAGTAACTTTTGGTATGATAATGTCTTTTTTCATAAAAAATAATCAAGAAATATGCTTTTTAAAAAGTATTCTTTTTACCTATAGAATTACCAAAGTTTGTAAAACTCTTCTTTAGAGATAACATCGCCATCACAATCATCTATAGTTAAGGTTCCTTCACATAATCCACCATATTCATCTTCAAGGTAGTCTTCATTATATTTTGTAACCTTTTCGTTTTTATAAACGGTAATTTGTTTTAAAACTTCATCGGCATCATTGGTTTCAAAATACCAAGTAGAGGTTCCCCAATCTGCATATTCATCATCTCTATTTTCGTTCCAAAATTGTGTAAAATAGTTCATTATATAACAGATTTAAATTGTTCTAAGAAACGTTTATCGTTTTCATAAAACATTCTAATATCAGGAATTTGGTATAATAACATGGCAATACGTTCTATTCCCATACCAAAAGCATACCCAGAATATTTAGTTGGATCTATGTTTGCATTTTTTAATACATTAGGATCTACCATTCCACAACCACCAATTTCTAACCAACCAGTTCCTTTGGTAATTTTGTAGTCTGTTTCAGTTTCTAATCCCCAATAAATATCTATTTCAGCACTAGGTTCCGTAAATGGAAAATAAGAAGGACGTAATCGAATCTTAGATTTTCCAAACATTTCTTGTGTAAAATATAAAAGTGTTTGTTTTAAATCGGCAAAAGAAACATCAGTATCTATATACAAACCTTCTACTTGATGAAAAATACAATGTGCTCTTGCAGAAATATCCTCATTTCTAAAAACTCTTCCTGGAGAAATTGTTCTTATTGGTGGTTTATTTTCTTCCATATAACGTACTTGTACAGAAGAAGTGTGTGTTCTTAATAAAATATCTGGATCTTGTTCTATAAAGAACGTGTCTTGCATATCTCTTGCAGGATGATATTCTGGTAAATTTAAGGCAGTAAAGTTATGCCAATCATCTTCAATCTCTGGACCTTCAGAAACCGTGAAACCAATTCTATTGAAAACTTCAATAATTTGATTTTTTACCAATGAAATTGGATGACGAGAACCCAAGTTAATTGGTTCTGATGGACGTGTTAAATCTCCATAAAAAGATTTCTGACTTGCAGTTCCTTCTAAAGATTCACTTAGTTCAGCAACTTTTCCTTCTGCAGACTTTTTTAAATTATTTAATGCCTGACCAAAATCTTTACGTAACTCTGCATCTACATTTTTAAATTCAGCAAATAAATCTTTCAATAAGCCTTTGCTTCCTAGGTATTTAATTCTAAAAGTTTCTACTTCTTCTTTTGTAGTTGCATTAAATGCTTTTACATCACCAATCAGTTCTTTTACTTTGTCTAACATTTTAAAGGATAATTAAGAGGCAAATTTAATCTTTTTTAAAGAGTTTTAGATTGAATTTATTAAGAAAACCACAACTCTAACCGAAATCGATTGAAATAAGGGTTTTTAACAAAAATTTTTTAATTAATTTAATTTTGTGATATTGAAAATTACTTATCTTTGTTTCTTTATATTTTTATAATATTCGTAAAAAATCATACCAAAAATTATGGAGTCAAAAATTAAAGAGTTTATGGAGTTGGTTAAAATAAGAAATAACCACGAGCCAGAATTTATACAAGCCGTACAAGAAGTTGCAGAAACTGTAATTCCTTATATCATGGAAAATGATATTTATTTCGGTAAAAACATTTTATTAAGAATGGTAGAACCAGAAAGGTTAATTTCTTTTAGAGTTTGTTGGGTTGATGATAACGATGAAATTCAAGTAAATAGAGGATATAGAATTCAAATGAATTCTGCTATTGGACCTTATAAAGGTGGTTTGCGTTTTCATCCATCTGTAAATGCGAGTATTTTAAAGTTTTTAGCATTTGAACAAGTGTTTAAAAATTCACTAACAACTTTACCGATGGGTGGTGGAAAAGGAGGTTCTGATTTTGATCCTAAAGGAAAATCAGACAATGAAATTATGCGCTTCTGTCATGCTTTTATGAGCGAATTGTTTAGACATATTGGTCATAATACAGATGTTCCTGCTGGAGATATTGGTGTTGGAGCAAGAGAAATAGGGTTTATGTTTGGTATGTATAAAAAGTTGAAAACTACTTTTACTGGTGTGTTAACGGGTAAAGGTGCGTCTTGGGGAGGTTCTTTAATTAGACCAGAAGCAACAGGTTATGGAAATGTATATTTTGCTCAGAATATGTTAAAAAGAAATAACGATTCTTTTGAAGGAAAAAGAGTAGTAATTTCTGGATCTGGAAACGTAGCGCAATATGCAGCTGAAAAAGCGATGGAATTAGGAGCAATAATATTAACTTTATCAGACTCAAGTGGTTATATTTTAGATGAAGAAGGTATTAGTAAAGAAAAATTAAAACACGTAATGTTTATTAAAAATGAAAAACGTGGAAGAATTAGTGAATATGTAGAAAAATATCCAAACGCAAAATTTGTTGCAGGACAAAGACCTTGGTCTGTTGCGTGTGATATTGCTTTGCCTTGTGCAACTCAAAATGAGTTAAATGGTGATGAAGCTAAAGAATTAGTTAAAAACGGGTGTAAATGTGTTTCTGAAGGCGCAAATATGCCTTCTACACCAGAAGCTATTCACGAATTTCAGAAAGCAAAAATCTTATTTGCGCCTGGTAAAGCATCTAATGCCGGCGGTGTTGCAACCTCTGGTTTAGAAATGAGTCAGAATTCTTTACGCTTAAGTTGGTCTCGTAAAGAAGTAGATGAAAAATTAAAAGATATTATGGAAGATATTCACGATTCTTGCGTGCAATACGGAGAAAATGAAGATGGTTCTATAGATTATATAAAAGGTGCAAATATTGCAGGGTTTGTAAAAGTTGCAGACGCCATGTTAGCGCAAGGTGTTGTTTAATAATTGTTTTTATTTTTAATAGTTAAAAGCGCATTCATTTATTGGATGCGCTTTTTTTTGTTGTAAATTTTAGAAAATAAACGCAACCAGACTATTTTTATAATTATGATTTTAATTTCACATATTTTCTTTGGTTTTATATCAGGTTTAGTTGCTATTTTTACCTTTATAAAAATAATTGTTTAAATAATGAAAATATTAAAAAATATAATTGTTGATGGTAAACATAACAAACCTATTGTTACAGATGTTTTTTATACAGAAGATCATCAACCTAAAAAAGTAGTTATTTTTTGTCACGGTTACAAAGGTTTTAAAGATTGGGGAGCTTGGAATGTTATGGCAACAACTTTTGCTAACGCAGGATTTTTCTTTGTTAAATTCAATTTTTCTTATAATGGAGGAACCTCAGAAAACCCAATTGATTTTCCAGACTTAGAAGCTTTTGGAAACAATAATTACTCCAAAGAATTAGACGATTTAGGAAGTGTTATCGATTGGATTTCTACAAATACAGCATTTAAAAGTAATCTTGATTTAAATAATATTTCATTAATAGGACACAGTAGAGGTGGAGGAATTGTTTTATTAAAAGCACATGAAGATAACCGTATTAAAAAAGTAATTACACTAGCCGGAGTTTCTGATTATAAAAGTAGATTTCCGAAAAATGAAGCTTTTGATACTTGGAAAAAAAATGGAGTTTATTATGTGAAAAATGGACGAACTCATCAAGAAATGCCACATTTTTATCAATTTTATACAGATTTTGTAAAAAATGAAAATCGTTTACATATTCAAAAAGCAACTTCAGAAATTACAATTCCTCAATTAATAATTCATGGAGATAATGACACCTCTGTTTCTATAAAAGAGGCAGAAAAATTGCATACTTGGAATTTAAACAGTGAGTTAAAGATTATTGAAGGAGCGAATCATGTGTTTAATACTTCGCATCCGTGGAAAGAAAAACAGCTTTCAGATCACTTGAAAAAAGTTTCTAAAATTTGTTGCGATTTTTTACAGTAATTTCTATCATCAAAAACAACATTTACGGATGTGCATTTACCCAAACTTCGCCATCAGAAAAATATTCTTTTTTCCAAATAGGAACAGTTTCTTTTAAAGTGTCTATAGCAAATTCACATGCTAAAAATGCCGCTTTTCTATGTTTAGATGATGTTGTAATTATTACCGGAATAGCACCAATTTGCAACATGCCTTCTGCATGATGAATGGCAATTTTATGTATATCGAACTTTTCTAAGGCCAAATCTGCAATTTTTTGCATTTCTTTAATTGCCATTGGCTTGTAGGTAGAAAAATCTAATTGTTGTACTTCTTTGCCTTGTGTGTCATTTCTTACAGTTCCTATAAAGGCAGAAATGCCGCCACAAGAAGCATCACTTACAAAATTGTAACATTCTTGTAAGTTTAATTTTTCTGACGTAATTTTAATAGAAGTTCTTTGCATTTAGCAACAAAAATAGGAAAACAAAATTGTATTTTCGCATTTTATTATTTAGAACAAAATAACCTAAGGTTTACAAAGTCAATTTAAAATTTTTACAAATAATAGTACATCTTTAAAATAAACAAATTGTCTTATTTCAACCGTAATAATAAATTTAATTAAACATGAAAAATATCTTTAGAATTATAAGTTTCTTAGAAGGAGTTTCTTATTTATTATTGCTTTTTATTGCTACGCCAATTAAGTATTTACAAGGTGATGCTTCTTACGTAAAAATGTTAGGAATGCCTCATGGAATCCTTTTTATGTTGTATGTTGTTTTGGCTTTTTTAATTAAAAAAGAAATGAATTGGGACAACAAAACGTTAGGAATTGTTTTGGTTGCTTCTATTTTACCTTTTGGTACTTTTTATATTGATAAAAAGTATTTGAGGTAGCGTATTATAGATTTTTATTTGGTCTGTTTGATAATTGTTTTTAAATTCTTTTGAAAATAATGCAAGGAAAAAAGTTAAAAAACAGGAGCAGTTTTTTTATTTAAAAAATTGAAATTTATAATTTTTTTGAAGTTTTTTAACCACCACTTACTGGTGGTATAATTGCTACAACATCTCCTTCACTTAAAATTAACTGATCGGTTGCATATTCTTCATTTACAGCAATTGCATAGGTGTTAATGTTTTCTAATTGAGGATAGTTTTCTTTTAAATTCAATTTAAAATCATGGATAGAAGTTGCCGTGTTAACCTCTATTTTTAATTGATTGGTATTCATTAAATCTGTAGTAATGCCAAAAAAGAGTAGTTGAATTTTCATTTTTCAAAAATAAAGATTTTTTTAAAGCTCATTAGAGACTTAGACATCTTTTCGTTTAAAATTAATTTGTGAATACAAAACAAAATTATGCTATAGGTATTATTGAAACAAGCTTAAGCCAAACAAAAAACCATTATTAGTATTACTTCCTTGTTGAGAATGTACATAATCTACACGTAAAAAACGCCATTTACCAAAACCAATATTTTTTATACCTAAAGAATATTCGCTATACGGTTTTCTGTTGGTGGCAAGCAACGCTTTTGAACCCGCAACCAAATGAAGATTTAATTTATTAAATAACGGAATTTTTCCTAAAACAGCACCTTTAAAATTGTGTTGCCAATGCGCTTCAGCATAAGCATCATTAGAGAAAAAAGTATAATAATCTAACAAACCAAACCTGTCTAAATGACTGTTTTTTAACGGGAAAAGAACTTGATTTCCTTTTACTTGAAAATTATCCATAAAAGCAATGTTCTTCTTTTTTAAGAACTTTCCACCACGTAAATTGTAGCTAAATTCTCCGTAATTTCCGGCATTTAAATCTTGTTTTAATACGGCTAAAAAAGCATCTGAACTTAATGTTGAATTATCTACTCCAATTATTTTTCTGTATTGTATATTTAAAGAAGGGTATTTATTATTCCCTAAATTAAATTTCTGATTTGGATAAGATAAATATTTTTGATTAAAAATAATGGTTGCTCCTATGTTGGCAATCCAAACTTTATGGGCATTAAATGCAGTATTTGTAAAGTCGGTTTCGTTTAACGGGTTGTTAGATCTGTACGGAAGGTCTTTGGTAACAAAAGAGTAATCTGTGGTGTTTAACAACGGCTTTCTGTGCGCATATTCTAAAGAAGAATTAAAATAAATTCCGTTTTTTATTTCTTCTGAATAATTTAGTTTAGCAAATGATTTTTCATAAATTTTTAAGTAATTTTTCTGCCTTAATAAAGATTGTACGGTGTTGTCTAAATTAGAAATTGGGTTTCTATTATTAAATTGAGGTGTTGTTACACCACCAGAAATAGTGACACTTGGTCTAGAATAATTATTCCAATTTTTGGTATAGAAAAAAGCAGGTCTTAGTCGTTTGTCTGAAAAGCCATAATTTATTTTTGTGGTCAAATTCCATTTCTTACCAGCATCATTTTGTCTTTTTCTATAATTAAAACCCAATGTAGAATTAAAACCTTGCACTGTATTAAAATTAAAATAACCTATTATTCCATCAAAAGAAAAAGCCCATTTTTTATGAGAATTTCTGAAAGTATACCCCGTAATTGGCGATAACAAATTAAATTTATTTGTTTTTAAATCTAACGAATCTAAATATTTTTTAGTTTTTCGAACTACTTTTATACTGTCTTTAACGGTATAATCGGCCTTTTCTTCTTGTGTAAGTGGTACAGGGCGTAAATTGTGCCAATAAACACTGTCTTTTTGTGTGGCATTTTTTTCAAAGGATAACACCTCATTGGTAAACGTTTTTTCTGTATAATTAGGAGAGAAATTATAATTTGAGTAAGCAGATGAGAATTTTCCATCAACCTTAAACCCTAAAAGATCTACTTTAAAACCAATACTCTGACTAATTAACACCCAGGCATCATTTTTATCAGAATAATTAAAATCTTGTTTTAATTTTAAAAATTTAACCATGGGCAAGTTTACTTGTTCGCCGCTAACGGTAACATCTGCGCCATAAATTGCCCAATCTTCTTCAACAATGTACAAATATCCTTCAAAAACTCTATCATTTTTACGTTTTGGTATTAATAATATTTTGTTGATGAGTTTGCCATTTTTATCATAAAAACCACCTTCTAATTTATAATTGTAATAGCTAAAAGCATTGTTAGAAATTGGCGAAATTAAATCGTTGCCAAAATTAATACTGTTTTCATAAAAGTTAATATTTGCCTCTGCAGCTCTATTAAAACTAATGCCATTATCGCGGCCGCTAACTTTAGAAGCAATAATTTTTTCTGTAAATTTTTTAGGTTTTTTCTGATATTTTATTTCTGAAACAGTTTCCGAAAGGTAGATAATACCGCTTCTGGTAGAATCTAATCCGCCACCAAAATCGCCCAAACTTTCCCCTAAAAATTTTTCTGGAGCATCTTTTATTTTATACAATCCACGTGAATAAAATTTGGCTGCATAATTTGCTGATTTATTAGTGTTTTTTTCTTTATTGGCAATTACATTTCTAATAATAGCATTGGCAGGATTGTCTTTTGTAGAAATAGATATTTCATCTAAAATTATATTCTCTTGAGTTAGTTGTGCGTTTAGAGTAAAAGGAAAAGAAGTAATATTTACGTTTTTTTTAACTGTTTTAAAGCCTATAAATTGAAAAACTACCGTGTAATTTCCTTTTTTCTTGATATTTAAAAGATAATCTCCATTGTCATTAGAGGTTGTTCCTGTAAGTGTTTTGTTTAGATAAACGCTCACAAAAGAAAGTGCTTCTCCTTTGGTATTGGTAATTTTTCCTTGTATTTGGCCAGCAGCATAAAATGCAGTAAAAAATAGAAGTAAGCAGGTAATTTTTTTCATTAAATGTATTTCTATTGCAAACATAAAATTAAAAAGTAATACAAAAATTGTAAAGTTTGTTAAACAAGCTATAATTTTTAAATTGATTAAAATAGAATTTATTTTTTCTGTTAGATAAAAATAAAAAAACAATTAATTTGAAGATGTTTAAGGTATTGCTTACTTAATTGTGAAAAAATAGTACTTTTTATTATATATGTTATAAAATTCATAGAATATACGAGTGTAAATAAAAATATCAACTCCTTAAAAGAATAGAAAATTTAATTGCTTTTTGGTTGAAATGGCTATATTTGTAAGTCAAAATAAGTAAATATCAATTTATGAGCAATTCTAGAAAAAGACACGAGGCTTTACTATATCATGCAAAGCCAAAACCAGGAAAAATTGCGGTTGTTCCTACCAAAAAATATGCTACTCAACATGATTTAGGATTGGCATATTCTCCTGGTGTTGCAGAACCTTGTTTAGAAATTGAAAAAGATAAAAATAACGCCTATAAGTATACTTCTAAAGGAAATTTAGTAGCTGTAATTTCTAACGGAACTGCAGTTTTAGGTTTGGGTGATATTGGTCCGGATGCTTCAAAACCAGTAATGGAAGGAAAAGCATTGTTGTTTAAAATATTTGCAGATATTGATGTTTTTGATATTGAAGTAGATGCAACGGATGTAGAACTTTTTATACAAACGGTAAAAGCAATTGCACCAACTTTTGGAGGAATTAATCTAGAAGATATTAAAGCGCCAGAAGCTTTTGAAATAGAAAGACGTTTAAAGGAAGAATTAGATATTCCTGTTATGCATGATGACCAGCACGGAACCGCAATTATTTCTGCAGCTGCGTTAAAAAATGCGATTGATATTACAAATAAAGATATTAGTACCGTTAAGATTGTTGTGAATGGGGCAGGAGCAGCTGCAATTTCTTGTACACGTTTGTATGTAGAGTTGGGCGCAAGAAAAGAAAACATTGTAATGTGCGACAGTAAAGGGGTTATAAGAAAAGACCGAGGAAACCTTACTTCACAAAAAGAAGAATTTGCTACAGCTCAAGATCTAAATACCTTAGAAGAAGCAATGCAAAATTCAGATGTTTTTATTGGTTTATCTAAAGGAAATGTGGTTTCGCCAGAAATGCTATTATCAATGGCAAAAGACCCAATAGTATTTGCAATGGCAAACCCAGTTGCAGAAATAGATTATGATTTAGCGATTGCCACCAGAAAAGATATTATTATGGCTACTGGTCGTTCAGACCATCCTAATCAAGTTAATAATGTACTAGGATTTCCGTTTATATTTAGAGGAGCTTTAGATGTTAGAGCTACTAAAATTAATGAGGAAATGAAAATGGCTGCTGTACATGCGTTGGCAGATTTGGCAAAAAAATCGGTACCAGAACAAGTAAATATTGTGTATGATGAAGTAAGTTTATCTTACGGAAGAGAATATATTATTCCAAAACCATTTGATCCAAGATTAATTTATGAAATTCCACCAGCAATTGCAAAAGCAGCTATGGAATCTGGTGTTGCGCTTGAGCCTATTACAGATTGGGATGCGTATCGTGAAGAATTAATGGAACGTTCTGGTTCTGGAAGTAAAGAAATTAGACTTTTACACAACAGAGCAAAAAATAATCCTAAAAGAGTTGTTTTTGCAGAAGCAGATCATTTAGATGTATTAAAAGCTGCGCAAAGAGTTCATGAAGAGAAACTTGGAAACGTAATTTTATTAGGTAGAAAAGAAGTTATTTTAGCATTAAAAGAAGAAATTGGTTTTACGGGTGATGTGCCAATTATAGACCCTAAAACAGACAAAGAAGAAGATAGAAGAAATCGTTTTGGAGAAGCGTATTGGAAAACACGTCAACGAAAAGGTAGAACACTTTCTGAAGCTAAAAAATTAATGCGAGAGCGTAATTATTTTGCCACTATGATGGTAAATGAAGGAGAAGCAGATGCTTTAATTACTGGGTATTCTAGACCTTATCCTACGGTAGTAAAACCTATTTTAGAGCTGGTAGAAAAAGAGCGAGGTATTACAAAAATTGCAGCCTGTAATTTAATGTTAACCAAACAAGGTCCGTTATTTTTAGCAGATACTACTATTAATGTAAATCCTAGTGCAAAAGATTTGGCTAAGATTTCGCAAATGACAGCACAGTTTGTTAAAATGTTTGGTATGAAACCAAATATGGCAATGGTTTCTTTTTCAAATTTTGGATCTTCAAATACAGAAACATCTAAAAAAATTAGAGAAGCTGTTTCTTATATGCACCGTCATTTTCCAGATACTGTAATAGATGGTGAGCTTCAAGCAGATTTTGCTTTAAATTCTGAAATGTTAGCGAAAGAATTTCCGTTCTCTAAATTAAATGGAAAAAAAGTAAATGTTTTAATTTTCCCTAATTTAGAAGCAGCAAATATTACCTATAAATTGTTAAAACAATTAAACCAGGCAGAATCTATTGGCCCAATTCTTTTAGGATTAAGCAAACCAGTACATATTTTGCAATTAGGTGCTAGTGTAGATGAAATGGTAAACATGACTGCCTTAGCTGTTGTAGATGCGCAAGAGAAAGAAAAAAAGTATAAGAATAATTAAGAAAATAATCAGTTAAAAATTGATTTTAAAGGTTAGAAAATAGATAAAAGACGTACATGAAATTTAATAATTAAAGTTATTAAAAATGACTTTAGACTTTCAAAATATAGTTTAGCACCTATTTTCTAACCTCTATTATTTATAAATTGCGTTGTAATTTATTAAATTAGAGATTCACTAAATAAATTCTTACTTTAGTCGCCAAGAAAAAGAAGTAAATGATTACACAAGTTAGAGGTAGGTTAGTAGAAAAAAGTCCAACAGAAGTTGTTGTAGATTGTAATGGTGTTGGGTATTTGCTGCATATTTCTCTAAATACTTTTTCTAGTTTACCAGATGATGAGGCTGTAGTTTTATACACTCATTTATCTATAAGAGAAGACGCGCACACCCTTTTTGGGTTTATTAACAAAACCGAAAGGGAAGTTTTTAAATTACTAATTTCGGTTTCTGGTGTTGGACCAAGCATTGCAAGAACCATGTGTTCTTCTATGACTTCAGAAGAAATTCAACATGCCATTGCATCAGAAAATGTAAAGTTAATACAATCTGTAAAAGGCATTGGTGTAAAAACAGCGCAAAGAGTTATTGTAGATTTAAAAGATAAAATTTTAAAAACTTTTAATATTGATGATGTTTCTGTTATTACAAGCAATACTAACAAAGATGAAGCGTTATCTGCTTTAGACGTATTAGGTTTTCAAAGAAAACAATCCGAAAAAATTGTAACTTTTATTTTGAAAGAAAATCCTGATGCTACCGTAGAAAAAATAATAAAATTAGCTTTAAAAAATTTATAATCCATTGAACACCTTTTTTAAAAACATATTTTTACTCTTCGTATTTACTTTTATAGTAAATCTTTCTTTTTACGGACAAGTTACAAATCCGAGAGATACCACTAGTGTAGAAAATGACAGCTTACAATTAAGATATAACTTTACAGAAAACCAGCGTGGAGGCTTGTTTTTAGATGATTTGGCAAAAAAAACAATTGTTTTTGACAAAGCACTAAATAAATATGTTATTGTAGAAACCGTTGGAGGTTATCAAACAAAAACACCTATATTTTTAACCCCAAAAGAATATGAGCAATATCGTTTAAAACGCGATATGTTAGAATATTTTAAGGAAAAAGTGAGTGCAACAAATTCTAAGAAAAAAGGATCTAAAGATGCGCAAAAAAACTTATTACCTACCTATTATGTGAATTCTAAATTCTTTGAAACTATTTTTGGTGGAAATACAATTGAGGTAAATCCTTCTGGAAATTTGAATTTAAAATTAGGTTTTATTTATCAAAATACAGACAATCCACAATTATCAGAAAAAAACCGTAGCAGTTTTACTTTTGATTTTGATCAACAAATAAACGCAAGTATTCAAGCAAAAGTTGGAGAAAGATTACTTTTTACAGCAAACTATGATACACAATCTACTTTCGATTTTCAAAATTTAGTGCGTGTAGAGTTTATACCGCCTTCATTGTCAGATGTAAAATATGGAGAAGATGGTATTATACAAGGTATTGAAGCGGGTAATATTGCCATGCCTATTAAAAACTCTTTAATAAACGGAGCGCAAAGTTTATTTGGTGTAAAAACAAAATTACAGTTTGGTAATACAAGTGTAACTGCAGTGTTTTCTCAACAAAATTCTGAAAGTAAAACCGTGGTTGCAGAAGCAGGTGCTTCTATTCAAGAATTTGAGTTGCAAGCCACAGATTATGATAATGATAGGCACTTTTTCTTATCACAATATTTTATCAATAATTATGCAAATTCTTTAAAAAGTTATCCGTTAATAAACAGTCAAATAAATATTTCTAGAATTGAGGTTTGGATTACCAATAGAACCGCAAGCACAGAAGATTATAGATCTATTGTTGCTTTTGCAGATATTGGTGAATCTACAAATGATAATTTTGTAAATCAAACTGGGGCTGTTGTGCCAACAAGTCCGCCAAGTGTTTCAGGTGGAAACTTACCAACAAACGCTTCTAATAATTTATCTACATTATTAACCACAAATAGCGGTATTAGAAATATTTCTACTGTAGATGCTACCTTGGCTGCATATAATATGAAGCAAGGTACAGATTATTCTACACTAGAAAATGCAAGAATGTTAAGCCTTAATGAATACACCTTAAATTCTAAATTAGGATTTATCTCTTTAAATAGAAGATTAAATGATGGCGAAGTATTAGCTGTTGCTTATGAATATACGGTTGCAGGTGCTGTAAACGGAAGTACAGAAAAGTCTTTTAAAGTTGGTGAATTTTCTAATGACGGGGTACAATCTCCTAATAATTTAGCAGTAAAATTATTACGTTCAGAAATTTTGCAAACCTCGCGTACAGATGCAACAACAAATATTGAAGAATCTTTTCCTACCTGGCGTTTAATGATGAAAAACGTGTATGCTTTAGGAGCTTATCCGTTAACACAAGATGGTTTTAGATTTGAAATACAATATAGAGATGATGCTACAGGAATTTCTTCTAATGTATTGCAAAATGCACAAACTTCTGGCATTGCAAATTTGCCATTATTACAAGTTTTAAAATTAGACCAGTTAGACCAAAGTCAGTTTAGAAATGCCGATGGATTTTTTGATTATGTAGAAGGTATTACGGTAAACTCGCAAAACGGATTTATATTTTTTCCAGAACCAGAACCTTTTGGTAATGATTTAGAAAATCAGTTAACAAATACTTCGGATGAAAAGTTTTTATTTAAAGAACTGTATTTAAACACAAAAATTAACGCTCAGAACAACTATCAAAATAAAGATAAATATTTCTTAAAAGGATATTTTAAATCTGAATCTGCAGGAGGAATTGCTATTGGCGCATACAATGTACCAAGAGGTTCTGTAAAAGTAACTGCAGGAGGAAGGCAATTAGTAGAAGGTGTAGATTATGTGGTAGATTATCAATTAGGACGTGTACAAATAACAGACCCAGGTTTGCAAGCTTCTGGAACACCAATTAGTGTATCAACAGAAAATAATGCGGTTTTTAATCAACAAAGAAAAACCTTTATGGGGGTAGATGTTGAGCATAAATTTTCAGACGAATTAATTGTAGGAGCAACTATTTTAAATGTAAACGAAAGACCTTTAACAGCCAAAGTAAACTTTGGTTCAGAACCTATTAACAATACCATGTTAGGGGTTAATATAGATTATGCTTCAGAAATTCCGTATTTTACAAAACTGGCAAATAAATTACCGTTTGTAGATACAGATGTGCCTTCTAATATTTCTGTAAGAGCAGACATGGCATATTTATTACCTGGCACGCCAAGTGGTATTGATGTTACTGGTGCGGCAACTTCATATATAGATGATTTTGAGGCTTCACAAATTCCTATTAGTTTATTATCTCCATTAGATTGGTATGAAGCAAGTACTCCAAAAAATGATGCAAATGATGTTTTTAATGGAAATAGTACCGGTTTAGAATATAATTATAAAAGAGCAAAATTAGCTTGGTATAATATAGATCAACTTTTTTACGGCGCGGGTGATACTCCTGCAAGTATTACCGCAGATGAGTTGTCTAGAGCAGAAACTAGACAAATTAATTATTCAGAATTATTTCCCAATCAACAATTTGATATTACACAAAATACGTTAGTAAGAACGTTAGATTTGGCTTATTTTCCATCAGAAAGAGGTTCTTACAATTATAACCCAAATTCAAATGTAGTGGGTGATGATGTACAATTACAAAATCCTGAGACTAATTGGGGTGGAATTATGCGTGCTTTAACCACCAATAATTTTGATCAAGCCAATGTAGAATACATTCAGTTTTGGGTAATGGATCCGTATCAAAATTATTCTATTACAAATGAAGAAGGATTACCAAATACTATAAATCCGCAAGATATTTCAAATCAAGTAGGAGATTTAGTAATTAATTTGGGTAATATTTCTGAAGATATTTTAAAAGATAGTAGAAAAATGTATGAGAATGGTTTACCTGAAGAAGGAGGAACCATAAATACTGTTGCTACAACGTTTGGTAAAGTGCCAACAAATACGTCTATTATTTATGCATTTGATGAAGTAGATGAAAATAGATTAAATCAAGATGTTGGTTTTGACGGTTTAAATGATATTGATGAAAAAAGCTTAACGGGTATAGATCCTAAGTTTTCAGGATTATCAGATCCAGCAGCAGATAATTTTCAATATTTTAGAGGAGCAAGTTTAGATGCAACCAATGCAACGGTTATTTCAAGATATAAACAATTTAATAATACCCAAGGAAATTCGCCAACCTTAAACCAATCTCCAGAAGCATATCCTACTTCATCTACAACCTACCCAGATGTAGAAGATATTAACAGAGACCAAACCATGAGTACCATAGAAAGTTATTTTGAGTACAAAATTTCTATGAATAGAAACAATTTGGTAAAAGGTTCTAATTTTATTGTTGATGAAAAAACAACTACTGTAACTTTAGAAAACGGAAGTTCTAGAGAAACAAAATGGTATCAATTTAGAGTTCCTATTAGAAGCGGAACAGCTATAAATGGTATTACAGATTTTAACAGTATCCGTTTTGTAAGAATGTACTTAACCAATTTTAAAATGCCAGTGGTAATTCGTTTTGGAGAACTAGATTTGGTACGTGGAGATTGGAGACGTTATACCAGAACTTTAGATGAAACAATTACAACGCCAATAGATTTAACACAAGCAGAATTAAACGATTTTGAAGTTGGTGTAGTAAGTATAGAACAAAACGAAGGAAGTTATATACAACCACCAGGTATAGAAAGAGAACGTTTACAAGGAAGTACAAGTGTTCAATTACAAAATGAACAATCTGTAACGTTAAAAGTAAACAATTTACCTGCAGATAAAATAAGAGCCATTTATAAAAATATAAGTGTAGATTTAAGACGATTTAAAAACTTAAAGATGTTTATGCATTTACAAGAAAACCAAAATTCTGGTGTGCTTGTAAATGATGATGAATTTTCTGCAATTATTCGTCTTGGTACAGATTTAGATGATAACTTTTATCAAATAGAAGTACCTTTAAAAGTAACCAAATCTGGAACATCACAATTAGATATTTGGCCAGAAGTCAATAATTTAGATGCTTTTTTAGAGAGTTTCGGACAAATAAAATTAGAAAGAGATGCTTTGGGTATTATCATTGCGCCAGTTAATGAATTATACACACAGCAAAATCCAGATGTACCTTATATACTAAGCGTTAAAGGAAATCCAACCTTAGCACAGTTAAGAACTATTATGTTAGGGTTAAAAAATAACACTTCTAATCCTTTAAGTGGTGAGGTCTGGTTTAACGAATTACGTTCTGCTAATTTTGATAACAAAGGTGGTTGGGCAGCTGTTGTAAATGCAGATGCAAATTTTGCAGATGTTGCCAATGTTTCTTTATCAGGTAGTATGTCTACCGTTGGTTTTGGAAATGTAGAAGATAGGGTAGGACAGCGTAGTTTAGATGAAACCAAAGAATATGATGTTTCTACAAGTATTAATTTAGCAAAAGTATTAACGCCTCAAAAATGGGGACTTCAAATACCAATGTCTTATAGTACTGGAGAAAAATTTATAGATCCACAATATGATCCACAATACCAAGATGTTAAATTAGAAGATGCATTAGAACAAAACTCAAATAGTGAATTTTCTAGAGATTATACAAAAAGAACAAGCATTAGTTTTATCAATGTAAAAAAGAATAGAAACCCAAATACTACCAAAAAACCAAAATTTTACGACGTAGAAAATGTGTCTGTTTCTTATGCTCATAATACAGAAACTCATAGAGATTATAATGTACAAAAATATATTAATGAAAATGTAAACGCTTCTGCATCCTATAATTTTAGTTTTGAATCAAAACCTATAGAGCCGTTTAAAAATCCGGAAGTTTTAAAAAGTAAGTATTGGAAATTAATTAAAGACATTAATTTTAATCCAATTCCAAAAACGTTGGCAATTAATTCCAGAATCAATAGAAATTTTAATGCGCAACAATCTAGAAATTTAATAGAAGGTTTGTCTGCACAACCAGAATTAAAACAACGTAAGTTTTTGTTTGATTGGGATTATATGATTGGATTTGATTTAACAAAATCGTTACAATTAAATTTTAATGCTACCAATAGTTATATGTATGATACATTTAACAGCGATGAAGACATAGAAATTTTTGATGATTTCTTTAACACAGGAAGAGCAAATCACTATCATCAAAAGCTAAATGCAACCTATAATTTACCTATTGATAAAATTCCGTTTTTAAGTTTTATAAAAGCAGATTATGCATATACAGCAGATTTTGATTGGCAAGCAGCAGCACAAAGTGAAATTGCCATAAACGGTGTAAATGTAGCCTATGAAGACTTGGTAGGAAATGTGGTTCAGAATGCAAATACACACAATATTAATACTACTTTAAATTTCGACAGATTTTATAAAAGTTTAGGTTTTGAAAAATGGGCAGAAACAAAAAGAGAACCTTTGCCGTTAGAAAAAATTCAGGCAGAATTAGATAGTTTGGCTAAAAAACCAAAACGTATTAAACAAAAATATAAAAGAATTCCTTATCCAGGAAAGAAAATACCCGTTGTAAAGAAAGTTTTAAAAGGACTATATACTGTTGTAACTTCTTTAAAACAAGGTAAAATAAGTTATGCAGAAAATAACGGTCAGTATTTAGAAGGATATGATGAAGGTATTGGCTTTTTAGGAGGTGCGCCAACAGAATTTGCATTTGGTAGCCAAGTAGATATTAGAAATAAAGCACTTTTAAATGGTTGGTTAGTAGACGCTAGAGACCCTTCAAATAGTGAATATTATAATAAAACATACAGCAAAACACAATACCAAAAGCTAGACTACAATTTTAGTTTAAAACCAATTAAGGATTTAACTATTGATGTTAGAGGAAATAAAATTGAAACCAGCGATTTACAACAACAATTAGATGTAATTGATGATGGCTCTGAATTTGGAGCTATAGATTATGATATCGATCCTTTTGAAACAGGAAACTTTAGTACTAGTTATTCTATGATCTCTACTGCTTTTACAGATGGTGATGAACTTTTTCAAAACATGAAAGACATTAGAGGAGCAATTGCTAATAGATTAGCTCTTGAAAATGGCGTGCCAGCAAGTGGTTTTGGAGACGATAGCCAACAGGTTTTATTACCAGCATTTATGGCGGCATACTCTGGTAAAAGTGCAGAAAAAGTAAAAACAGGTTTGTTTAGAAACATTCCTATTCCAAACTGGACATTGCGTTATAATGGTTTAATGAAATTTAATTTTTTCAAAAAAACCTTCAGTAATTTTGTGGTTTCTCACGGATATAGATCTTCGTATACAGTTGCAGGTTTTACCAATAACTTGCAATACGATGAAAACAATCCTTTTGGAAGTACAAATATAAATTCTGGTAATTATGAATCGGAATTACTAGTAAGCGCAGTAACTTTGGTTGATGAATTTTCTCCGTTGATAAAAGTAGATATGAAATTAAGAAACTCCTTTTCTTTTAGAGGAGAAGTAAAAACAGACAGAACATTAACCATGAATTTTAACAATAGTACCTTAACAGACATTAAAGGAACAGAATATATTGTTGGTTTAGGTTATGTGTTTAAAGATGTAAAAATGAATACCAGATTTACAGGTTCTAAACAAACATTTAAAGGAGATATTACTTTAAGAGGAGATATTTCTCTACGAGATAATATTACGCAAATTAGATCTGTTTTAGATGATAATAGCCAAATAAGTGGTGGTCAGAAATTATTTTCGATTAAATTTACAGCAGATTATCAATTAAGTAGTAATTTAACTGCTTCATTCTATTACAATCATCAAACCTCTAAATATGCCATTTCTACAACTTTTCCTAGACAAGCAATTAATGGTGGATTTAATATTGTTTACAACTTAGGGAATTAAACTAAAAACGAACATAAATTTTTAAATATTATATGAATTTTCCATTAGAACTAAAGTATACATCAGACCACGAGTGGGTTAAAATTGAAGACGATATTGCCACTGTTGGAATTACAGAATTTGCACAATCGGAATTAGGAGACATCGTTTATGTAGAAGTAGAAACTTTAGATGATACATTAGATGCAGGAGAAATTTTTGGTTCTGTAGAGGCCGTTAAAACAGTTTCAGATTTATTTATGCCTTTATCAGGAGAGGTAGTAGCGTTTAATGAAACTTTAGAAGAAAATCCAGAACTGGTAAATACAGACCCTTATAACAAAGGCTGGATGATTAAAATTAAAATTTCTGACAATTCACAAATAGACAATTTACTAGATGCAGCCGCTTATAAAGAAGCTATTCAAGGATAATATTTTTATCATAGCTATTTGTATTACCATTGCAATTGCGTATTTAAGTTTAATGAAAGTTCCTAAATTCCCTGCTACATTTAATGGAATTGATAAATGGGAGCATAGTTTTGCTTATTTTACCTTAAGTATTTGTTGGTTGTTTGCCTTTTATAAAAATCCTAAAATAAAATACTATATTGTTTTCGCATGTATTGTTTATGGCATCATTCTTGAAGGTTTACAAGGAACATTAACAAACTATAGAACAGCAGATTATTTAGATGCAATAGCAAATAGTATAGGTGTTCTCTTAGGATTAACCGTTTTTAATCAAATTTTGAAAAAAAATCGAGTTAAATAAGAATAAGACTTGTGTATAATATAATAATTTAGTTAAATTAGCGAACTATTAAAACTCTTTACCCATGGAAATTAAGAAAAACCCAAAATCAAATTTAGAAAATTATAGTAAAATATTTATGCAAATTGGCCTTGTTTTGGCTCTTTTTGTAACCTATGCGGCTATAGAACAGAAAACTTATGACAAAAACATTGATGCCTTTGCAGATGTGGTTATGAGTTCAGAAATTGAAGAAGATATTCCAATTACTGAAAGAGTAGAACCTGTAAAACCAAAAACACCACCACCTCCAACTCCTGAAAAAATTGAAATTGTAGAAGATAAAACAGAGGTTGAAGAAACTGTAATTGAATCTACAGAAACAGATGAAACAGAAGCTGTAGAAGTAGAAGAAATTGTAGAAGTAGAAGAAATAGAAGAGGTTGTAGAAGATGTAAGTTTTATGATTATTGAAGATGTTCCTGTTTTTCCTGGTTGTAAAGGAAGTAAAGCAGAACTAAAATCTTGTTTTAGTAAAATGGTACAAAAACACTTTTCAAGAAAATTTAATGCAGATTTACCTAATGAGTTAGGTTTATCTTCTGGAAAGAAAAGAGTTTTTATTGGGTTTAAAATAGATAAACAAGGTAATGTTGTAAATATTAACGCTAGAGCTCCGCATCCAAAAATTAAAAGCGAAGTAATTGACGTAATGAAGCAATTGCCTAAAATGAAACCAGGTAAACAAAGAGGTAAGCCAGTAGGTGTAAAATATAGTATTCCTTTTACATTAATTGTAGAGTAAATAAAGTACGCCATTTATAATATAAAAAATCGCTTAGAACTTTTCTAAGCGATTTTTTGTTGGCGTTAATTTAAGTAAGTTCTCTTTATTTTTGTAAACTTAAAGTGCTGTTTTCCTTATCGTTTTTTATTCTTAAAGCGTGTAAAAATTATTGAATACTAATTGATATATAATATTTTGAATCCTATTTTTATAAGGAAGTTGTAATACCTATTAATTTAAGGTTGTAAAATTAAAGTTAGAAAACTATTAAAATGGATGTATTGTATACAATTAGTTATGCTGCATTAAAGGTAGTTAGGAATGCTATTCAGGGTTTATAGATTTACTAAGATACTATGTTAATAATAGAGTAATGTAGAGTATGAAGGACTTCAATAATACACAAATAAAAAACACCAAAGAAATAAATATTCTTTGGTGTTTTTTATACTGAAATAAGAGTTTAATTATGGAGTGTTATTCACTGCAAATTTTGAATCAGATTTCCAAGTATTAACGCTTACAACAGCGTTGTTACTATAGTTAATCTCTTTTAGAGATTCGTTTGCCCAAACAAACCATTTGCCAACTTTTTTGCCATTGTCATAATATGCAATTTGAGTTTTATTTCCTTGGTTATCAAAACGAACCCATTCTCCGGTTAGTTTTTTATCTTTAAAATACCCTTGAGTACTAATAGATCCATCTTCACTATAATAAGTGGCTTTCACTAAATCTCCTTGAGCTGTATAAGTAGGTTTATTTTCTTGAGCGTATGATATTGCTGCTATGCAAAACAGACATATTGTTAAAATATTTTTCATAATGTTTTTTTTATGGAGGTTAATACTAAATTATAGATACAAAAGTAATACAATTTTTACAATTTACCAACAATTTGGTAACATTAAATTAACATTGGAAGTGAATTTGAATGTAAAAAACCAAAAAATATTCTATATTTACTCATTATAAATCTTAATACAGTTAAATATTATGGCAATAATGAAAGTTATAGAAGTACTAGCTAATTCTGATAAAAGTTGGGAAGAGGCTACAAAGAAAGCTGTTAAACAAGCAGCAAAGTCTGTTAATAACATCAAGTCTGTTTTTGTGCAATCTCAAAGTGCGGTTGTAAAAGATGATGAGGTTACTGAATTTAGAGTAAATTTAAAAATTACTTTTGAAGTAAATTAAAATTTAAAAACAAACTGCCATAAAACTATTTAATTTCAAATTATATAGTTTTAAGGTAGTTTTATTAAAAGTCTATGAATATTATACAAATCATTCTAATTAGTTTGGTTGCTATTATACATCTCTATATTGTTTATTTAGAAATGATTATTTGGACTTCTAAAAAAGCAAGGAAAGCTTTTGGATTAAAAAACAAAGAGTTTGCAGAAGCAACCAAAACAATGGCTGCAAACCAAGGTTTGTATAACGGTTTTATAGCTGCAGGGTTAATATGGTCTTTATTAGCCACAAAAATTGATGTAGCCATCTTCTTTTTATCTTGTGTTGCAATTGCAGGTTTATATGGCGCTTATTCAACAAAGATAGTTCGCATTCTGTATATTCAAACAATACCAGCTGCTTTAGGTATTGTTTCCATTTTATTATTTTAGTGATTCTTTTTTTATTGTTCAATAAGAAACCATTATTTTTGCGGCTAATTTCTAACAAAAATAAAAATGGAAAATTATATTGAATACTTAAAAGGGTTAATTATTGAATTTACGCCTAAAATATTAGTAGCATTAGCTATTTTAATAATCGGTTTATTGGTTATAAAAGTAATTGTTAAAGCTTCTAAAAAAGCCATAGATAAAGGTGGCATTGATAGTACACTTCAAGAATTTTTAGGAAACTTAATAGGTTGGGGACTAAAAATATTATTAATTATAGCTGTGATATCTAAATTGGGTGTAGAAACAACATCTTTTGCCGCTATTTTGGCTGCTGCAGGTTTGGCTGTTGGTTTGGCATTGCAAGGTTCTCTAGCAAACTTTGCTGGTGGTGTTTTAATAATGGTTTTTAAACCTTTTAAACTAGGAGATTTGGTTGAAGCACAAGGAGAAATTGGTGTTGTAAAAGAAATTGAAATCTTTACTACAAAATTAACTGGTTTATCTAACAAAGAAATTATTATACCAAACGGTATTTTATCTAATGGTAATATTATAAATTATACTACAGAAGGTACAAGACGTGTAGATTTAACTATTGGTGTTTCTTATGATGCAGATATTAAGCAAACTAAAGAAGTTATGATGAATGTCTTAACTTCTCATCCTAAGGTTTTAAAAGATCCGACTCCTGGAGTTACTGTTTCTGAATTAGCAGATAGTTCTGTAAACTTTGCAGTAAGACCTTGGTGTAAAACTGAAGATTATTGGACTGTATATTTTGATGTAACTGAAAATGTAAAAATAGCGCTTGATAAAGCAGGAATTGAAATTCCATATCCTCATCAAGTAAATGTTAATAAATAGGTTTCTTCTTCTTTTGAGGTATCACCACAAAATCTTTTAAATAAAAAGGTTCAAAATAAGCGACATCTTCGATGTCGTTTTTTTTGTATTTATTATAAGATAAAGTCGCCATTTCTTTTGCAGAAGGAAACTTATCATCAATAAAAACCGCATTTTTATGAGTAATTACTTCTTTACATTTATCTGCACCATCGCCTAGAAAATATACAGTTCCGTTTTTTAAATATTCAAAAAAAGAGTTTTCATCAATTATTTCTGCTTTAATTTCTCTTAGTGATACATAATTTTTGTCAAAAACAGCTGCATAAACTTCCATTCTTCGGGCATCTAACATAGGTACAATAGTACCTTTATCAATAGAAATAGCATGTGCTAATGATTTTAAAGTTTCTATAGATATTAACGGTTTGTTTAACGCAAAACAAAGCCCTTTTGCCGCAGAAACACCAATTCTTAAACCAGTATAAGAACCTGGTCCTTTACTAACGGCAACAGCGTCTATTTCTTCTAAATTAATCTGTGCTTTTGTAAGAATATCAGTTATAAAAGAATGCAAGACTTCTGCATGAGAATAATTACCATTATTCAATTCTTTTAATGCTAAAATTTTACCGTTTTTTGCAATACTAACCGAGCAGTTTTTAGTAGCAGTTTCTATGTTTAGGATTGTTGCCAATTTCTATTTTTTTACAAAGATACTATTTCAAAATAAAGAAATCATTATATAAATAAAGACCCTCCAGACTTTTAAAACCTGAAGGGTCTAGTAAACATTTTATTAGTATTATTCTAAAACTAGCTCGCCAGAATAAAACTGTAATACTTTGGTTTTAAATACATAATCATATTTAGAACGAATCATAATGCCTTCTGCATTTACCAAACGTGTTCTTACCAAATCAAAATCGAATAATGTTAATGCGCCAAAATTATAGCTTTCTTGTGCATTTTTAAAAGCTTCATTTTGTGCTTCTAAAGAAATTTTTGCGGCTTCGTAGGCTTTTAAAGAAGATTTTACATCTAAAAAGGCTTGTTCTATGGTTTGTTTTAATTGTAGTTTTTCACTTTCTAACCTTGTTTCAAAAATCTCCTTGTTTATCACAGATTTTGCTACATTATTTTTTGTTTGAAAACCATTAAAAATAGGAATATTCAAAGAAAGACCAACACTATAACCTAAATTATTATCAAGCTGATTTGTAAATCTATTGTCAAGTACAAAAGGATAACCTGTTGAATCTGTACCCGTAAAAACTTCTGGTTCCCCTAATGTAGTATTGTAAAAAGTATTTGTACCAAGAGAATAAGTTAAAGTTGGTAAAAAAGCTCCTTTTGCAATTTCAATATTAAATTCAGCATTTTCAATTGCTAATTTTGCTCTTTCAATTTCTGGCATTCTGGTTATTGATTTATCATATACTGTAGAAGAATTTTTATACAATAAATTTGAAGATGGAGAGCCAACATCAATAGGAGAAACATCAAAACCTGTAACTTCTTCTTGCAATAATTGCGCTAAATTTAACAATGCAATGTCTAATGCATTTTCTTGAGTAATTACATTTTGTAAATCATTTGCTAAGGTAGATTGTGTATTTAATAAATCTCCTTTTGGTATAACACCTGCTTCAAACCTACTTTTTGAAGCAGCAACCTGTTTTTTACTAATTTCAGCTTGCACATTTGCAACACCTAAATTTTCTTTTGCAAATAATACGTTTAAATAGCCATTAACTACAAATAAAGAAATATCATTTTCTATTTTTTGTAGATCTAATTTACTGGTTTCTACACCTAGTTGAGCTTGTTTATAAGTATTGGTGTTTCTAAAGCCGTTAAATATAGTACCTCCAGCATTTATTCCTAAAGATAACGTATATCTATCGGCTGAACTTCTTGTGTTATCTCCACCGGTAGACAAACCAAAGCTTCCTGAATTATTAATATTACTATTCAAATTTGGTAAAAAATTACCTTTGGCAATGGCCACATCTTTTTCTGCGAGTGCTACACTTAATTTATTCTGTTGAATAGAGATGTTGTTTTCTAATGCTTGATCTACACATTCTCTAAGTGTCCATTTTTTTTGAGAAAAAGTGGTAATGGTAGTAAATATGACGATAAATAAGATCCCTTTATTTTTCAAGATGTTTGGGTTTTTTGGTTGGTATATTTTAGTTTATGCAATTATCAACAGAAATAAATGCTAATGATTGTGAACATAAGACGACTAAAAATAGAATTTGTTACATAATTTTTATCTTATTGAAACGTTAAATTTTAGCCCTCTTTTTATACCTGTAAATTACATAAAATAAGATACCAATTAATAGATAAGGAAAAACCATTAAATAAGTAATTCCGTTGTTTACACCTTCTGCCATTGAAATATCGCCATTTTGCACTACAGCCTTGCACATAGCACATTGTGCAGACACAAATTCTGATAAAAAAAGTGCTATAAGAATTATATATTTTTTCATTGTATTAATTTTAATAAAGGTAGAATTTTCTTTTGATATGGTTGTTTTTTTAGAAGGAAACTAGAATTATGTATAATAAGGAGATATCATAAGATATACTATAACGCCGGTAATTGCAACATATAACCATAAAGGGAAAGTGAGTTTTGCTATTTTTTTATGCTGCGGAAAGTTTCCTAATTTTGCTCTCATAAAAGTAATTAAAACTAAGGGAATTATTATGATGGATAAAATAATATGGGTAACCAATATAAAAATATAGATATATTTTATAAATCCTTCTCCTCCAAATTTGGTAGAATCAGTGGTCATGTGATACCCAATATATAAAATTAAAAAAAGCAAAGAACAACCAATGGCAAAGGTATTTAATTGTGAGTGCAATTTTTTGTTTCCTTTTTTTATGGCGATAACAGCCGCAATTAAAACTACTGCGGTTAATGCATTAATAGACGCATAAATTGGTGGTAAAAACGTTAATGGCGTTACATTAAAACCTAAACTCTTTAAATTTACCTTAAATAAACCCGCAACCACTAAGGGAATAATAATTGATAATGCAATTATTATTTTTTTGTACTTTTTTTCTTGCTCTAAACTACTCATAACAAATAAGTTATATCTTTGGTATTAAGGTTTACTTGATTTCACTCAATAAAATCTTAATATCTTCTTTTAATTCTTTTATTTGATCTTCAAAACCTTGTTCTTCTAGTGCTCTGTAGTACATTATAGGATTTCCGAATTTATCTTTTCTAGAACGAATAAAACCATCTTTATCAACCAAAGCAAACAACCCAGAATGCTCAAAACCTCCATGATCTTCATCGCCTTTACCTGCGTATAATTTAAAACCTTTATTAGCCAAAGCATAAACTATGTCTTGACTTTTACCAGTAAGTAAATGCCAATTTTTATGTGTTATTTTGTTATTGTCTGCATATTCTTTTAAAATTTCTTCAGTATCTATTTCTGGTGTAATAGAAATGGATGCTATTCCGAAATTATCGTTTTTAGAAAATTTATCTTGAATTGTTACCATTTTTTTGTTCATAATCGGACAAATAGATGGGCAAGTAGAAAAGAAAAATTCTACCACATATACTTTTCCTTGGTATGATTTGTTAGAAATAGTGTTACCATGTTGGTCTGTAAATTCAAAATCTGGTACTTTATTAAATTTAAATAGACTAGATGTATTTGCCGTATTTTTTTTTACGACATTTATTTTGCTATCTTTAATAATGGTATTATTCTTTATTCTACTATCTATGTTTCTAACAACAAAAATTCCGAATAAAAGTATAATAAATGAAATACCTATGTATGAATATTTTTTTTTCATAATCCAATTTCTTTTCTATCTGCTTTGTTTTTATTTTTTTCTTTAAACGCTGCGTAATACTCGTAATAAAGTACTAATACATCATCTTTTAATTTAGCGTTTAACTCAGAAACGGAATTCATATTGTAACTAAATAATTTTCCGTCTTTGCTATCTTGATCATTAATTCTACCTCTTAAATCGCCATTTTTATCAACTAAATAAACGTTAGAAGTATACAGGTTAGACAATACATCATTGGTGCCTAAACCAGAATGTAATGCTGTTATATCTTTTTTAGAGCCTGCAATAAAATTCCAATGTATCATGTTTGTAAAAGCACTAATCTCTGTTTTAAGAAGATTTACTTCTTTTTCTTTGCCATGCGGATAAATTGCTATGATTTGAAATTTTTTATATTCGATAAATTTTTTATAAATCTTTTCATTAAGGTTAAAAAAACCGCCTTTGTTTTGGTTTATATTAGAACCTAAAAAGCAAACTATAGTAATGTGATCATTAAATGTTTTTGTTGAATCTATTAAAGATACATCTAAAACTTGATTTGTAAGAACTGGTAATTTTGTAAAATTATTTTTCCCTGTAGATAAAATTAAGAAACAGATTAATGGAAAAATAAAGAGTAAAAACAATACAACCCTTTTTTTTGTTATTTGCATGATGTACTTTTTATAGTGATACTGAATTAAAGTTTAGCACAAAAAAAAGGTGGTTAAAACCACCTTATAATTTTTTTAATTACCATCTTACAAGTGGCGCTAATGTGCTGTGGAGGTAATCTCCTTCTATTAATAGCAATGTTACTAAATAACAGATTAGAAAAACGGCGGTCCAAACTACAGAACGTCTAAACCATTTTTTCTCTCCCTCCATGTGCATAAATGCCCATGTAATTCCGTACGCTTTTGCAAGCGTTAAAATGATAAATATCCAGTTTAACGGGCTTGTGCCAAGAAAACTGCTAAGATGTAATACACCTGGTTTATAAATACCTAATATAACTTCAACAATTGTTATTGCAGATAAGATCCAAAATACATTCCAGATTCTTTTTGTATGTGATTGTGCGTGTGCCATTTTTTATGATCCTTTTATTTATTAAACTAAGTAGAAGAAAGTGAATACAAATACCCAAACTAAATCTACAAAGTGCCAATATAATCCTACTTTTTCTACCATCTCATAATGTCCTCTTCTTTCGTAAGTTCCTAGAATAACATTAAAGAAAATGATAATATTAATAATAATACCAGATAGTACGTGAAAACCATGAAAACCTGTTATAAAGAAAAAGAAATCTGCAAAAATGGTATTTCCATATTCATTTACTTCTAAGTTTGCTCCTTCAACAACCATTTTAGTTTTTGCTAATTGTGCAGCTCCGGCTTCTCTAGATAAAATTACTTTTTGTTTTTTATCAGCATCTATTAATTCTGACTTTATATGAATTGAAGGATCTGCATTATAGGCAGTAATTATTTGATCTATAGAATAGGTAGATATGGTTCCTTCTTTCTCAAACCATAAACCATTTTTCTTAGAATGTTCTACTCTATGATCTTCTCGCTCACCAACTACAAAGTCTGATAGCGCTATTTGATGACCATCTTTTACAAACTGTAATACTTTACCTTCTGTGGTTTTTACTGCACCATAAGAACCTTTAATAAAAGTATTCCATTCCCAAGCTTGAGAACCTATAAATATTAAACCTCCAATAATGGTTAAAAACATATATAGTGTTACTTTCTTTTTGTTCATGTGATGACCTGCGTCTACGGCTAATACCATAGTTACAGATGATGCAATTAAAACAAATGTCATAAATGCCACATAAATCATTGGGTAATTTCCGTGGAAAAAAGGAATGTGTGTAAATACTTCATCGGCAATTGGCCATGAATCAATAAATTTAAAACGTGTTAAACCGTAAGCTGCTAAAAACCCTGAAAAGGTTAATGCATCTGAAACGATAAAAAACCACATCATCATTTTACCATAACTTGCGCCAAATGGTTTTTTACCACCACCGCTCCAAGTGTTTTTCTCGTCAGAAGGTATAGCAATATTTGCTTCCATATAAATTCTCTGTTAAATAGTTCTTAATTAGTTTGCCAAAAATAACTATTTTTCATCACCTAATAAAATAGAAAAAGAAAAATAGGTAAATCCATAGTATATCTACAAAATGCCAGAAGATTGCACCTAACTCAAAGCCTAGTAGATCATCTGATTTGTATTTGTATTTAAAATGATTATAAATAACGACTATAAGCACAATTAACCCTGCTAATAGGTGTAAAACGTGCATAAAAGTAATACCAATGATAAAAGATGTTGATACTGTACTTTCTGGTCCTGTAAAAAATAGACCCACACTTTTTAATTCTAAGAAACCAATATATTGTTGCCAAATAAAACCAATTCCTAATACTAAAGTGGCAACAGCAAGTGCTAAAGACAGTTGTCTTTTGTCTTTTTTTAGTAATTGTTGAGAAATGTATAATGTAATACTACTTGCTACAATTAAAAAAGTACTGGTGTAAAATGCTTGTGGTAAATCAAAAGAAACCCAATCATCTCTTTTCATACTGATAACATAAGCACTTGTTAATCCAGCAAAAAACATAACCATACTAATCATAGAAACCCACAACATCGGTTTTGCTGATTTTCTTTTAGCTACAATTAATTCTTCTTGTAAAGTTTGTTCTTTTGTCATTTTTTACTATTGAATATTCCTCAGTTATTTTATCAGAAATTGACTATTAATACTACGTAAGATTGTTCTTTTTTTTAGTTTGTTTCTTATTAATGTAAAAATTTATCTACTACATATATAATTTGTACCAGAGTAATGTATAATACGCTTGATAACATTAGTTTTCTTGCGTCTGTATTTTTTTCACTTTTGTATAGTTGTGTGGCATAATATAACATTATAAATCCTAATAAAGCAATAATAACTGCCGTTACTGGGTAAATGTAAAATGCACCCGATACTTTTAAAACAGGAGCCACTGAAACTAAAATCATTATAAAAGTATAGAATATAATCTGTGCTACCGCTTTTTTATCTTTTGTATTCATGGGCAACATGTTAAAGCCAGCTTTTTTATATTCTTCAAATTGCAACCAACCAATTGCCCAAAAATGCGGAAATTGCCAGAAAAATTGAATCATAAATAAAAAACCTGCTTCTATACCAAATTCATTTGTGGCAGCAACCCAACCTAACATAAATGGTATTGCGCCAGGAATTGCACCTACAAATACTGATAAAGGTGTAACAGATTTTAAAGGCGTATAAACACTTGTGTATAAAAAGATGGAAATTGCGCCAAACAAAGCTGTTTTAGGATTGATGCTATACAGCATTAAAATTCCTAAAATAGTAAAGGTTATTGCAATAGTTAACGCAGTGTTTACAGACATTCTACCAGTTGGCAAAGGTCTGTTCTGTGTGCGTTTCATGATTGCATCTGTTTCTTTTTCTATAATTTGATTATAGGCATTAGAAGCACCAACCATAAAAAAACCACCTACAGCCAAAATAAGTAATGTAGAATAGTTAATTATATCTGCAGCTAATAAATATCCGGCTACCGAAGAAAATACCACGCTTAAAGACAAACCAACTTTGGTAAGTTGTTTGATGTCTGAAATCAGCTCTTGGATTGTTGTTTTATTCTTAATGATAACTGTTGAATTCATTATTTTGCTTAATCGCGTGCAAAGATATTTGATAAATCTGAATTTACCATAGTTTTTGTACCAATTCTACTATTTACAAGTGGTAATTTATAAGTAAAAATTGTTTTGTTGATAATTTAGATGTACTAATGCCTTAGAAATAATTTTTAATAAGGAGTTTTTGTACATTTTTGATTAAAAAAAAATCGTCTAGAAATGAATTCTAAACGACTTTTTGAAATATTGTTGGTAATTAAATTAATTTACTTCCCAAGCTCCATTAGTTTTAATAAAACTTGTTTGGTAATCATTTTCACCGTTGTCATAAATTACATAGGTTAAAATATATTTTTGACCTTCTGCAGCATCAGGATCTAAGTGATCTAATAAAAGTGTTAAAGCATATTCAATTTGAGCTGAAGACCAGTTATAGTCAAAATCTCCGTAACCAGCTAAATTACCAATTAAACTTGCATACTCTGCACCTGTTAATTGAGATGCCATGTATTCATAATCAGCATTTCTAACTAAGGTATATTTAATTGTGTTGTCTGGAACCCAAGTAGTACCATCATGACCAAACTGAATGGTTTCGTTTACATTATTATCATATTTTACCCAGTCTATACCATCGTAGGTATAAAATACAACAAAGCTATACACTGCACTATCATTAGTTCTACCATCTCCATCTATATCTTGATAATCTGTAACATATAGTTTATACATTACACCTTGTATGTCTCCAGATGTTGGTCCTTCGTATGCTAATTTGTTCTTTAAAAAGATAGGAATTTTTACCAATGCTTCGTCTTCATTAGAGAATTGTTCTCTAGACTCTCCCATTGCTTTGTATTCATCTAAAGTAATACCCATAGATTCTTCCCAATTTCCGTTAGAATAAATAAAGCCGTTTTCTACTGTTGTAGTAATACCGCTATCATATTTAGCATATGTTAAAGAGATTAATACTCTATCTTCTGGAGTAGGGTATAAATAGTTTAACAATTGATTCATTTGAGAATCACTAGAAATAGAAGAGTATGATAAACCTGCATTACCATAATCTGAATTTTGTACAGTATATACGATTAAACTTTTTTCGTCATTTTTTTTGTTATAACGTTTAAAAGTTACGGTAGCTGAAGATTTGTTTCCCCATGCTGGGTATTTGTCGTTTAATAATGTAGGAATTAATTCTTTAGCTTCCTCTTCATCATCAAAGTTATTGAATGATTTATTTACAACTTTATAATCGTCTTCAGTCATTGTAAAAACAACATCTCCAACAATTGGGTTGTCTATTGCATCAACTTCTGCGTTGATATCTTCTAATGGGTCACATGATGTGAATACCATTGTAAAAACTGTTAATAATAAAAGTATTTTTTTCATGATTGTATTTTTTAAAAGTTAACTTTTAATCCTAAACTAAATGTTCTTCCAGCTCCATAATATACGCTTGCATCTGCAGCTGAGTGTGTGTCTTTGTTATCAAATGCATCAGAAATGTATTCAACATCTAGTGCATTGTTCATTTTACCAGAAATAGTGGCGTCAAAATCTGCTATTTTAAACCCATGAGTAATACCTAGGTCAAATAGGTGATAAGAAGGTATTTTCCAAGTATCTAATCTGTCTGTAGTTCCTTGACTTACGTCAAATTTTGCATACAAATCTCCTGCGTAGTTATAGTCTAAATAGAAAGATGTATTTTCTAAAGCTTTATAATTAAGTCCAAATGCAACTGTTGTTTGTGCGGCATCAGATACTTTTAAACCATCAGCATTTACTATTACAGTTCCTAAAGAAGCTCCTGATTGATCAAATAGTTCTCCTTGAACATCACTTGTCCATTGCCAATCTCCTAAAGAGATCATACCATTCATTCTTAATTTGTCACTTAATTTGTAAACAAAATCTACCTCAATACCTTGGTGTAATGCATCTAATCCAGAGAAATTTCCTTCTACTTGCTGTCCGATGTTAATTGGATCTTGTCTAGTAGCAGTAACAGATTTATCTAACCAAGAAGTTCTGTAAAGGTTTACGTTAGCGTTAAATTTTTCGCTTCTAAAACCATACCCAACTTCTAAACTGAATATTTTTTCATTTAATGCTTCTTCATTTATTTCTACTGATTGTTTATCAATAAAAACGTTATCAGTTAAAAAAGGAGCTTTAGAGAAGTAACCAACGTTGGCAAAAACATTGTTAGTATCATCTAAGTTATAATTTGCTCCACCTTTGGTACCAAAACCTAAGAAGTTAATGTCTTCAGAAACTCTTCCGTTAGGATTTGAAGAATCATCTAAGAAACTAGATCTACCATATCTATCATTAGAAATTGTAGTTGAAAAGAAAACAGCTAAGTCATCTTTGCTATATTCTAATTGAGCAAAAGCTCCATATCTTAAAACGCGTCCTTCGTAATCTCTATTTAAACGATCACCAACTTGTAATGCTTCGTTTGCGTTGTTATCATCTGAATATGGATTTAAGAAATATTGACCACCTAATAAATCATCTACTTCATAATAGTGAGTACCTATATAATATCTACCGTCTAAACCTACAGATAAAGCTAACTCTTCTGTTACGTTTGTTTTTAAAGTTGATAAAACACCATACCATTCATGATCGTTAATAGAAGATAAAAACACATCAGAAGAACCTAAAGCTCCTCTGTCTTTATTTTCTTGAACAATTCTATCAAAATCAATTGGTTGGTCTGTGTCTCCTAATCTGTAGTCATCTGTACCTGTTTTACCAGATGTACCGCTTGCTCTACCGGTTCTTCTTCCTCCACCTGTTCCAAAAGATGCGTATACAACTGTTGTTAAGAAAGTTTTGTCAGAAATAGTCCAATCATGATTTAAAGAAATTTGAGGTTTATGGTAGAAATTGAAAGAAGAGTTTTCTATTTGTCCATTTCTATATCCCCAATCTGGGTTAAATTTCTTACCACCTTGCTCTGTAGCTCTATTTGTCTCAATAGAATTTGTAGTAAATCTTTGTCCGTGTGTTTGTTGAGCACCTATAATGTTAAAAGATAATTTGTGATCATCATTTAATATTTTAGAAATATTTAAGAAGTAATTTACACCACTAAATTGTAAACCATCTACATAACCATCTCCAGTAATTTTAGCGGCAGAAGCAGTAACTGCAAGACCGTTTTCCATTAAACCTGTAGATAAAGTCATTCCATATTTAAAATAACCATCATTACCTGTAGACATTTTTACATTACCACCTTGTTCTGCATCTGTAGATTTAGAGATAATATTAATTGTACCCCCAACAGAAGGAACTGCTACTTTAGAAGCACCTAAACCTCTTTGAACCTGCATTGCAGAAGTAACGTCAGATAAACCTGCCCAGTTAGACCAGTATACAGAACCGTTTTCCATATCATTTACGGGAACTCCGTTAATCATAACAGCAACGTTTTCTGAACTAAACCCTCTTAAGTTAATTCTACCATCTCCGTAACCACCACCTGTTTTTGTAGCATATACACCTGGTGTTGATTTTAAAATCTCAGGAAATTCTTGAGTTCCTAATTTTAATTCAATATCAGTTGCTTTAATTGTAGAAACCGCTACCGGTGTTTTTCTATCAATTGCAAAAGAAGTTGCAGATATCACAATTTCATCTAATGCACCTGCGTCTTCAGCTAATTTAATTTTTCCAAGGTTCGCTTTTGAAGAAGAGAAAGAAACTTCTTTTGTTGTGTAACCAATAAAAGAAACTATTAAAGTTCCTGAATTTGTTTTTGCTGTTAGCATAAACTTCCCATCAAAATCCGTTGAAGTTCCGTTTGTTGTTCCTTTTACAACAACACTAGCTCCTGGTAAAGGTTGATTGGTATCATCTACCACTAAACCAGAAATTTTAGTTTGTCCTAAAACAGTAGCTGTTACAAAAAATAAAGCCACAAATAATAAGTTTTTAAAATTTTTCATTGTTTGAATTTATGTTTATAAATATTCTGCAAAATTCAAGATTTTACAGCATTGCAATGTTAACTTAATGTTAAGGTTTAACAAAAAATTAAGACTATGGAATGTACTAATAATATAAATTAAACACTGTTAATCAATCATTTAAATATGAACAATTTTGTTAACAAAAACAAATATTTATGTTAATATTTAGAGTTTTAAAGTTTCATGTACTCTAATTAGGAATTTTTTAATAGCTTATTTGCTAATTCTTTTCCTAATTCAACTCCAAATTGGTCATAACTGTAGATGTTCCATAAAATTCCTTGTGCAAATATTTTATGTTCATAAAGTGCAATTAACTTTCCTAAGGAGTGTGGTGTAAGTTTGTCAAAAAGAATGGTATTGCTAGGTCTGTTTCCTTCAAATACCTTAAAAGGTAATAGTTTTTCAATTTTAGCAGCATCACCAGAAAACTTTAATTCTAAATGTGCTTCTTCTTTGGTTTTACCAAAAGCCAAAGCTTCCATTTGTCCGTAGTAATTTGCCATCAATTTTTTATGATGATCTGTTAAACCATATAAAGATTCTTTGTAACCAATAAAATCTGCAGGAATTAATTTAGTTCCTTGATGCACTAATTGCATAAAAGCATGTTGCATGTTGGTTCCTGTGCTTCCCCAAACAATAGTTCCTGTTTGATAGGTTACTTTATTACCATTTCTATCTACACCTTTTCCGTTACTTTCCATAATGGCTTGTTGTAAATATGCAGGAAGTTTTGATAAGTATTGAGAATACGGTAAAACAGCTTCTGTTTCTGCACCGTAAAAATTATTATACCAAACGCTTAACAATGCTAAAACTACAGGAAGGTTTTTGTTAAAATCTTCGTTTTTGAAATGAAGATCCATTTCTTCAGCACCATTTAAAAGTGCTTTGTAATTGTCATAACCTACAGATAAACTGATAGATAAACCTACTGCAGACCAAATAGAGAAACGCCCTCCAACCCAGTTCCACATAGGAAAAACGTTTGTTTTATCAATTCCAAAATTATCTACAGCTTCTAAATTTGTTGATACGGCAACAAAGTGTTTAGGAATGTCAAAAATAGTAGCAGATTTTAAAAACCAATTTTTAAGCGTTTCTGCATTGGTAATAGTTTCTTGAGTTGTAAAGGTTTTAGATACAATCACAAACAATGTTGTTTCTGGGTTCAGTTTTTTCATAACTTCAGAAACATGATCTCCATCAATATTAGAAACAAAGTGTGTGGTTAATTGATTTTTATAATATTGTAAAGATTCTACCACCATGTCTGGTCCTAAATCTGAACCACCAATTCCAATATTTACAATATCTGTAATTGATTTACCTGTATAACCTTTCCATTTTCCGGAAATAACTTTGTTAGAAAAACTTTTTATTTTTCTTAAAGCTGCTTGTATTTGTGGTTTTATGTTTTTGCCTTCTATTATAATTGGTTCTTCAGAATTACTTCTTAAAGCTGTATGTAAAACTTCTCTTCCTTCAGTAACATTAATAACTTCACCAGAAAATTGTTTGTCAATAGCATCTTTCAAATCAACTTCATTTGCCAATTCTACTAGTAAATCAATAGTTTTTTGTGTAATTCTGTTCTTAGAAAAATCTACTTCTAAATCATTTAATTTGATAGAAAAATCTTCTTTTCTATTATTTTCTTTAGCCAAATCTTTAATGTTGATATTTTCAATCTCATTAAAATGATTTGTTAATGCTGTCCATGCGTTTGTTGTAGTTGGGTTGATGTTTTTTAATGCCATTTATTTTTTAGTTTTGGACAATACTTTGCAGTACGTCAGGTTTTTTTATAGGTAGTTTGTTGTAATCTAATTGATATTTTAGCGGTTTTATATATTTAAAATACGCTGGTTTTAAGCTTTCTTTTAAAGGTTCTGCAGATGGTAATTTTTCTCTAAACGGATCTACTTGTTGCCCAAATTTCCAAAAACGATAGCAAACATGAGGTCCGCCAGTATTTCCTGTCATACCAACCCAGCCAATAACTTCTCCTTGTTTTACGTATTGTCCCTTTTTTACTTTACGTTTTTTCATGTGTAAATATTGGGTGGCATACGTGCTATTGTGTTTAATTTTAACATAATTACCATTACCACCTCTTCTTGCAGATTCTAATACGGTACCACTTGCGGTAGCAATAATTGGTGTACCAATGTTGGCTGCAAAATCGGTACCTTTATGAGGTTTTATTCTATTACCATAATACGCAATTCTTCTTTTTAAATTGTATCTAGATGATATTCTATATTGAAATTTAATAGGAGATTTTAAAAATTGACTGCGCAACATATTTCCTTTTTCATCATAATATTCTGCAATATTCTTTATAGAATCAGCAATAAATCTATAGGCATATAAATCTTGCCCTTTATGATTAAAAACGGCGGATTTTACATCTCCATAACCAGCAAAAATGGTGTCGTCTATAAATTTTTCGTCATAGACAAATTTAAAAGAATCTCCTTTTTGTAATTTGTAAAAATCTAAGGTCCATGCATAAATATCTGCAATAGACCAAGTTAAGCTTGGCGATAAACCTAAGCTATCCATAGTAACAGATAGGTTAGAATTAATAATTCCTGTAACCTTTCTTTCTCTTAAGGTAATATATCTTTTATGACGAATAGCCGTAATAATAGAGTCTTTAAAATCTACAATTGTTGCATTTATTTTATCATGTTTATATATGAATACTTGTGCTTTTTCTAGTGAGTCTTTACTTGCTAAAATAGTATAAGGTTTGCCAGCTCTTACTCTTCTTACATCAAAAACGTCTTTTATTGCTCCTGCAATTTTGTTAATAGTAGGGTAATACACATGATGTTTGTCTAGAATAGTGCCAAAACTTTCTCCGCTAAGTATGGTGTCTTTTATTACGGTAAATTTATCTAAATTGTAACCATATTTAATAAGTGGTTCTGGTACAATTATTTTTACAGGAGTGGGTTTTTTCTCTTCTTTTTTACAAGATAGAAAGGAAAGGATACAAACAAGGAGTAATACAATATTTTTCAAGGAAATGGTGGCTATTAGGTGCAGTGTCAAAAATACAAATAAAATTGATGATTCCCTTAAATGTGTTTCGTTAAAATTAGGCTAATTTCTTTATTCATTAAACACAACTTTAAATGAGTTTGCCAAACCTTTGTAAGATTCTAATTCTGCTTGCAAAGAACCAACCGCTAAAGAAGCTTTCATTTTAATAGGAATTTTATTGTCATCATTAGTAATCCAAATGGTTACACTTTCTTCTGCTTTAAAAATTCTACCAGATTGTACCAAAGGTCTAAAAATTAATGTTGCTATTTTACCAAACTTTGTTTGTAACATTTCTTTACCTAAATACCTTAATTTAAAAGGGTAAACTTGTGAGTCTAGAAACATATCTATGGCAAATTCATCTCCTTCTTTAAGATGATTTACATCTTGATTTCTTAAATAGTAGAAAGATGATAACATATCTTGTACATTTCTAAAAGGAATAAGGGTATCTTTTTTATGGATAAAATCTTGCACAAATGCTTCTTTGGTTTGATGATTAAAAGTAGTATTTCTGTGTTTTTTATAACCACCTTCATCAATTTTTCTTTTAAAAAGATATGGTTTTATAGTGTCTTTGGCAAAATAAGATTCATAAACATCATCAACCTTAAAAAACCATTTTATCAATCCAGTAGTCCAACCAGATCCTTTGGTATAAAATACTTTTTTTCCTTTTAAATTGGTTTCTTTTACTTCTAAAACTGCTGTACCTGCTCTTAAAAAACCACTGTAACTCATTTTGTATCGCAACCATTCTCCATCTTTAAAGGCTGCGGGTTTTTCTTGACTAAAAGTTGTAGTCAATAGAAATAATGTACAAAGAAATATAATGTGCTTTTTCATAAAAAATCAAACTTATAAAAAAGTAATGACAATTACTGTTCCAAAAATAAAAAAAGTTGTGTTCAAGGATTTTTTAAAAATTATTTAGAGAGGATACAATATTTATAAGTAGTTGTAAATCAGTTGCTGGTTTTTTAAAATGTTCCCCAGTTTTTTAATTCATCTTCGTTCCATAAAAAGGGATAAAAAATTCTTCTTTGAAATTTTGGGTGCATATATTTACGCCAATTACTACCTCCTGTAGCTTTTAATTCTGAGTCATCACCACCAATATATTTGGCTGCAGCATTGTAATGCGCCATTACCCATTTTACATTTACAGTGTAATCATAGTGCCTCATGGCTTTTATTAAATCTTCGTTTTCTTGAACTTCTTTAGGGAGTTGTTTAAACTTTAAAGATAAATTACAGTCATTATAATCTTCCATAAAATCTATAAATTCTCCTTTGTATTTTATTTCAAAAAGATTTAATAAGGTCGATTTTTGACCAGTAGTATAATTTTTTCCGGCAGCTTGCCAGTACAAATGATTGTAGGCGTTTCTAAAAGAAGAATGCCTGTCTATAGAATCTCTATAACGCACATCTATTAGGTTGATAAGCTCTGTAGAAGCAAATTCTATTTTCCTGTATTGCGCACTTTGAAACCCGCTTGCTGGAGTTAAAGTATTTCTAAATTTTATGTATTGTTCACGCTCCATTCCGTCTGCCATAACGTTAAAAGAGCTACAAAGCATATCAAAATATCTACTAATTCTACCCAAATGTAACGAGAATTTTTCAGCAGAAACTTCAATGGTTTTTGCTACTTGGTCAATTTCCCACAAAATCATTTTAAATAACAACTCATTTACTTGATGGTACATAATAAATACCATTTCATCTGGCTGTGTGGTTCTTGGAGTTTGCAAGCCCAAAAGTGCGTCTGTCTGAATATAATCCCAGTAGGTAATTGGTGTACTCCACAACAAACCTTCTAACATAGAATCTACCGGAACGCCTAATTTATCGTACTTTTCTTCTATAGCTTTTAAAATTTCGTCTCTGTTCATGTTTTTTAAGAATCAAGATAATTAGAGCCAAGAAACAAGTTAATTTTGGTTTTTGGACTTTATGGATGCAATTTACTATAATAATTAAAGATTATTTCATCTTTTTATTGAAGTTTTATGAAAATAAAATACCAAGAACTAAGATGGTTAAATCTTGATTCTTGGTATTATTTTTTACTTGATTTTTTTTTAAAGCGTTCCTCTTTTTGCTTGTTCTCTTTCTATAGATTCAAACAACGCCTTAAAGTTTCCGGCTCCAAAGCCTCTAGCGCCCATTCTTTGAATAATCTCGAAAAACAAAGTAGGTCTGTCTTCAACTGGTTTTGTAAAAATTTGTAAAAGATATCCTTCTTCATCGGCATCTATCATAATTCCTAAATCTTTTAGTTTTTCGATATCTTCTCTTAATTCATGACTATGTTCTTCTAATCTTCCAGGAACTGCGCGGTAGTATTCCTCTGGTGGAGTAGACAAAAACTCTACGCCATTTGCTTTTAATTGTCCAACAGTTTTTATAATATCATCTGTGGCAACTGCAATATGTTGTACGCCAGAACCTTCGTAAAAATCTAAATATTCTTCTATTTGAGAACGTTTTTTTCCTTCTGCTGGTTCGTTTATCGGGAATTTAATTCTACCGTTTCCGTTAGACATAACTTTGCTCATTAATGCAGAATATTCTGTGTGAATTTGCTTGTCATCAAAAGATAAAAAGTTTACAAAACCCATAACGTCTTCATAGAATTTTACCCAAGTATTCATTTGATTCCAACCCACATTACCCACCATGTGATCTATGTATTTTAAACCTGCAGCAGGCGGATTGTAGTCTGACTCCCATTTTTGAAAGCCTGGTAAAAATGCGCCGTTGTAGTTTTTGCGCTCAACAAACATGTGTACCGTTTCTCCGTAGGTATAAATTCCTGCTCTTACAACTTCACCAAATTCGTCTTTTTCTATGGTTGGTTCCATATAAGATTTCGCTCCGCGAGATGTTGTTTCTTCATAAGCTTTTCTTGCATCTTCTACCCAAAGTGCTATTATTTTTACGCCATCGCCATGTTTTACAATATGATTGTTTATGGCAGATTTGCTATTTAAAGGTGTTGTTAACATCAACTTTATTTTGTCTTGTGTTAATACATAACTTACCGAATCTTTAGAGCCCGTTTCTAGTCCGCGATATGCATGCGATTGAAAGCCAAAAGCTGTTTTATAAAAATGCGCCGCTTGTTTTGCGTTGCCAACGTAAAATTCTACATAATCGGTTCCTAAAAGTGGAAGGAAATCTTGTGCTTCTGAGAATATTTTTTCGAGTCCGTAATTAACGGATTTTATTTCTTTTTTACTCATGTTTATGTTTTGTAGGCCTTAAAGGTTTTTTTATAGTTTTTATTGAACTTAACCCTTAAAGGGTTTCAAACCCTTTAAGGGTTATTAAAAAGATTTTAAAATGGCATTACGCCTTAAAACTGTTATTTGGTTGCAAACAAGTTTAGCCGTGATTGAAATGGCATCCTTTTTTTATTTTTCATAAAAAAAGATATAATGGAAAGCGCGAAATAGCTTCTAATAATTATTTTATTCCAACCACGATTTATAATAGTCTTCATCGGCAATTTTCATAGCTTCTTCTGTTACCATTAAAGGTTTAAAAGTATCTACCATTACGGCCAATTCTTCGGTTTTTGTATGCCCGATACTGCGTTCTGTTGCACCTGGATGTGGACCATGAGGAATGCCTGCCGGATGCAAGGAAATATGGCCTTGATCTATATCATTTCTGCTCATAAAATCGCCATCTACATAATACAAAACCTCGTCTGAATCTATGTTACTATGATTGTATGGCGCAGGAATTGAATTTGGGTGATAATCATACAAACGTGGCACAAAACTGCAAATTACAAAAGTGTTTGTTTCAAAAGTTTGATGTACTGGCGGCGGTTGATGAATGCGACCTGTAATGGGTTCGAAATCGTGAATGGAAAAAGCATACGGAAAGTTATAACCATCATAACCAACCACATCAAAAGGATGCGATGCGTACACCATTTCTATAATTTCGCCTTGTTTTTTTACTTTTATTAAGAAATCTCCTAACTTGTTATAGGTTTCTAATTCTTGAGGCCTTCTTAAATCGCGTTCGCAAAAAGGAGCATGTTCTAATAATTGACCAAAGTAGTTTCTGTATCTTTTTGGTGTATACACAGGCGAATAAGATTCTACAATAAAGAGGCGATTGTGTTCATCATCAAAATCTAATTTGTAAATAATTCCGCGAGGAATTACCAAGTAATCTCCGTATTTAAAGTTGATGTTTCCAAGATGTGTTCTTAATTTTCCACTTCCTTTATGTATAAAAATTACTTCGTCTGCATCTGTATTTTTATAAAAATAATCTTTGGTTGATTTTTTTGGTGCCGATAAAATAATATTACAATCGGTATTTGTTAGCACAATTTTTCTGCTTTCTAAATAATCATTTTCTGGCGGAACTTGAAATCCGCGAAAGCGATACGATTGAATATTATTTGCTTTTGCTATTTTAGGTTTTACAGAATATTGTTTGCCAATATGTTTTACCATTGTTGGTCTGTGCTCGTGATACGAATTTGTAGACATTCCGTCGAAACCGATTGTACCAAATAATTGCTCGTAATACAAACTGCCGTCTTTTTTACGAAATTGCGTGTGTCTTTTGGGTGGAATTTCTCCTAATTTATGATAAAAAGGCATATTTTTTTAATGTATTAATGAGTTCATAAAATAATGTACCAATGTTTTTGAGTTCACAATTGTTACATTTTTAAATTGAAAAATTGATACATTCATCCATCACTCTGGATTGCGCTTTATGAAGAATTTTAAATATGTAAGTAAATCTGAAAACATTTCAATCGATTTCGTTGTACTACAAATATAGGAAAAGATTGTTAGAAGACTGGTTTTCAGTATTAAATATTTAGGTTTTAGCACGCATAAAAAACCCTTCAGGTTTTGAAAATATGAAGGGTTTATTGAGGTTTTTTTCAGTTTTAACAATCTCTTCTTAAAACCAATCATCCATAAATTGCTGTTTTTTTGTTAAGGCGCAGGATTAGGAAATAGTTTATGAATTGCTTCTATTTCATTTATTATTTCTTCAGATAAATTAATATGAATACTGCCAATATTTTCCTTCAACTGACTTATTTTAGTTGCTCCAATAATATTTGCAGTTACAAATGGCAACTGATTTATGTAAGCTAAAGACAATTCTGTTAAAGTAATACCATGTTTTAAAGCAAGGGCTTCATACCTTAAAACTGCTTGTTGCACCAAATCAGATTGATATCTTGCAATATAATTAGGAAACAAAATTCCTCTGGCATCAGCAGGTTTTTGTCCTCTTAAATACTTACCTGTTAACACACCTTGAGCTAGGGGAGAATACGTTAATAAACCGATGTTTTCTCTCATAGAAACTTCAGACATTCCGTATTCATAACTTCTATGTACTAAAGAATATGAATTCTGCATGGTAATCATTCTTGGTAAATTTAATTCTTTGGCTGCTTGTAAATATTGCAGTGTTCCCCAAGGAGTTTCATTAGACAAACCAACTTGTCTTATTTTACCTTCATTTATTAATTTTTGCAGAGTTTCTAATATTTCTACATGATTTTCTGCTTCTTTTCTAGATGTTTTATAAGGGTAATCTCTTAATCCGAAAGTATTAACTCCTCTTTCTGGCCAATGTAATTGATATAGATCTATATAATCTGTTTGCAATCTCTTAAGACTTCCTTCTACTGCATCAATAATTGCTTCTTTTGCAAACCCATTTTCTCTAATATGTGCTGTGTAAGGTCCTGGACCAGCAATTTTACTTCCTAATACAACTTTATCTCTATTTCCAGATTTTTTAAACCAGTTTCCAATAATAGTTTCTGTGGTGCCATAAGTTTCTGGTGTTGCAGGAACTGAATACAATTCTGCCGTATCAAAAAAATTGACGCCTTGTTCTAAAGCAAAATCCATTTGTTCAAAACCTTCTTCTTGTGTGTTTTGTTTTCCCCAAGTCATGGTTCCTAAACAAATTTTAGAAACTTTAATATCTGTATGTGGTAGTTTTGTGTATTTCATTTTTTGATGTGTAAACGTTTTAACTGTGTAAACGTGTAATTGTTTATTTGTGTAATTGTTTCAAACAACCAATGCGAATTTAGAAACTAATATTTTAACCAAAAAATAAGCGTGCAATTTTAACAATTACACGCTTATTTAATTAATTTATATTTTAAAATGAAACTTCGACAAGCTCAGTTTGACATCTTACATGTGAATTGTTTTTTTGTTTAAAATTATAACGATTAAACAAATAAACGACTATTTTAATATAGCATTAATTCCTGGTAAGGTTTTACCTTCTAACATTTCTAGCATTGCTCCACCACCGGTAGAAACATAACTTACTTTTTCTGCAAAACCAAATTGTTTTACAGCAGCAACAGAATCTCCACCACCAACTAAAGAGAAAGCTCCGTTTTTGGTTGCTTTATCAATAGAATGACCTAAGGCAATTGTTCCTCCTGCAAAAGATTCCATTTCAAAAACACCTAAAGGTCCGTTCCATAAAATAGTTTTACACTTGTTAACAACGGTATCAAAATTTTCTCTAGATTTTGGTCCGGCATCTAAACCTTGCCATCCATCAGGAATTGTATTAATGTCTAAAATCTGAGTATTTGCATCATTAGAAAAATCATCAGCAGCAATTACATCTACAGGAATATGAACTTCTACTCCTTTTTCTTTTGCTTGTTTTAAAATATCTAAAGCCAATTCCATTTTATCATCTTCACAAATAGAATCTCCTATAGTTCCTCCTTGTGCTTTAATAAAAGTAAAGCTCATTCCACCACCAATAATTAAGTGATCTACTTTGTCTAAAATATTTTCAATTACCGTAATTTTAGAAGATACTTTTGCACCCCCTAAAATTGCTAAAACTGGTTTTTCAGAATTGTTTAATACTTTATCTATACTTTCAATTTCTCTTGCCAATAAGTTTCCAAAACATTTGTTTTCAGGAAAAAATTGAGCAATAATTGTTGTAGAAGCGTGTGCTCTGTGCGCAGTACCAAAAGCATCATTTACATACACATCACCAAATTTTGATAATTTTTCTGCAAAAGCAACATCTCCTTTTTTCTCTTCTTCGTAGAAACGTAAGTTTTCTAATAATAAGATTTCTCCAGATTCTAAATTTGCAACAGCTTCTTCTACTTTATCGCCAATACAATCTGCAACAAATTTTACTTTAACGCCTAAAATTTCAGTTGCTTTGTCTACAATGTGTCCTAAAGAAAATTCATCTTGAAATCCTTTTGGGCGACCTAAATGAGACATTAAGATACAGCTTCCTTCTTGTTCTAAAATATCTATAATTGTAGATTTTGCAGCTTGAATTCTGGTAGCATCAGTTACTTCAAATTTATCATTTAAAGGCACATTAAAATCTACACGAATTAGCGCTTTCTTATTTTTGAAATTAAAATCTTTTAGTGTTTTCATCTTTTATTAAATCTATTTTCAACAAAAATACCGAATTATTTGTTCTTTTTGAACTGTAAATCCTAAAATTTAATACAACGTTTGCGAAGACAATTACTGCGCTTGCCATGAATTTACCATAGAAAAAGATTGCTTTCTAAAATAGAAGGATAAATGCTAAACAAATTTTATATTTGCCCATGCTTTTCAACCAAATTATCGGACAAGAACACATTAAAAAACATCTAAAAGTATCTGCTGAAAACGGCAGAATTCCGCATGCACAATTATTTGTGGGCAAAGAAGGAAGCGGTGCTTTGCCAATGGCAATTGCATATGCACAATTTTTATTGTGTAATTTTTCTGATGATGTTGACGTTTGTAATTTAAAGTGCGATAAACTTCAGCATCCAGATTTGCATTTTGCTTTTCCTGTTACTTCTAATGAAATAGTAAAAAAACATCCTGTAAGTAGTTTGTTTTTAAGTGAATGGAGAGAGTTTATAGAAATGCAACCTTATGGAAGTTTGTTTAATTGGTTGCAACACATTGGTGTAGAAAATAAACAAGGAATTATTGGTGTTGATGAAGCGGAAGATGTAGTAAAAAAACTGCGCCTTAAAAGTTACGAAGGCGGTTTTAAAGTGATGATTATTTGGATGGCAGAAAAATTAAATATTGCTGCAGCAAATAAACTATTAAAACTAATTGAAGAACCACCAGAAAAAACTGTTTTTATTTTAATTACAGAAAATGAAGAGCAAATTATAAATACCATAAAATCTCGTTGTCAGGCACTACATTTTCCTGCTTTGAGTGAACAAGATATTTCAAATACTTTAATTGTAAATCATCAAGTTTCTGATAATGAAGCTGCCAATATTGCGCATCAAGCCGAAGGAAATTTTAACAAAGCATTGCATTTATTACAAAAAGATTCTAGCGATCTTATTTTTGAAGAATGGTTTATTGCTTGGATTAGAACTGCTTTTAGAGCGAAAGGAAATGCAGCTGTGGTACAACAATTAATAGAATGGTCAGACACTATTGCCAAAACCGGTCGCGAAACTCAAAAGCGTTTTTTAGAGTATTGTTTGCAGTTTTTTAGACAAGCACTATTGCTAAATTATAAATCTGAAAACTTGGTTTTTATGGAAACTAAAACCGGATTTAACTTGTCTAAATTTGCACCTTTTGTACATGGTGGAAATATTTTAGAAATTGAAAAAGAACTAAATGAGGCCATGTATCACATTGAAAGAAACGGAAATGCCAAAATTATTTTGTTAGATCTTTCTATGAAACTAACGCGTTTTTTACATAAAAAAGAAGATACCGTTTAGAAGCTATTTCCAGCTTTCGCTACTCGCTTTTTTTACCAAAAAAAGGTAAAAAAGAGCTCAAACAGACCGCTCTATCTGGGCTAAACTTGTTTGCCAACTACTACAAACAAGTATTTTTAAGTATGAATACCTGTTAAATTCCGTTTAGAATTCTTTTTGCAACAAACAAATCTGCAATGGTTGGGTTTTCTGGGCAACTTTTTATTTGGATAAATTCATCTCCAGCTTTTACAAAACCTGTTTGTAAAACTTTAAAATAAACACCACAAAAAGTGGTCTTCCAAAACTTCTTTACAATGGTCATTTTATTAAAACGAACTCCTAGTTTATAACAAGGTTCTCTTTGCACTGTTGCCTCTAAAATAGTATCACCCACTTTAAAAGTATCTCCCTGATGAATTTTAGATTCATCTAAGTCATCTATGGTTAAGTTTTCTCCAAAAATCCCCATTTCAAAAACTACATTAGGATACACAGATTTCCAAAAGGTGTAATGTTTTAAAGAATAGCCATAAACAGCTTGTAGAGTTCCACCATGATTTTCTCTATCACAAATAGCATCATTTTTTACGTCTTCTACATCTAAAAAAATAGGATTCTCTACGGAATATTTATAAATACCTGTGGTAACTAAAGTTCCTTTGTAGTCTATTTCTTTTCGTTCTCCAATATTTGTTGAAATAATTTTCACTCTCTTATTTTTTGAATTTTGACAATGCTTTTTTTGTGAATTCTGATAAAACCAATTGACCAGAAATAGTGGCTCTTTCAGTTAATAATGCATCCCAATTTTCTGTTCCTTGCCACAATGCTTTCTTCATTTCTGATAAAGCTACAGGATTGTATGAAGCTAATTTTTCTGACAACAATGCTACTTCCTCATCCAATTCTTTTTGCGATTCAAAAACCTTTGCATACAAGCCTTTTTCTTTTGCCCAATAGGCATTTTTCCAATTGGTGGCATCTAGCGTAAGTTCTGCAGTTCCTGAAACTCCAATTTTACGAGTTACAGCAGGTTCAATTACAAAAGGGCCAATACCTATGGTAAATTCTGATAGTTTTATGGCTGCATTTTCTGTTGCTAATATATAATCGCAAGCGGCTGCTAAACCAACGCCACCACCAACTGTTTTTCCTTGAACGCTACCAATAATTAATTTTCCACAAGTTCTCATGGCGTTAATTACATTGGCAAAACCAGAGAAAAATTGTTTTCCTTCTTCTAAATTAGAAATAGCAACCAATTCATCAAAAGAAGCGCCAGCGCAAAAAGCTTTGTCTCCTTCAGATTTTAAAATAATTACGGAAACAGCGTCATTTTTTCCAACAGAGATAAACTCTTTTGCCAACCTTGCTAACAATTCACTTGGAAAAGAATTACTTGCCGGATGCCCAAATTCTATGGTTGCAATCTGTTGCTGAATGTTGGTATATAAGCTTCCGTTTTGTCTATTTGTAGTCATAAAAAAGGATTTTTATCAAAAATAAGGTTTATTCTTTAGTTGAAATTTTTCTCAAGAATTAAATTTGAGTTTTTAAAACAATTTAAGAATCAAATTTTTTAAAAAGAATACAGCCATTTACATCTCCAAAACCAAAACTTGCTTTGGCAATAATGTTAAGTTTCATATTCATTTTTTCTGTAGGAATTTTATCCAAAGAAATTAAGTTTTGTATTGCTGGATGTAGGTCTTCACAATTTAAGTTCGGAAATAAAAATTGTTCTTTTAATTGCAACACAGTAGCTACATTTTCTATTGATCCGGCGGCAGCTAAACAATGTCCAACCATAGATTTTAAAGAGTTGATAAAAGGGAAGTTATGTCCGCTTCTTTGCAAAGCTTTGGTCCAATTTTCAATTTCTAGACTATCTTTTGATGTTGCTGTTAAATGTCCGTTAATAGCATCAATTTCATGAGGATAAATTTGTGCATCTGCAAGTGCATCAACAATACATTTTTGCACAGCTTCTGCATTTGGTGCTGTCATAGTTCCGCCATTTCGTTGACCGCCAGAATTAATATTACCGCCTAAAACTTCAGCATAAATAGTGGCTTTTCTTTCTAAAGCACTTTCTAAAGATTCTAAAATTAACGCACCAGCTCCGCTTCCTGGAACAAAACCTGAAGCGGTTTTACTCATAGGTCTAGAACCTTTTTCTGGAGATTCATTGTGTTTGTAAGTCATTACTCGCATGGCGTCAAATCCGCCCCAAATATAAGGACCATCATCAGAGCAACTGCCAACCAACATTCTTTTTGCTTTGCCTGTTTTTATACGTTCAAAACCAAGAAGTAAAGCTTCTGTACCCGTTGTACATGCAGAAGAATTTGTGGTTACTTGGTTGCCAAAACCCAGAATTCCACCCAAATAAGCGCTAACTCCGCTTGCCATAGTTTGCACAACAACAGTACTTCCTAAACGTTTTACTTGTTTGTTATCTAGCTTGTAAATGGCTTCTTTAAATTTTTCAATTCCCGAAGTTCCTGTACCAAAAACTATTCCTGAGTGGTAGTCTAATGGGGAGTTTTCGTCAACCGAAAAACCTGCATCTTTCCAAGCATCAATTCCGGCAATACAGCCGTATAAAATGCCAGAACTATTAAAGCCTCGTAATTGTAATTCAGTTAAATAGTTTCGTTTTTTTTCTTCTGATATTGATGGAATTCCGCCAATACAGCAAGAAAAATTAAGGTCTTTTAATTGTTGATGAAATGCAATGCCGGATGTGCCTTTTTTAATGGCTTCCCTAAAATTTTTTAAACCAACTCCGTTTGGTGCTACAACTCCTAAACCCGTAATTACCACTCTGTTTTTTATTGGTGATGTGTTCATTTTATGCGCTATTTTGTTAGTATCATTCCAGAAATTGTTCCTCTACAAACGAGTTCGTTTTTGGTATTTATCATTTTTACGGCACATTTTAGTTTGTGAAATCTAAAATAAATTTTCTCTGAAATTACGGTTACCTTTTCTTTTGGAAATACGGGTAGAAAAAAATCTATTTGATTGGAAGTTAACGCAATTTGAGGTTTATTATGGGATGAAATATCATCTTTTAATAAATAAATTCCTAAGCAAACCAACCCAATTTGAGCCATGGTTTCTGTTAAAATAACTCCAGGGGTTATTGGGTTATTCTTAAAATGACCTTTGTAAAAGTATTCATTTTCTTTATAAGAATAATTTCCGGTAACTCCATTTTCTGTAACTTCTAAAAGTTCATCTACAAATAAAAATGGAGGTTGATAAGGTAAAAGAGGTATAATTTCTGAGGTTTCCATTTTGTGAGTATTTCTTTTCGATGTAAGGTAAAGAGAAAAGTAGTTCGTTTTTTTGGAAACAAGGTAGTAAAAGCATCTTAAAAATGAGCTGTAAAACAACAATTTTGTCTTTCTACAGAAGTTTGTTATCCTCCTTTTTGTACTATTTTTAAGGAATTTTATTTTTTGAATTCTTAGCGTATCTAAGCAAACAAGGTAGCAAAAGCTTCTTCAATTTTACCCACTAAAATTAACTTTATGCCATGATTTTTAGAAGAAATCTTATTGTATTTTGATGCAACAAATGTTTTATAGCCTAATTTTTCTGCTTCTAAAATTCGTTGATCAATTTTGGAAACGGGTCTTATTTCTCCTGCCAAACCAACTTCTGCAGCAAAACATACATTTGGGTTAATGGCAACGTCTTGGTTTGATGATAATATGGCTGCAACTACAGCTAAATCAATTGCTGGGTCATCTACATTTATGCCACCAGTAATATTTAAAAACACGTCTTTTGCTCCTAATTTAAAACCTGCTCTTTTTTCTAAAACGGCTAAAATCATGTTTAATCTTTTAAGATTATACCCTGTTGTAGAACGTTGTGGAGTTCCGTAAACCGCCGTAGAAACTAGTGCTTGAATTTCTATCATTAAAGGTCTAATTCCTTCTAGGGTAGATGCAATTGCTGTTCCGCTTAAATCTGCATCTTTTTTTGAAATTAGAATTTCTGAAGGATTTGAGATTTCTCTTAGTCCGTTAGAAAGCATTTCGTAAATTCCTAATTCAGAGGTAGAACCAAACCTGTTTTTTTGACTTCTTAAAATTCTGTAGGTATGATTTCTGTCGCCTTCAAATTGTAAAACAACATCTACCATGTGTTCTAAAATTTTGGGTCCGGCAATGTTTCCGTCTTTATTAATATGGCCAATTAACAAAACGGGAGTGGCAGTTTCTTTTGCGTATTTTATGAGTTCTGCTGCCGTTTCTCTAATTTGAGAAATACTACCAGGAGAAGCTTCTATAGAGCTAGTGTGTAATGTTTGAATTGAATCTATGACCAAAACTTCTGGTTCTGTTTCTTCAATATTTTTGAAGATGTTTTGTGTGTTGGTTTCTGTAAGAATTAAACAGTTAGAATTATTTGCATCTAATCTTTCTGCTCTCATTTTTATTTGAGACTGACTTTCTTCTCCAGAAACGTACAATACTTTCTGACTAATATTTAAGGCAACTTGTAATAATAAAGTAGATTTACCAATACCTGGTTCTCCTCCTAATAGTGTTACAGAACCTTTTACTAAACCACCACCTAAAACAGTGTCTAATTCTTGGTTATTGGTTACAACTCTTTCTTCGGGATTTAGCTGAATATCTACTATTTTTAAAGGCTTATTTACGGTTTGTTTGGCGGTAGTGGCTTGTTTCCAAACTCGTTTTTCTTCTTTTTGAATAACTTCTTCTACAATGGTATTCCATTCTTTACAGGCGCCACATTGGCCAACCCATTTAGCATGTTGTGTGCCACAATTCTGACAAAAAAAAGTTGTTTTGGTTTTAGCCATTTTAAATAAGTTGCAAAGTTTTAATGTAACAAAGTTACAACGTTTTTGAATTGAAAGCCTTTAAATTGATGGAACTTATTAGGTATTATTTTAGAGATTAGACGCAGTTAAGTTCTCAGGGTTTTGATGTGTATTAAAAACTCGAAAAACTCTTATTTCATTTTCGTTTTTAGGGGCGTAGATAACCTTATAGTTTCTAACAATTATTCTTCTATATGGGTTTCCTATAATTTCATCTATTTGAAATTGATTTATAAAATGGATATTCATAGTTGTTTCAAAAATATCATTTACAACATTTGAAGCTAAATTATTTGAAAGAGTTTTTTCTTTTACGTATTCAAATATTTTTTCTAAATCTTTTTCAGCTTTTAAAGACCAATCTACTGTAAGGCTCATTTACCAAGAAGCCATTTTTTTTTTCAAATCTTCGGAAGTTATAAAATGCCCTTCTTCCATGCTTTTTTCTGCTTCTTTTACTTTTTGAATGTAGGTTTCTTTGGTTAAAGGTTTTCCGTCAATGGTATAACCAACAATTTTAGACGAAGTTTCTTCGTTTTTAGAATGTGTATTATAGATAGCTTCTACTTCATTTAGCACATTTTTATCTGTTTCTAAAATCCATTTGGCCAATGCTTTTCGTTTTTCTTGATCATCCATAATAATAATGATTTATACCAAATATACTGATTTTTTAAATAAACGAAATGTTGGTGAATTGCTAAAAGTTGGCAAACAGTTGCGTTAGCGATTGAATGGCATGTTTGAGCTCTTTTTTATTTTCAAAAAAAGCGAGTAATGAAAGCGCGACCTTTAGGGAACGCCCAAATATTATTTATTTTTATTGTAAATTGGTAGGAACAAGAAGGCTAATCCTCCAAAAATGATAATCATGGCTGTTTGTGCGGTCCACATTATCCAACCAAAAGCAGTTGCAGGTTCTTCTAGTACGCCAAATAAAGCCAAGGCGCTAGCAACAGCAATTGGGTACAAACCAACGCCGCCATTGGTTGCAGCAATGGCAAAACCTCCGGCAATAAAGCCAATTAAAATTCCGCCAAAAGGAACATTTAAGCCGTTAATAGCAGGTATTGTTGCCCAGAACATGGCTACATACATTGCCCAAATAAATACTGTGTGAAAAATAAATGCCCATTTATTTTTCATTTTAAAAATACTGGTAACACCTTCTACCAAACCAGCGATAAAGGTTTTAATTTTTAGTAAAAAGCCTGATGTTGCTTTTTTTACAAAAGATGTTAAAATGTAAAAACCTAGTATTAAAATGGCCAATCCAATAATTATTTTTACGGGGTTAAAATTCTTTGTTAGGAGTTCGTAAATAAAATCGTACTGAACAAAAAGTGTGATTAACATGATAGACAACATCATTATTAAATCTGCAATTCTTTCTGCTACAATGGTTCCAAATCCTTTTTCGAAAGGTACTTCTTCGTAATTTGTTAACACCAAAGCTCTGCTAACTTCTCCTGCTCTTGGAATTGCCAAGTTAACTAAGTAACCTACTAAAACGGCTAAAACACTATTTGTGTACTTGGGTTTAAAGCCTATTGGTTCTAGCATAAATTTCCATCTATAGGCTCTAGATAAATGGCTTAAAATGCCAAAGAATAACCCAAGGAAAATCCAGCTATAATTGGCTTCTTTAAAATATCCTATTAAGATATTTATAGAAATTTTAGATAGTGAATACCAAACTAAAAAGCCTCCCAATAAGAGAGGCAAAGTGGTTTTTAATATTTTTTTGGTTGATGAATTCAAACTTAGGTAAGCGTATTATCTGTTTCGTTAGGAAATACCAACGAAGGTTTAAATGTTTTTGCTTTTTTTAATTTCATAAACGCATATACGATTAAAATTAAGACGTCGCCAACGGCAACCAAACGCGATGCTGCGCCATTTAAAGTGATTTCACCACTTCCTCTAGGGCCAGGAATTGCGTATGTTTCTAAACGGTTTCCGTTGTTATTATTCACAATTTGAACGCGTTCCCCTTCAATAATATTGGCTGCATCCATTAAATCTTCATCTATGGTTATGCTTCCTATATAATTTAAATCTGCACCAGTAACTTTTACACGGTGGATTTTAGATTTTACAACTTGTACTAACATGCGGCAAAAATACTATTTTTTTGGTTATTAATTTTTTAATTGAATGTTATCTATCAATCTAATATTCCCTGCAAATACAGCAATAAAAGCACGATATTTTTTAGAAGATTCTTTGTTTTTTATGGTTTCTAATGATTTTTCATCAGCAATTGTAAAATACTCTAAATCTAATAAAGGATGTTTTTTAAACTGTTTCTCTACCCATTCTGTTACTTTAGTAGCATTTTCTGTGCCAAATTTTTTTCTGACTTTTTTAAGTGTTTTGTAGATAAAAGGTGCCGCATTTCTATGTTCTTTGCTTAATCTTGTGTTTCTAGAACTCATGGCCAAACCATCATCTTCTCTAAAAATGTCACATCCTTTAATTTTTACATTTAGGTGATGTTTTTCAACCATTTTTTTTACAATTTGTAATTGTTGAAAATCTTTCTGACCAAAATATGCTTTGTTGGGTGTAACAATTTCGAAAAGTGTTTTTACAATGGTGCCAACTCCATTAAAATGACCGTCTCTAAATTTGCCTTCCATTTGATGTTCTAAGCCATCAAAGTCAAATTTTTCTGATGAAATATTATTGCTATACATTTCTTTTACGGATGGAGAAAAAAGTACATTGCAAGAAACGCTTTCTAATAGTTTAGTGTCGTTTTCTAAGGTTTTAGGGTATTTTTTTAAATCTTCTGTATTATCAAATTGTGTAGGATTCACAAAAATACTAACAATAACAATATCGTTTTTTTGTTTCGCTTTTTTAATTAGAGATAAATGCCCTTGATGAAGCGCACCCATGGTAGGAACAAAACCTATGGTTTTATTTTCTGCTTTCTGGGTTGATACGTATGATTTTAAATCTGGTATTGTTGTGAAAATTTTCATCCTTAAAAATTAAGTAAAGTCTGCAAACTTACCAATTTAACACGATATTAGCATAATAATTTGTATTTTTGCACTTCTTATAAAAGAGATTGATTTAATGAAGGACAAGAGAATATTGTTTGTTTCGTCTGAAGTAGTGCCCTACTTGCCTGAAACAGAATTATCACTAACAGCATTTAATGCAGCTAAAAACGCACATTCTAAAGGAGTACAAACACGTATTTTTATGCCAAGATTTGGCGTAATTAATGAGCGTAGACATCAATTACACGAAGTCATTCGTTTGTCTGGTATGAACCTGGTTGTTAATGACATGGATATGCCATTAATAATAAAAGTAGCTTCTATACCTAAAGAAAGAATGCAAGTTTATTTTATAGACAACGAAGAGTATTTTAAACGAAAAGCAGTTTTTACTGATGAGGATGATGAGTTGTTTGAAGACAATGATGAACGCGCAATTTTCTTTGCAAAAGGAGTTATAGAAACTGTTAAAAAATTAAATTGGGCACCAGATATTATTCATGTTCATGGATGGATGGCTTCTTTGTTACCGTTATATTTAAGAGAGTTTTATAATGAAGAACCTTTATTTACAGAAAGTAAGATAGTAACTTCATTGTATAATAATAATAATTTTGAAGGAACTTTAAATGAAGATTTAGCCAATAAGGTAAAGTTTGATTTAGTTTCTGATGATAAAATTACTACATTAAAAACACCAAATCATACTAATATTTTAAAAAGCGCCATAGAAAATTCTGATGCAATTATTCTTGGTAGTGAAACCATTGCGGAAGAACTAACTTCTTTTATTAAAGAAAAAGATTTACCTGTTTTGGCCTATTTACCAGAAAACTTAAAAGAAAATTATTTAAATTTCTATACCGATTTAATTGCGGTTAATTAATTATTTTAAAGTGAAAAATATTATTAGAAAAAGTGTTTTAATAGGCGGTTTAATGCTTATTTTTTCAGGAATTATGTCTTGTGAAAAAGATTTTACAGACATAGGTACAAGTATTGTTAGTAATACAAAATTCTCTACAACCTTTATACCGGTAGCTATTTCTTTAGAAAATAGCGCTGTAGAAAAAGTGCCATCAGACAATCTTACTAGTGAACCAGGACAATATTTATTAGGTGTTTTTGCAAGTTCAGATTATGAGAAAATAGAGGCTTCTATTGTTTCTCAGGTAGCTATTAGTACTGCTTTAACGGTTGCTCATGCAGATACAATTACAAAGTATGAAACAGGAACAACACATATTGTTACAACAATAGATACGGCTTTTATAAAGCTTCCGTATCAGGCAACTTTAACAGATAATATTTCTACAGGGCCAACATATACTTTAGATTCAATTATTGGAGATTCTAATAAAGCCTTTACTTTTAATGCCTATCAAACAAGTACGTATTTAAGTAGATTAAATCCTACGGAACCTTCGCAAGTTAATAAGTATTATTCTAATGATGTTTTTGATAAAGTTGGAAGTGAATTAAATAGCCAACTCAACTATCAGTTTATTCCAAATGAAAATGATACTGTAGTTATAGTAAGCAGAAGAACAAGTACAAATGTGCTCATAAAAAAAGATACATTTCAATATTCTTCATCTGAAGTTCCTTACCCTTTTGCAAGAATTCCTTTAAAAGAAGATCTTATAAAAACACTGTTTTTAGACAAATATGAATTATCAGAATTTGATTCACAAGATGCTTTTAATGATTACTTCAGAGGAATTATCCTAGAAGCAACAGGAACAGAAGGCTCTTTAATTTCTTTTAATTTTAACAATACTTCTGCTGCTTTAAACCCGTCTATAGAGGTTTATTACACCAACACTGTCTTAGAAACAGCTACAAATGATACTATTAAGACTTTTAGCGAAAATGATTCTTATTCTCTATCTGGAATACGTGTAGCTTCTTATAAAATGGATAATAAAATCTATCCAATAAACAATGAAGTTATTGTGCAAGGTGCTGCGGGTAATGAGGCTAAAATAGATCTTTTTGGTGCAGATTTAGATGGTAATAATATAGCTGATAAAATTGAAGAATTAAGAGCTCAGAATTTATTGGTAAATGATGCCTCTTTAAGTTTTTATATCAATCAATCTGCAGATACAACGGCATTGCCTTATAGATTGTATTTATATAAAGATGATGAAAATGCAACTCAAAATTCAATCTTAAGTCAAATAAAAGATACGTATAGTGAAACCACTTTTGGTGGGTTTTTAGAAAGAGTTACAGATGAAAGTGATGCTGATTACGGTAAAGCCGAAAAATACACTTTTAAAATTACAGATTATGTGTCTGATCTTTTAAGCGGTGAATCTAATTATTCACCTACATTAAAGTTAAAAGTGTATAATCCAACAGATGCTGTAGTTTCAGATACTATTTTTACACGCTTTAATTGGAACCCAAAAGCGATTACATTATTTAATAACTCTGAAATAAACGGAGATAAAAAAGCTGAATTAAAAATATCTTATACAAAGAAGAAAAATTAACTTAAAAAAAATGTTATGTGTGGAATTACTGGTTACATTGGCTTTAGAGAAGCATACCCAATAGTTATAAACGGCCTTAAAAGATTAGAATACCGAGGTTATGATAGTGCTGGAGTAATGATATATGATGGAAAAAATATTCATCTTTCAAAAACTAAAGGGAAAGTTTCAGATTTAGAGGTAATTACAAATAAAGAAGTAGAAAGAAAAAACGGAAATATTGGTATTGGCCATACACGTTGGGCAACTCATGGTGTGCCAAATGATATTAATTCTCATCCTCATTTTTCTGAATCTGGAAATCTAGTAATTGTTCATAATGGAATTATAGAAAATTACGATACACTAAGAAAAGAGTTAATCTCTCGTGGTTACACTTTTAAAAGTGATACAGATACTGAAGTTCTTATTAATTTAATAGAAGAAGTAAAAAAGCAAGAAGGATGTAAATTAGGTAAGGCGGTACAATTGGCATTAAACAATGTAATTGGTGCTTATGCAATTGCTGTTTTTGATAAAACAAAACCCAATGAGTTTATTGTTGCAAGACTAGGAAGCCCAATAGCTATTGGAGTAGGTAAAGACAATTCTGAGTTTTTTATTGCTTCAGATGCTTCTCCTTTTTTAGAGTATACAAAAGATGCTATTTATTTAGAAGATGAAGAACTTGCAATTATAAAGTTAGGAAGAAATATACGTGTTCGTAATATAAATGATGATTCTTTAGTTGATGCCAAAATTCAGGAGTTACAAATGAGTTTAGAGCAAATAGAAAAAGGTGGCTATGAACACTTTATGCTTAAAGAAATTCATGAGCAACCTAAAGCTATTATAGATACCTACAGAGGTAGAATGTTGGCAGATGAAGGAATTATTAGAATGTCTGGTATAGACAATAACATGAACAGGTTTTTAAATGCCGAAAGAATTATTATAGTAGCTTGTGGTACTTCTTGGCATGCTGGTTTGGTAGGAGAATATCTTATAGAAGACAAAGCTCGTATTCCTGTTGAAGTAGAATATGCATCTGAATTTAGATATAGAAACCCTATTATTACTTCTAAAGATGTAGTAATTGCTATTTCTCAATCTGGTGAAACTGCAGATACTTTAGCAGCCATTAAATTGGCAAAATCTAAAGGAGCATTTGTTTTTGGAATATGTAATGTTGTAGGATCTTCTATAGCTAGAGAGACAGATGCCGGAGCATATACGCATGCAGGACCAGAAATTGGTGTTGCGTCAACTAAAGCGTTTACAACACAAATTACAGTTTTAACATTAATTGCATTAAAATTAGCGTCTAAAAAAGGAGAGATTTCTAAATCTGAATTAAGAGAGTTTTTACATAAAATGCAATTAATACCTGCAAAAGTAGAGGCGCTTTTAAAGATTGATAGTAAAGTAAAAGAGATTGCATCGGTTTATAAAGATGCAAAAAATTGTTTGTATTTAGGTAGAGGTTTTAACTTTCCTGTGGCCTTAGAAGGTGCTTTAAAGTTAAAAGAAATTTCTTATATTCATGCAGAAGGTTATCCTGCAGCAGAAATGAAACATGGTCCAATTGCTTTAATTGATGAAAATATGCCAATTTTTGTGATTGCTACAAGTAAAGGACATTATGAAAAAGTAGTTAGTAATATTCAAGAAATAAAATCTAGAGCAGGAAAAATTATTGCAATTGTTACGGAAGGAGATACCCAAGTAAAAGAAATTGCAGATCATGTAATAGAAATACCAGAAACAGAAGAGGCTTTAACACCTTTGTTAACCACCATTCCGTTTCAATTATTATCTTACCATATTGCTGTTATGTTAGGTAAAAACGTAGATCAACCAAGAAACTTAGCAAAGTCAGTAACTGTTGAGTAATTTTTTGATGTAAAGTATATATTTTAAAGAGACTGTCTGATAAGGCAGTCTTTTTTGCATTAAAAAAGTTATCTACCGGTCATTTTACTTCGTGAAGAAAAATATCTTATATTATTGTAATCATAACAAATGAATTTTGTTATTTAAGAAATACTAAAAAAATACTAAATCTGAAGATGAAAATTGAAAGAGAAGATATTCAAATAATAAGTAGACACAGTAATTGGTCTGAAAAGAGTATTAATCATGTGTATAAAGAGAAAATATATAGCACAAAAGAGTCTTGGCTTAAATTTCTAAATCTACTTTTTATTAGTTTAGGAGTTGGTTTTACAACCGTCGGAATTCTTTTCTTTTTTGCCTATAATTGGACCGAACTTCATAAATTTATAAAAATAGGGCTCATTGAAAGCCTTATTGTTAGCATAACTTTAATTGCCTTATTCTCGAAACTAAAGTTAGATTTAAAAAAGATACTGCTCACATCAGCATCAATATTAGTGGGTGTTTTATTTGCTGTTTTCGGACAAATATATCAAACGGGTGCAAACGCCTATGATTTTTTTTTAGGGTGGACAATAGCCATCACACTTTGGGTAACAGTTTCTAATTTTGCGCCTTTGTGGCTTGTTTTTATAGTGTTGGTAAACACAACATTTATATTGTATTGGCAACAAGTTGCTCATAATTGGTCAGAAGTTTTTGTTTTTAGCGTACTTTTTATAATTAATCTGTGTTTCTTATTGATTCCCTTTTTCGGAAAAAAATTAAATAAAGAATTAAAACAGCCTATTTGGTTTTCTAACTTCATTGCTTTGGGCTGTGTTTCTTATAGTACAATGGGTATTTCTTTTGGTCTTTTTAGTAAACAACAGACTTCATTATTTGTACTAATCATTATTACTTTAGTATTTTATACATTGGGTATTAGGTATGGACTAAAAGCAAAAAAAGCTTTCTATCTTTCCATAATTCCTTTTAGTTGTATCATTATTATAACTGCATTTCTTATAAAATTATCTAATGATGCAGGGATGTTTTTCATCATCAGTATTTTTGTAATTGTGAGTGTAACCTATGTCATTAAAGCCTTAATAGACCTTCAGAAAAAATGGATAAATTAACAAGTAAAAAGGCTTTATTAGATACTATTCGTTTGTCAGAAGGTGTTAATTTTGAATGCGATGAAAACGCGGTTTTTAAGGAATATGAACTGCTTTTAGAAAATAAATCTAGCTTGGCTATTAAAATACTTTCTATTTTTGGAGGTCTTTTAGCAATGCTTGCATTTCTTGGTTTTTTAGGAATTGCTGGCTTATACAATTCTGAATCTGGATTGTTACTCTTCGGAATTGGTTTTATTGTTTTGGCTATTTGGTTGAATAAAGTATATGATAAACTAATTATTGACACCTTTAGTATATCAATTTATATTATTGGTTTTGCAATGCTAGCCATAGGATTAACAGGGTTAAAAGTTGAAGAAAATAGTATTATTCTATTGATAAGTGCCATTGCTATTTGTTCTTTATGCATCACACAAAACTATCTTTTATCACTTATTTCTATACTTACCATTTTTGGTTGTTGCCTTTCGCTCATCGTTTCAAATAAATTATACAATTTAGTGCATTTATACATTGCATTTACTACTTTAATAATGTGTTATTTATTTCTAAATGAAGCAAAAATAATTGTAACCCACCAAAAATTATCTAAACTATATAATCCTGTTAGAATTGGTTTAATTCTCTCTTTATTATTTGGTCTTGTTGCAATTGGTAAAAAAAATGTACTACCAATTCAAGAAAATTATCTTTGGTTATCATCAATAATAATGATTATGGTAATTCTGTATTTGGTATCTATCATTATCAAAATAAACCAAATTAAGGCCATAAAAAGTAAAATATTAATATACTCTTTAAGTTTTTTTATATTGCTATCAACGGTATTCTCTCCTGCTATTTCAGGTGCAATATTAATTATGCTATTAAGTTTTTTGGTAAACTATAAAACAGGTGTAATTATCGGAATTATTGCGTTTATTTATTTTATTTCTCAGTATTATTATGATTTAAATTTTACATTATTAACAAAATCAATACTCTTATTTGTTTCGGGAGTTTTATTCCTGTTATTTTATCTATTCACAACAAAAAATCTACATTCAGATGAAAAAATATAAGGTGATAATCATTCTTGTGAATCTTGTTTTGTTACTTGGATTGTTTCATAATTCTATACTAAAAAAAGAACTATTACTTTCTAATGGAAAACTAATTTTATTAGAATTGGCGCCTGTAGATCCACGTTCTTTAATACAAGGAGATTATATGAGGTTAAGATATGCTATTTCTGAAAATATTAAATATGATAGCATTTCTAAAACTGGTTTTTGTATTGTGAAATTACAAGAAAATGGAATTGCTAACAAGGTTCGAATACAAGAAAATAAAACACCAATTGATGATAAAGAGTATGCAATAAAATATACTTCTAAAGGTTGGAGAACTTTAAATATTGGTGCAGAATCTTTCTTTTTTCAGGAGGGAGATGGGTATAAATATGAAAAAGCCAAATACGGTGGACTAAAAGTAGACCATAAAGGCAACAGTCTTTTAATTGGTTTATTTGATGAAAATTTGAATGAAATTAAACAATCTGAAAAACAATAATTCTGCAGTTTCAAATAGTATAAAACTTATTCTTAAACAAATTAAAATTAAGGAATAAATTTTAGTTTGTATTGGTTTTTGATAGAGCTTTTTTTCATATTCTTATAATTATATACTATAAATTAAACTATCTTTAATTTTTATAGTCTAAGGTTTATGAAATCAGCACATATACAACATTTATATAACAGAGTTGGTTTTGGTATTATACCAAAAGAATTGACGCGTTTAACTAAGAAAAGCAAAAAAAATGTAGTGAATGCGTTATTTGCTTCTTCAAAGAAAACAACTACTTTATCTGTAGATACTTCTTATTTAAAAGAGCTTTCTATTAAAGATTTTAAAAACAAAAATAAACGAAAGGATCTTCAAAAATTTAGTAGAGAAAAAGTGCAAGAATTTTCTCAAGCATGGTTTCAACGGTTAAACAATCCTTCAGAAATTTTACGTGAAAAAATGACACTGTTTTGGGCAAATCATTTTGTGTGCGAAAATAAAAACATAGTATTTGTACAGAATTACAATAATCTGTTGCGTAAAAATGCTTTGGGTAATTTTAGCGATTTTACAAAATCTGTAGCCAAAGACGCCGCAATGCTTAATTATTTAAACAACAAACAAAACAAGAAAAAAAGTCCGAATGAGAACTTTGCGCGCGAATTAATGGAGCTTTTTACCTTGGGGCAAGATCAATATACCGAAAATGATATAAAAGAATCTGCAAGAGCTTTTACAGGGTACAACCATAATTTTGTTGGAAAATTTTCCTTTAGGGAAAGACATCATGATACTAATGAAAAAACTTTTTTTGATAAATCTGGTGATTTTAAGGGTGATGATATTATAGATATCATTCTACAGAAAAAACAATGTGCACGTTTTATTTCAGAAAAAATCTATGCTTATTTTGTAAACGAAAACATTCATAAACAGCATATAGATGAAATGGTAGAAGTGTTTTATAAAGATTACAGTATAGAAAATTTAATGCGTTTTGTGCTTCTTTCTAGTTGGTTTTATGCTGATGAAAACATCGGAACCAAAATAAAATCGCCTATTGAATTTTTGGTAGGAATGAATACCGTTGTGCCTTATAAAATAGAAAGATCTAGACAAGTTATATTACTACAACGATTATTAGGGCAAGTTTTAATGAGACCACCAAATGTTGCTGGTTGGAAAACAGGTAGAAATTGGATTGATAGCAATACCATTGTTACACGGTTGCGTTTGCCTTCTGTGTTGTTAAACAATGCAGAAATTGCCTATTCAGAAATTGGTGATGAAGAAACTATGATTACCGATTTTAAGAAAAGAAAATTACGAAGAAAAGCTTTTATAAAAGTTACTGCAGATTGGAATTCTTTTGAAGAAAATTATAAAAATGAATCAAATAAAGAATTGGTACATCAAATTATAACATCAAAAATAAATAGTGGCACAAAAGAAATGTTAGAAAGAAATCAAAAGCTTTCTAAGCACGATTTTGTTGTGCAATTAATGAGTTTACCTGAATATCAACTTTGTTAAATTTTAAGAATTATGAAACGTAGAGATTTTTTAAAACAGACAACTTTTGCTTCAGGGATGTTTTTTGTGCCTCAATTTTTAAAGGCTTTTGAACAACTTCCTGTAAAAACATTTAGCCATAAAAAGGTAGTAATTATTCAGTTAAAAGGAGGTAATGATGGGTTAAATACTGTGGTTCCTTTTAACAACGATATTTATTATCAACAAAGAAATAACATCGCCATAAAACAAAACGATTTATTTAAAATTTCTGATGAGGTTGGGCTTCATAAAAGTTTGCAACCTTTGCAAAATTTATATAATAAAGGCTTTGTAAGTATTATAAATAACGTGGGATATCCGAACCCTAATTTATCACATTTTAGATCTACAGATATTTGGCAAACGGCTAGTGATAGCAATGAATATTTACAAAATGGTTGGGTTGGAAGCTATTTAGATTATACCAAAGGAAACCCGTACAATGCAATTGAAGTAGATGAAAGTTTGTCTTTAATGCTAAAAGGAAAAACACAAAACGGTTTGGCAATTACAGATCCAAAAATGTTTTATAATTCTATGGATGCACCCTTTTTTAACAATGTTGTAACCAATTATAATGATGCGCATTTAAGTGAACATAACTTGGGGTATTTGTACAATACTATGATTGATGCAAAATCATCTGCAAAACACATTTACGAAAAAAGCAATACAAAAAATACGGCTGCGGCCTATCCTAAAAATATCTTTGGAAAACAGTTAAAAACCATTTCTCAATTTATAAATTCTGGGTTAGAAACTCAAGTTTATTATGCAGGTTTAAGTGGTTTTGACACACATGCAAATCAAGCAGGAACGCAAGAAAGGTTGTTAAAAGTGTATGCAGAAAGTATGGAGGTTTTTATCAATGATTTACAAAAAAACAATACGTTTGATGATGTGTTAATTCTTACTTTTTCTGAATTTGGAAGACGCGTAAAACAAAACGAATCTAAAGGAACAGATCACGGAACGGCTAACAATGTTTTTGTGATGGGAAAAAACTTAAAGAAACAAGGTTTGTATAATAACCTACCAAACTTAGGTGATTTAGATAAAAATGGTAACCTTAAATTTGAGATAGATTTTAGAGAAATCTACGCCACTATTTTAGACAAATGGTTGCAAGTAGATGATGTTGCAATTTTAAATAAAACTTTTTCTAAATTGAATTTTGTTTAGGTCATTCTAATAACTTTTTACTTACTACTTTATCATTTTCATATTCTAAAACATACTTTTTTCCATCAATAATACAATAAAAAACACCTTCTCTTTTTTTATCTACAAATTTACCTCTATAGCGATTTCCGTTCGGAAAAATGTAGGTTCCTTGACCGTAAGGAACACCTTTATAAATCTCGCCTTCATAACTGCTACCATCTCTATAAAATCTTTTTCCTTTTCCTGTCATACTTCCATTTTTAAAAGTACCTTCATAAGATTCTGTTTCGCTCATTATATAAACTCCATTGCCGTGGCATTTTCCGTTTTCAAAGTTACCTTTATAAGATTTTTTTTGGTCTTTCCAAATCATGTTTCCGTTACCATGTGGCACACCAAATTTAGTTAGTCCCTCATATACAGAATTGTCAGAATATTCAATTTTTTTAAAGGTTGCTTTAAAAGGTTCTTCTTTTATTAGTTGAAAATTACCATTTGGACCCGTTTCTACCAATAAAGTTCTAACCTTATCATTCTTTTTAGAATATACTTCCATTCTAATTTTTTTGCCTTCTACTTTATTCTTAAAATAACCTTGTGCCCATTTTCCAAATAATTTTGCCATAAGTTGATTACCTACTTTTATAACAATATCCCCCTCTTTAATATTTGCTTTGTCCGCAGGAGAACCTGGTTTTACATGCACTACTTTTATATGTTTTACACTCTTATCATTATCTACCGTTAAGCCAACATCATAATATTTAGTTGGTAACTTTTTAGTGGTCTTAACATTGTTATTGTGTGTTTTTTCGTTGGTTTTTGTTTCTTTTAAATCTATTTCTCCAGCATAGAAACAAGGAGCAGTATAAACGTTATCTATCCTTTTTGCAGTCGGAAATAATTCCTTAAAACTAGCTTCAAAAGATTTATAAGCTACTTTAAAATGAGATAATGCGGTATTTCCGGTTTTAGACAAACATAAACTTACTTCCTTTTTATAATTATTAATATTGTTAATTAAACCATTCATTAAGGTAAGAGCTGCCTCTATCTCCTTCTTTGCCTCTATACAATCTGTCTGCACAAGTACTTTTTTAATAATTTGGATATCTTTTAAAATTGCATTTTGATTTACATCAAGCGTATTTGCCATTTTTAGTGTTGGCCGTACAATGTCTTTTAATCTACCTACTTTAATGGTATTTTTCTCGTTGGCTATTTGCTCTAGCTGTTTAGATATTTGTTTATAATACGTAAGTGTTTTTGCTAACTTATTTCCTGCATTATTAATAAGTTTGGTACTAACATCTTTTCTTTTTTTAGGAGTATTTTTATTTTCTCTAAAATAAAAACTAATAGTAGGTTCTAAATGACCATCTTTGGCTGAAATTAATATTTGAATTTCATTATTATTACTGATAAATTGATACCCAAATAAGTTTTCTTCGTTTTTATATTGCACTCTTTTAAAATTGGGCAATGACAAATTCATCTTTTTAATTTGATACTTTAAAGCTTCAAAATGCCCCATTTTGTAATCTAAAAACAAAATTTTAAACTTTTTATCCTCAACATTGCTATAGTAAGAGTTTGTAATATAATTATAAGTCTTATCAACAGCATAAATTGCAACCCCAGCTTCATTTTTAATATATGTTTTTTTTAGATGAACAAAACCATCCTTGGCATGGTTTAAAACATTTTTTATATCAACCTCAAATTTTTCGAGTTTATAAGGTATCAATGCATGAAAACCCCATAGGTTTTCTTTGGAAACATAAAACTTTAAAAATCCAATAACCTTACCGTATTTTTTCTTAACTAGATATTCTATAACATTATTTTGTTTAGATAAGGTTTCTATTTCATAACCCCTAGAAGAAGGAAAGGATTCTAAAGATTTTATAATCTCTTCTTTTTGCTCCTTTAAATAGTTGACGTATAAAACAACACCATTGTCCATTTTAATTATTTGGGCTGTTTCCGTTTTCATACTTCCTATTCCTTCTATAGAAGTTTTATAAGAATTGTATTTTAATTTTTCTTCTCTAGTTAAATCTTTTAAATCATATTGAAACTCATTTTCCATAGATTTAAAAAAATTATAAAATTCATTTTGTATTTCTTGCGCGGTAAGCGGTAAAGAGGATATAAAAAACAGGAGTAGTATATAAAAAGAAGTAGATTTAAGCATGTTTAATTTTTATTTAAATATAAAAAAAAATTAATAAAGTTAGTTTATGTATTAAATTTTGATTAAAAATTACTTTTTCACACTCTTTTAAAACCAAAAATTGCTTTTTTAAATGTTGTAAAAACATCTAAAAAAGCAATCAATTTATACTTTTTTAATTTTTAAAAAAAATTAGGCAGGAAGCATCCATTTAAAATTAAACTTGGTGTCTGGAACTACAATTCTGTCTGTAATTCTATACATTCTATCTGGCAATTTCATTAAATAATCTCTTGCTTTTTCTGCTTCTGGTGTTAGGTTTGTAATTTTATCAATTTCCCAAGCAGTATTTAATTTCTTTAAAATATCTACATAATCAAAACCTGTGTAAACACCAACTCTTTGTGCTACCGCAGAGAAATCATCAAACAAACTACCTTTTGCACCATGAGATTCTCTTAAATGCATTGCTGGCATTATAATTTTGTATTTCATCATGTGTTGAAAAGCCAACATCATTTCTGAAGGATCTATTTTAAAAATTTCTTTTACAAATTCTGAATATGCTTGATGATGACGCATTTCATCACCTGCTATAATTTTAGACATTTTTGCCAATGCTTTATGTCCTTTCTTACGAGCAATTTTTGCTACATTATTATGTGAAATATAAGTTGCTAATTCTTGAAAACTTGTATAAACAAAGTTTTTATACGGATCTGTAGAAGTACCAATATCAAAACCATCTGCTATTAAATGTTGGGTAGATATTTCTACTTCGCGCATATTAACACGTCCGGATAAATATAAATATTTATTTAACACATCTCCATGTCTATTTTCTTCTGCGGTCCAGGTTCTTACCCATTTTGCCCAACCGTTATCAGGATCTTGATTTACGCCGTCTAAGTCTAATAACCAAGATTCGTATGTTGGTAAGGCTTCTTCTGTAATAGTATCTCCAACTAAAACTACCCAAAAATCATCATGTAATTCTTTAGATAGTTCTCTTATTTCTTCTACTTCAGTAATAAAAGAATCTTTTTGAGAGTTTGGCAAAAAATCTGTAGGTTGCCAAATTTTTTCTGCAGGAATTAAAAATTTATCTACAAAATCGCCAATGTTCTTTTCCAGCGTACCCATTACTTCTTTTCTTATATTTTGTACTGACATAATTTTTTAATTTAAGTGTTGTTTAATTACTTCTTCTGTTGCCTCCATTAATTCATCAAAAGGCATGGATGAAATTTGTATAGGTTGGTGGGTAATTATAGTAATTGGACTACCAATACCTAAAGGAAATTTTCCGTATTTAAATACTTTCCAAGAATTATTTATAGTTAAAGGTACAATAAATCCTTCTTTATTGTACTTTGCTATCATTTTTAATCCGTTTGCAGCAAATTTTTTAGGTTTTCCGTCTCTACTTCTAGTGCCTTCCGGAAAGATAACAGCAGACCATTTTTGTTTTTGAATATTTTTGGCAAACTTACCCAAAGTTACAATGGCTTGTTTTGCATCTTTTCTATCTATTAATGCTGCCCCACCATTTCGTAAATTATAAGAAATACTAGGAATCCCTTTTGCCAATTCAATTTTAGATACAAATTTAGGGTGATGTTTTCTAAAAGCCCAACTAATTGGCGAAATATCAAACATACTTTGGTGGTTGGCCACAAAAATTAAGGAGGTATTTGCAGGTAATTTATGTTTATTAATTACCCGAACAGAAATCCCTAACAAAAGTAGCGATTTTGTTAAAACCCAATTCATATAATCTACCACAAACTTATGGCCTTTATAACCAAATAGTTGTTTACCAGCCCATTGTAATACATGAAAAATGAGTAGCAATAAGAAAAACACCAACGCAAAAATTGGTGATAATATATAGCTTATTATCTTCATTTTATACAGTTAAAACCAGTTACTCCAAGGTATTTTAGACAAAACAAATAGCAGTGCTAAACCATAAAAAAGTGCAAATGTTTTAAATTTTGCAGCATCTTCTGTTTTCTTTTTTTGTTTAGACCAACCTATTGTTATTAAAACAATTGCCAAAACCATCATTAAAGGATGCTCTAAAGCTAACAATCTTGCTTCACTAACTTTCATTGTTTCAGAAAAATTAGCATACCTTCCTTCTATAATATATAAAACAATACCTATTAATAATTGAATATGAGAAACAATTAAGGTAAATAAACCTAGTCTTAAATCTTTGTCTGTAAAGGTTCTTTTCTTTATTACACCAGTTATTGCATTAACAACGGTAAAAATTAAGATGGCAAGAACAATATATGCCCAATAAGAATGAATTTCTTTCATATTTTTATAAAATGTTTGGAATACAAAGTTACTAAATTTTGTGTTTTATGAAGGGCTTTTTATGTCTTAAAAAAGTATAAAAAAAACCCACTCAAAAAATTGAGTGGGAAAATTGCTATGAAAAAGAAAAAGTGTGATAATTAAATCACGATGTAAATGTAATAAATATTTTAATAATAAAAAGTTAAAATTTAACAACCACCCAAAAAAAAACAAATAAAATTAATTTGTTTTTTTTTGAAACTAAGTGTGCATTTTAATAGGAAATTAATGCTGTTATTTTATATCTGTTGATGGGAAAATAAAAGAGAAACACAAAAAAAGTTTTTCAATAGGATAAAAAATAATAACTGATGTAATAAAGAATTGTTTGTGCTATTCTAATTTTAGAATGCCGTGCTGTGTACGTTCATATTTTTGATTACTTTCTTTGCAAATGGCAATTCCGTTTTTATTAAATGCTAATCGATGCCCATATTCGCTAACCCAACCAATTTGTTTTGATGGATTTCCTACAACCAAGGCATAAGGTAAAACTTCTTTTGTAACTACAGAACCGGCGCCAATTAAAGCAAATTCGCCAATAGTATTTCCACAAATAATTGTTGCATTTGCGCCAATAGTAGCGCCTTTTTTTACAAGTGTTTTTTGATATTCTTCTTTTCTGTTAATGGCACTTCTTGGGTTTATTACATTGGTAAAAACCATAGAAGGTCCTAAAAAAACATCATCTTCACAAATGACACCTGTATAAATAGATACGTTGTTTTGTACTTTTACATTATTGCCTAAAATTACTTGAGGAGAAACTACTACATTTTGACCAATATTGCATTTTTCACCAATACTACAATGAGACATTATATGACTAAAGTGCCATATTTTTGTGTCTTTTCCTATACTGCAGTTATCATCGATGACAGCAGTTTCATGTGCAAAATAGTTTTTCAAAATTAGTATCCTTGGTTTGAGTTCTTTTCTTTAGTTACAATTTCTTTAGAAGATGAGGTACCAATTCTATCTACGCCTAATGCCACCATTTTTAAAGCCGTTCCGTAATCTCTTACGCCACCTGCAGCTTTTGTTTTTAATGGCTTTGCATTTTCTACAATCAATTTCATTATTGGTAAAGTTGCGCCATTTGGCAAATTGTTTTCCGTCTTAAAAAATCCTGTAGATGATTTTACAAACACATTTTTTGCGTTTTCTTTACCAAAATTTTCTAAAACTAGTTGTTTTATAATGCGTGTAATTGAAATAATTTCTTCCTTTGTTAAGGCGGCAATTTCTATAATCCATTTTACTTTTTTGTTATTTGACAAACAAATTTCTATGCCTTTTAAAATTTCTTCTTTCACCAATGACAAATTTCCTTTTTTAAAGGCTAAATAATTGACTACAAAATCTAATTCGTCTGCACCTAGATCAATTGCTTTTTGTGCTTCTTGTAATTTTTCTTGGGTAGAATAGGTGCCTTCATGAAAACCAATAACAGTTCCTATTAACACATTTGAACCTGCAGTTGCTAACATTTTTTTTGCTAACGGAATGTGTTTTGCACGAATCATTACTAATTTATAGTCATACAAAATAGCTTCTTCTAGTAGCTCAATAACTTTTTGTTCATTCTCTTCTTCTGTAAGATTTGCTTGGCTTGCCGTTTTTAAATAGGTAGCATCTAAAAATTGATTGATTTTCATAGTGCTAAGGTAACGAAATCATCAAAAAAATCATACAAAAATCCAGCCTAAAAAACTGGATTTATTTTTAGTTGATACTAATAGAAATAGGTAATGTGTATCTTACTTTTACGGTTTTATTCTGTTGTTTACCAGGTTTAAATTTTGGCAACTTTTTAATAATTCTTTTTGCCTCTTTTTCTAATCCTTTACTTGGAGTTCTCACCAAAATATCTACAACATTTCCTTTATCATCAATAATAAATTGAGTTTGAATTTTATGCTTTCCGGCATGTAAACCCAAATCATTTGCTAAGTTTAAATCAAAGTTACGTTGTACAAACTGTTTCATTTTTTTATCAAAACAAACCTTATTTTCTTTTTTATTTAAACCTTCGCAACCTTTAAATACCGGGGCGTCTTGTATAAAATCATACGGAACATCTTCAATAATTTCTACCGGTTCTTTAATTTCAACAATGTTCTCAATATCTATTATTTCTGGGTTTTTTGTGGGCGTATTATCAATTATTGTTTCAATGATATTATTATTCCCTTTTACTACTTCATCAGGAATTAATTTAGTTTGTTTTGGTAGTATTACTTTTGGTTTTGCTTTGGCTTCTTTTGTAAAAAGAACTTCTGTTTCTGGTGTAATATATACCACCTTGTTTTTGTCTGTTTTAAAATCTGCTACAGATTTCTTTGATGTTTGGTACTCTAATGTGATGTACACAATAAAAAGCACTAATACGAGGCCTAATTGAGTAAAAAGATTAGAGAATTTTTCTAATTGTTTAACGGGTACTTTTTTAAAATCTTTCATAAATAGCATTTTTTTATTTGTTAAGACTTTGTTAAAACAAAGAATGTGCCAAAAAAAACAGCATCAACAGATAGCTGATGCTGTTTACACAATTTTATAGGCCCCTTAATTCCTGTTAATTGTGGTTCTTGCTTTTCCTTTTTTCTTATTTTGTTTCGTCATAAACAACTTTTTAGAATGCCTTTTTTTGTATAAAAGTGTGTTTATATTTCTTTAAGTTTCTCTAATTGGTTGGTTTATTTTACAGCACAAATATTCTTTAAATAAAGTTTTTAAAAAAGAAAGAATGTATGAATGGTAAAAATTTCTGTATAATTGGTTTTTATAGATTTATTAAAAAAAGTACCATTTATCATTCAAAAAGTGCAGATTAAGACTAAAAAGCTTCAATTTGCACAACTTTAAAAAAGAATATAAGAAATAAGTTTTAACTTTGATAAAATTGCCCACTATGATTAAAGCTGTTATTATTGATGATGAACCAAAAGCCATACAAGGTTTAGTTTGGGAGCTCTCAAATTTTAAAGAAGAATTAGAGGTTATTGCAACTTTTACAGAACCAGAAAAAGCAATTCCGTATTTAAAATCAATAGAAGTTGACTGTCTGTTTTTAGACATAGAAATGCCTACTATGGATGGTTTTCAATTTTTAGAAAAACTAGAACATAGAGATTTTGCAGTAGTAATTACCACTGCCTATAATGAGTATGCAATAACTGCCTTAAAAAAAGAAGCTGTAGATTATTTATTAAAACCAATAGATACAGACGATTTAAGAGAAACTATTTCTAAAATAAAAAAACATACAACTAAAGGCTTTAATTCTGATAAGTTTGAAGATATTCTTTTAAAATTTAACAACAAATTACACCATAAAAAAATTACCATTAATACAGATGGTAAATTGGTGTTTTTAGAACCAAATGATATTTTTTATGTAGCTTCAGATGGTAATTATTCTACACTTTATTTATCTGACAATAAGAAAATTGTGGTGACAAAAAAGTTAAAAGAAATAGATGAGTTGTTGCCTACAGATGATTTTTTTAGAATTCATAATTCATATATTATCAACCTGCATAAAATTAAAGAATTTTTAAAAACTGATGGATATGTAGTTTTAGAAAACAATGCCAAAATACCTGTTTCTAGACAACGTAAAACTGAATTTTTAGAGAAGCTCTAACCCAAATATTCCATGTTAAGAATTTTTATAATAACACTTTTTTTTAGTAGCACTTTTGCCTTTTATGGACAAGAGAAAAACCCTGTTTTAACCAATGAATTAGACAGTATTCTAAAAGTAAAACCCGTTACTTATAAAGGAATTAATTCTTTTTTGAGAGCATATAGAAGAGACACCACAAAATTAAAAGAAATTGCCTTACTTTTTGAAGCAAACAATTATTTAGACGGTAAAACGTATGTAGAAAACTTTTTAGGAATTCAATATAGAAATTACTCTTTATATAAAAAAGCACTTGCAACACATAAAATGGCTTTAGAAACTGCAAAGAGAGCCAATAGTATAGAGTTTAGGGTTTTTAGCTTAAATATGTTGGGTGTAGATTATAGAAAATTAGACGCCAATAGAACTGCTTTAGATTATAATCATGAAGCCTTAACACTCGCAGAAACTGTAGAAAATCCGAATTTAGGACTGCGAAGAAGCATTGCGGTTTCCTTAAATAGCATGGGGAATATTTACTTGCTTTTAAAACAATATGATTTAGCAATAGAACGCTTTAAAAAATCACAAGAAATAGAAAAAAGTATTAATAATGAATTAGGTTTAGCTATTAATTATCAAAACATTGGGTACGCCAAAAATGCACAAGGAAAAAGTGATGAGGCATTGGTTTTTTTTAAAAAATCTTTAGAGATAAATAATAGGATAAATAACACGTATGGGCAAATTATTTGTAAAAGTAGTATTGCAAGTATGTATATAAAACAAGGTGAACCCGCCAAGGCTTTAGAGTTGATTAAAGGGAATTTGGAAACCGCAGAAAAGTTAGGTAATAATGAATACTTGGCGTATGAATATTTAAATTTAGGTTGGGCACAATCTAGATTAAAACAGTTTTCTGAAGCTGAAAAAAATTTAGAAAAAGGTCTGGCTATAGCAAAAAAATACGATTTTGCACCCGCTTTGTCTGATGCTTACAGTCATTTTTCTGAATTATATCAAAGTAAGAATGATTTTAAAAATGCACTTAAATACTATAGAATTTCTGTTGAGTTTGAGAAAAAAATTTCTAATGATAGAAACATTCAATATGTAAATGATTTAATTATTAAGTATGATAGTGAACGCCAAAACAATCAAATAAAAAGTTTGGCAAAACAAAATGAAATTGCCCAATTACAGTTAATAAAAAATAGCAATACTTGGATTATTGTTTTTGTAAGTTTGGTATTGTTATTGGCTATTTTATATTTCTTAAACAGGCAACGTTTGTTAAAAAATCAAAAAAGAATTTTAACATTAGAGCAAGATGTATTGCGTACACAAATGAATCCGCATTTTATATTTAATGCCTTAAATTCTATCAAGCATTATATCATAAATAACGAGCAAAAAAACGCTGTTCATTATTTAAATAAGTTTTCTAAACTTGTTAGAAAAATTTTAGAATCATCAACATTAAAAGAAGTGTCTTTACAAGAAGAGTTAGAAACAATGGACTTGTATTTGACTATAGAAAACATACGTTTTTCAAATGAAATAAAGTTTCAAATACATGTGAATGATGTTATTTGTTTAGACAAAATTAAACTACCACCCTTGGTGTTACAACCTTTTATAGAAAATGCTATTTGGCACGGGTTGTCTTCTAAAAAATATAACAAAGAAATTACACTCTCTGTAAATAAAAATGAAGAAGGTATAGTAGATGTTATTATTCAAGATAACGGTATTGGCAGAAAAGCCTCTGCAAAAATTAAATCTGAAAAATCTTTAAATAGAAAATCTATAGGTATTAGTTTAACCAAAGAAAGATTAAACAATTTTTCTAAAAATTTTAAAAAAGAATACGCAATTGTGTATGAAGATTTAATGGATAAAAATAAGCTACCAATAGGCACTAAAGTAATTATATCAATTCCTTTATTTTAGAAGTTTTTCAGCAACTTTTTCTAATTCAGCATACCAATCTTCTCCAAATTTTCTTATTAATGCTTGTTTTACAAATTTGTAAATTGGCACTTGCAGTTCTTTTCCTAAAGCACAAGCATCATCACAAATTTCCCATTTGTTGTAATTAACAGCAGAAAACTCGCTATATTCCTTTATTCTAATAGGATATAAATGACAAGAAACAGGTTTTTTCCAATCAATTTCTCCTTGATTAAACGCTTCTTCAATAGCGCAAAGAGCTGTGTTTTTTTCATCAAAAATTACATAAGCACAATCCGCACCGTTAATTAGCGGGGTTTCTAATTCTCCCCAATCACTGGTAACCCAAGTGCCTTCTTTTTCTATAACATCAATACCTTCTTTGCGTAAAAAGGGTTTTACCTTTGGATAAATTTCTTCCAAAATTTTGGTTTCTTCCTTTTCTAGTGGAGCTCCAGCTTCGCCGTCTACACAACAAGCGCCTTTGCAAGCAGACAAATTACATAAAAAGTCCTTTTCTATTATATCTTCTGATACTATTGTTTTTCCTAGTTGAAACATATTCGCAAAAATATGATTATTTTTTTCTAATTTTTAACAATTTCGTAAAGTTAGTTGACTAATTTTGCACAAAATTAAATTCAATTCGGATGACCTTCAATTTCAAAGAAATTCTAACCGCATTTATGGTGCTATTTGCAGTGATAGACATTATTGGAAACATACCTATTATTATAGACTTACGTAAAAAAGTAGGTCATATTCAATCAGAAAAAGCCTCAATTATTGCTGGTTTTATTATGATTATATTTCTTTTTTTAGGCCAAAGTTTATTAACTTTAATTGGTATTGATGTAAACTCTTTTGCTGTTGCAGGTTCATTTATATTATTTTTTATTGCTTTAGAAATGATTTTAGGTATTACTTTGTATAAAGATGATTCTAGTTCTGCACCTATGACTGCTACTGTTTTTCCGTTGGCTTTCCCTTTAATTGCAGGCCCTGGTAGTTTAACAACTTTACTTTCTTTAAGATCAGAGTTTGCAATTGAAAACATAATTGTAGCTGTTATTTTAAATATCATTTTTTTATATATAGTTTTAAAAACATCCTCTAAAATAGAACGTATAATTGGTGATACCGGAATTCAAATTATTAGAAAAGTTTTTGGAGTAATTTTATTAGCAATTGCTGTAAAATTATTTACACATAATATAAAAGCCTTATTTATTTAAGATGATTTTTGATGTTTTAATTATTGGTGGTGGCGTTGCAGGAATGCAATGTGCCTTGGTTTTAGGCTCTGCAAAATCAAAAGAATTTGCGGCTAATAAAAAAATTGCAATTATTTTACATCAAAGAGCATCTCATTTAGAAAACGCCTTGTTTAATAATGTTTTAGGACTAAAACCTAAAACCTTAGGAAAAGATGTTTTAAATGAAGGAAAAGAGCATCTAGCGTCTTTATACCCTCATGTTTCTCAGATAGAGAATGAAAAGGTGTTATCAGTTTTAAATGAAGATAATAAGTATAAAATTACAACTAATAAAGAAACTTATTTTTCTAAAAACGTTATTGTTGCTTTAAATTATTCCAAACCTTTTGCAATTAAGGGTTTAGAAGAATATATAGAACTACACAAAAGAGCAAATCCGGAAAAAGATAGAATTCAACTTAAAAACAACAATCATCTTATTAAAAAAGGATTGTATTGTTGCGGTACCATTGCTGGTTGGCGTAGTCAATTTTCAATTGCAGCTGGTAGCGGCGCCAGTGTAGCTACCGATATTCTTACTCTTTGGAACAATAATAAACCTACTAAAATACACGATAAAGTATGATGAAAATCATACTTTAAGCGCTGATAATTCTCTACCTTTAAAGTGGTAACCTACTGGTTAATAGTATTTACCAAAGACTAAACGTCATGACTATCTTAAATAGCCAGTTTATATTTTTACAAACTTAAAAGAGTTAGAAGATGGAAATTAAAAAAAACCCAAAATTACAGTTAGAAAATTTTAGCAAAATTTTTACGCAAATAGGTTTAGTATTAGCCCTATTTATTACATACGCATTAATTGAACATAAAACCTATGAAAAAATCGATTTAAAAAGCTTAGGAGATGCAATTATGGTTGATGAAATGAAGGAAGATATTCCTATAATTGAAATTCAAGAAATAAAACAACCACAAAAATCTACACCGCCACCAATTGTGGAAAAAATAAAAGTAGTAGAAGATGATTTAAAGGTTGAAGAAACAATTATTGAATCTACAGAAACGGATGAAAACGTGAGTGTGGTTGTTAATACAGAAGATATTGTAGAAGTAGAAGAAGTAGAAGAAGTAGTGGAAGATATCCCTTTTGTTTTAATTGAAAATGTACCAGTTTATCCAGGTTGTAAAGGTAACAACACCGAACTGAAAAAATGTTTTACACAAAAAGTTACAGAGCACTTTGGGAGAAAATTTGATGCTAATTTGGCAAATGAACTAGGTTTAAGCACAGGAAAAAAGAAATTGTTTGTAGTTTTTAGAATAAACAATAAAGGGAATATTACAAATATAAAAGCAAGAGGTCCGCATCCAAGGTTAGAGAAAGAAGTAGTTGAAATTATTGCTTCGTTACCAAAAATGATTCCAGGAAAACAAAGAGGAACTCCCGTTGGTGTTAGTTATAGTATACCAATAACATTTGAAGTGAGATAACAACTAAAAGAAGGTCTTTTAAAAATTATTTTTTTAGAAGACCTTCTTTTTAGTTATTAAAAGGAAGGAACCAGCTTAATAGCTGTTTTTATCACTATTTTAAATAGATAAGAATTTTTAAAGGTCAAACTTTATTCCTTGTGCCAACGGTAATTCATCAGAATAATTTATGGTATTTGTTTGCCTTCGCATATATACTTTCCAGGCATCAGAACCAGACTCTCGTCCGCCACCAGTTTCTTTTTCACCTCCAAAGGCACCACCAATTTCTGCGCCAGAAGTACCAATATTTACGTTTGCAATTCCACAATCAGAACCCGAATAAGACAAGAATTTTTCAGCCTCTTTTATTTCATTGGTCATAATTGCAGAAGACAATCCTTGGGCAACACCATTTTGTTTGGCAATAGCGTTTTCTACTTCTCCAGAATATTTCATCAAATATAAAATAGGTGCAAAAGTTTCATGTTGTACAATTTCAAAATGATTTTCTGCTTCAATAATTGCGGGTTTTACATAACAACCAGATTCATATCCTTCACCTTCTAAAACACCACCTTCAACCAAAATAGTTCCACCTTCTGCTTTTGCCTTTTCAATAGCGGCTAAATAAGTATTTACTGCATCTTGGTCTATTAAAGGTCCCACATGTTTGGTTTCATCTAAAGGGTTTCCTATTTTAATTTGTTTGTAAGCGCCAACAATAGCATCTCTTACTTTATCATACACAGTTTCATGAATAATTAATCTTCTAGTAGATGTACAACGTTGTCCGCAAGTACCAACAGCGCCAAAAACAGCACCAGGAACCACTACTTTTAAATCTGCCGTTGGTGTTATTATAATGGCATTATTTCCTCCTAATTCTAATAAAGATTTCCCAAAACGTTGTGCAACCGTAGCGCCAACTATTCTGCCCATTCTTGTAGAACCTGTTGCAGAAATTAATGGAATTCTTGTGTCGGTAGTCATCATTTCTCCCACTTTATAATCGCCATTAATAATGCAAGAAATTCCTTCTGGTAAGTTGTTTTTCTTTAAAACATCGGCAATAATATTCTGACAAGCAACAGTGCACAAAGGAGCTTTTTCAGAACCTTTCCATACACAAACATCGCCGCAAATCCAGGCCAAAGCAGTGTTCCAAGCCCAAACAGCAACCGGAAAATTAAATGCAGAAATAATACCAACAATACCTATAGGATGCCATTGTTCTCTCATTACATGACCAGGTCTTTCCGACGGAATTGTTTGTCCGTTTAATTGTCTAGATAAACCTACAGCAAAATCACAGATATCTATCATTTCTTGTACTTCGCCTAAACCTTCTTGGTAACTTTTACCCATTTCATAAGAAACTAATTTACCTAGCGCTTCTTTCTTTTCTCTTAGTTTATTTCCAAACTGACGTACAATTTCTCCTCTTTGAGGAGCTGGCATATTTCTGAAATAAAGAAATGCCTTGGAAGCCGTTTCTAATACTTTTTCGTAGTCTTCTTTTGTAGTGGTTTTTACTTTTCCAATTAGTTTTCCATCAACTGGCGAGTAACTTTCTATGATTTCTCCGTTAGAAAAAGTATGAGAACCTGTAGAGGTTCCTTTATTTATGTCTTTTAAACCTAATTTTTGTAATGCTTCTTTAATTCCAAAGTCTGTCATTTTGCAGTTCCGTTTTTGTTGATTAAATTCGAAGAACGAATTTACGAATAATTATAGACATACGTAAATTTAACAAAAACAATAGTAATTGTTTAAATTTAAACACTTATCATGGCAAAATTCCTGTATTTTTTCTCGTTTTTAATGATTTTCTTTGGATGTAAAAATGAAACAATATCATCGTCTAAAGAAAGCATATCTAATGTAAAGCAAAATGAATTTGCCATAATTATTCATGGTGGCGCAGGTACAATTTTAAAGGAAAACATGTCTGATGAAAAGGAAGCTGCTTATAAAGCTACATTAGCAGAAGCCATAAAAGTGGGTCATACAATTTTAAAGTATGGAGGAACTAGTAAAGAAGCAGTTCTTAAAACAATACAGGTAATGGAAGAATCTCCATTATTTAAAGCAGGCAAAGGTGCGGTTTTTACACACGAAGAAACCAATGAACTAGATGCCTCTTTTATGGACGGAGCAACTTTAAATGCTGGAGCAGTTGCAGGTGTAACCAATGTAAAAAGTCCCATAGAATTGGCAATTAAAATTATGACAGATTCCGATCATGTGATGCTTTCTGGTAAAGGAGCGTCCGTTTTTGCAAAAGAAAAAGGATTAGAAATTGTAGACCCAAGTTACTTTTATACAGAAAACCGTTTTAAATCTTTGCAAAGGATAAAAGAAAGAGAAAAAACAGCATTAGATCATGATGATAAAAAAGCCGTTTTTTATGATGTAGATATTAAGAATAGTAAATTTGGAACAGTTGGTTGTGTGGCTTTAGATAAACAGGGAAATATTGCTGCAGGGACTTCAACTGGTGGAATGACAAACAAGCGTTGGGGTAGAATTGGTGATGCGCCTATTATTGGTTCTGGAACCTATGCAAATAATAAAACTTGTGGAGTTTCATCAACTGGTTGGGGAGAATATTTTATTAGAAGTCAGGTTGCGTATGATATTTCTGCACAAATGGAATATCAACAAAAAACGTTGAAAGAAGCAACCACAGATGTTATTCAGAATAAACTAACCAAACTTGGCGGAACAGGAGGTGTTGTGGCCTTAGATAAAAATGGAAATATGTCTTTTGAGTTTAATACTGCAGGAATGTACAGGGCTTTTATGAATGATAAGGGTAAATTAACAGTAAAAATTTATAAGTAATAAGACAACCATTTTTCTGGCAAAGGAGGTAGCGTCATTTCTATAATTTCAAATTTTATTTTCTTTTTTACTCTTAATTTAGAAATTTTAGGAATAGATAATTGAATGTTATTTTTTTTGTTTATTAATTGCAAAACTTCATCTAAAGATCTTTTAGAACAAAGAACTAAACTATTCATCATTGCATTAGATTCTGTTTCTAAATCAAAAAAATCTACAAAGTATTTAGGCTTATTCTTTTCAAAAATAATCCATTGTGTTTCTTTTTTATCTGGAATTTCAAGCACTTCCTTAACTCCGCTAAATGTTCTATATGTAGATAAGTTTAATTTCATTTTCTATTTTAAGTATTATTATGACCCAAAACATCTAGATAAGTCACATTTTATTCAATTGAAACAACAATGTATTAAAAAAAATTAATAAAATTGAATTTTCATAAATTTCTACAATTTTATTAGTTTTATAGTGTAAAATCTGTTTCCTAAAATTGATATTTTATTCCGCTATAAACACCAATATTAAATGGAGAAAAGCCATTAGATTTTTCACTAAACGTATTTAATTGGGCTTTAAACATTGGGTTTACATGTAAAGACCAGTTTTTATCGAAAGAATAATTCACATCAAAACCTAGGTTACCACTAAAATTAATATTGTTTAAGTTGTTTGCTTTACCTTGATTTGTATACAAACTTGTTGTTAAATTAATTTCGTTCTTGTTTAAAAACAAAGAACTAAAACCTGCCACAACTTGTGTAGAAATTTTTTGACTATTATTTAGTTTGTATTTTACTTCTACAGGAATCTCTAAATAGCCATATTTTTGATTTAAATTACCATTTAAACTTACCGTATTAATAATAGAATTGCTAGCTGTATTAATGCTATTATTAGAGCTTTTTACAAACGAAAATTGATCGCCTCCATTAAAAATAATTGAAGAGGTATTGGCAGAATTTACGGCAATTTTATTATTAGTAAAACTCATTTCTTGCAAGTGAATACCAGATTGTAACGTCCATTTTTTATTAAGCTTAAACGCTACTTTTACACCATAAGAAATGGTGTTTTTACCTTGAGTAGAACTGGCTAGATTTTTATCTATGGGAGAAGTGTTAGAAAATGAATTAGAATTTAAGACACCAAAAACAGGTGCAACAGACCATTTATTTTCTATTTTCTTATCAACACTAACACTGTCTTTTTTATTTATGTAAGTAGTGAAGTTTTCTTTTTTTGAAATCCTATTTTCTTCATTTGTTTTTGTCTTAATCTCTAAAAAAGTTTGTTTCTTTTTTGCAGAATTATCAGTAATTACCAATGAATTATTTTCAATTGAATCTGTTTTTATTTTAGGAGAATTGTCAGCTAAAAAAATCTTTTTCATAGCGTTTTTTGTGCTAACTAATTCCTCTTTATTTTTAATATTTTCAGTCTGCTGTTCTGCAACAATTATTTTTTCTTTTGGGAGTGTTTTTGGGTTTTTATGGTTGTTATTTATAGTTGTATTTTCTTCGGTAATTAGTATTTCTTGTTGTGTGTTTTTTGGTTTTAAAATAGTGTCAATAGTGTTGGTATCCGTTTTTTTATTTTCTGGAATTTTGGTAATTATTGGGGTTCCATTATCTTTTTTAACAGGTATTTGTTCTTCAGAAAAAGGAAAAATAAACAAAGCAAGAATTAAAATAGCAGCTACAGCGCCTGCAAACCACCAAAAAGGAATCATGGTTTTTGGTTTCTTTTTTAGTTTGGTTTCTACATGCTGCCACACCTTTTTATTTGGGGTAACTTCCAAATTACTAAGTTGTTTTTGAAATAGTTTATCTAAATTATTTTCGTCTGTCATTTAGTTTTCTTGTGGGTGTTTTTTTAGCTTTTCTTTCAATATTTTTCGAGCTCTAGATAAATTAGATTTAGAAGTTCCTTCAGATATTTTTAAGAGCGTTGCAATTTCTTTATGGCTATAATTATCTAAAACGTATAAATTAAAAACTAAGCGATACCTGTCTGGTAATTTTTGTATAAATTCTAATAATAGAGTTGCACTAAAAACAGGATTTTCTAAATCTATTTCATCGGTTTCTTCTTCATCAGAAATCTCTTTTACCAATGCTATGGGTGTAATTTCCCTATATTTTTGCAAAGCTGTATTTATGGTAATTCTTTTTAACCAACCTTCAAAAGAACCTGTATTTTTATATTGTTTAATTTTACTAAAAATTGTAATAAAACTGTCTTGCAAAGTATCTTCTGCATCTTCATAATTACGAGAATATTTTAAACATACGGCAAAAAGCTTATCAGAAAAAAGTTGATAAACTTGGGTTTGAGCAGACAATTTTTGCTGACAACATTGCTGTATGAGTTCTTCTAGTTTAATGGTTTTATTTTATATTTTCATTATAGATTCCTGTTTTTTAGGTATTATAATCTTAAAGGAAACACCTTGTGGAATCTTTTTCAATTTAAATATAAAATATTACTAATTAACAGGAACTACAACTTCTTCAAAAATATTTTCACCAGCACTATCTGTGCCTTTAAAAAATTTAAACACATAGTCTTCTTCTTGGTTGGCTGTAACTAAAAATTCAAATTCATCTTGAATTATAGCCTGTGTGCAATCTTCGCTTAGATTTACCAATGCCGTTACTGCAACTATTCTTGTGGTATCTTTCACTTCATAATAAAGTCTATCAAAAGCATAACAACCGTTGGGCAAAGAGTATTTTATGGTAATGGTGTCCGTTTCGCCAAAAGTAAAATTAGCCGGTGTTGTGGCTTCGTCAATTGGCAAGTATTCATATCCATAACTATCAGAATTGTCGTTATTGTTTAAACACGAATAAAAAATAAGCAATCCAAAAGCAAGTAAAATAATTTTTTTCATAAGTTAAAGTTTTAGGAATTCATATAAATTTGATCAAAAAAGCGGCTTTTTTAACAACTCTTTTTTTTATAAGATGAAAAAAAACTAAAAGGTTGCGTCTAATACTATTATTTTTGTTGTTTAATATGAAAGAAACAATTTTTAACATACAATCTCAAGAAGATTTTACAAAAGTAGCTTTGGCAGTTTTTAAACATCAGTTTACTAACAATAAAGTGTACCGTTCTTTTTGCGATTTATTATACGTTCATCCGTCTGATGTAACTACCATTGAAGAAATTCCGTTTTTACCTATTCAGTTTTTTAAGAGTAGAGAAGTAATTTCTTCTTCAAATAAAGTACAAGAAACCTTTACAAGTTCTGGCACAACAGGTAGCATAACTAGCAAACATTTGGTTACAGACATTAGTGTTTACAAAGAAAGTTATTTAAAGGGCTTTGCCTATTTTTATGGAAATATAGAAAAATATGTAGTTTTGGCTTTGTTGCCCAATTATTTAGAAAGAAAAGGTTCTTCTTTGGTTTTTATGGTTGATGATTTAATTCAGAAATCGAAAAATGAGGAAAGTGGCTTTTATCTCGATAATATTCAAGAATTAGCACAAAAACTGAAAGAATTAGATAAAAAAGGACAAAAAATACTGTTAATTGGTGTTTCTTTTGCATTGTTAGATTTGATAGAATTACAACAATTCAACCTAAAAAACACCATAATTATGGAAACAGGTGGCATGAAAGGTCGTAGAAAAGAGTTGGTGAGAGAAGAATTGCACCAATTGTTGCAAAACGGATTTGGAGTTACTAAAATTCATTCAGAATACGGAATGACAGAATTGTTAAGCCAAGGATATTCTAATGGAAACGGCATTTTTAAAACTCCGCCTTGGATGAAAATTCTAACAAGAGATACAGAAGATGCTTTAACCATACAGCAAGCTGATAAAACTGGCGGAATTAATGTAATTGATTTGGCAAATTACAACTCCTGTTCTTTTATTGCCACTCAAGATTTAGGAAAGGTACACAAAAACGGAACCTTTGAAATTATTGGTCGTTTTGATAATTCTGATATTAGAGGATGTAATTTAATGGTCTTATAAAAATATACACACATGAAATTTAAGTTTATACAAGATTTTAAGGAATTTGCCGTAAAAGGGAATATGATAGATATTGCCATCGGTGTTATTATTGGAACAGCATTTAATAAAGTGGTAAATGTTTTGGTAAAAGAGGTTTTAATGCCTCCATTATCTTTAATGACCGAAGGTGCTAAATGGGGAGATAAGAAAATTATTTTAAGAGAAGCCGTAATGGTAGATGCAAAAACAAAATTTGAAGAAATTGCCATTGGTTATGGAAAATTAATTGAAGCCGGTGTAGATTTTTTAGTGATTGCATTTACCGTATTTATTGTTGTAAAGATGATGAATGCCATGAAGAAAAAGGCAGATGACCCTAAAAATAAAATTGTTGTTACGCCTAAAAATATTGAGTTAATGAACAGAACCAATGAGCTGTTAGAAAAACAAAATGAATATTTACAAAAAATTATGATTGAAAAAAAATAATGAAGTAATCGCATAAAAATATACCATATGGAATTATTAAAGAAATTTTTAGAATTCGAGTTATTTAATGTTGGCAACTACAGTTTAAAGGTTAGTACTTTAATTTTAGTACTTTTCATTCTCATCATCACAAAAATAATTTTGATGATGATTAAGAAATCAATTTTCAGACAAAGAAATAATGATAAATTTAATGAAGGAAATACCTATTCTTTATTTCAAATAATAAAATACATAATTTGGGTACTTTCTTTTGGTCTTATTTTAGAAACCTTTGGCGTTAAACTCTCTTTGTTACTTGCAGGTTCTGCGGCCTTATTAGTGGGCGTTGGGTTGGGTTTGCAACAGACGTTTAATGATGTTGTTTCTGGTATTATTTTACTTTCAGAAAGGTCTATAAGAATTTCTGATGTTTTAGAAATAGATGGCGGAATTTTAAAAATACAAGAAATTGGTTTGCGTACTTCAAAAGGGTTAAATACAGATGATATTTCTATTATAATTCCCAATTCTTTAATTACCACCAATAAAGTTATTAATTGGAGTCATCAAACAAAACAAAACCGTTTTAGAATAGGAGTAGGAGTTACTTATGGAAGTGATATAGAACTTGTAATTAAAACTCTTGAAGAAAGTGCTAAAGAACATCCAGAGGTTAATGGAGAGCGATTAATTGAAGCAAGATTGGTAAATTTTGGAGATTCATCTTTAGATTTTCAAGTGCTGTTTTATAGCTCAACAATTTTTGGTTCAGACCGTATGAAAAGTGACATTCGTAGAACAATTAACCGTAAATTTATTGAAAACAATATAAGCATTCCATTTCCTCAAATGGATGTGCATATAAAATCTGATTTTAAACAATAGTTGTTAAATTTTAAGTGAGATAGCAAGACTAAGCTGTAATTTGTAAAATGGATTATCGACCAAACTAAAAACAACATCGATGAAACATTTTATAACATTTTTAGTGCTAATTATTTCTACAACTTTTTTTGCGCAAGAATTCAATACTAAAAAAGGTTACGTTGCAGAAGGTTATGATGTTGTTGCCTATTTTTCTCACAAAGCAGTACCTGGAGAAAAAAAGTTTACCACAACTTTTAAAGATGTAAAATTTAAATTTTCTTCTAAAGAGAACTTAGAAACCTTTAAAAAATCACCAAATAAATTTATACCACAATACGGTGGTTTTTGTGCCTATGCTATTGGTGCAAAAGGAGAAAAAGTGTCTATAAACCCCAAAACTTTTGAAATTAGAGACGGAAAATTGTATTTGTTCTATAATTCTTGGGGAACAAATACCTTAGAATTGTGGCAAAATGAAGGTGCCGAAGAATTGCAAAAGAAGGCTGATAAAAACTGGAAAAAAATACTTAAAAGTAAAAGTTAAAAGCACTGTTATTTATTTTTATACGCTGTTTTCATCCACTTGTCCCAGAAAGTAAAATAAAGTCCATAATTGTAGTTAAATTTTTGATGATGAAAATTGTGATGTGTAGCTCCAATAATCCATTTTTTTAACCAATTTCCAATTTTTCCCGAAGGATATACTTCCACACCTGCATGGTTTATTGTGGCAGAAATTGTCATAATAACTAAAATACCAATGATGGCATAAAGGTGTAGTGGTAAAATGCAAATAATTAATGGTAAAAAAACTGCTTGTACAATAGTTTCTAATGGATGAAATGAAAAAGAAGTGAATACAGAAGTGTGTAAGCTTTTATGGTGTACTAAATGTAAGTGTTTATAAATTTTAGGGTGATGCATGCCTCTATGAGCCCAATAATAATAGGTGTCTTGTAGAAATAAGAAAAGAAATATACTTATTGGAATGTACCAGATAGAATACTTAAAAATATCTAAATAAATTAAGGTGTACTTTATAGTCCATAAAAAATAGGAGAACATTATAAAACAGCCAAAAATGAATCCGCTTAATGCAGACCAATAAATTTCTGTAATTGCTTGTTTTTTATTGAGTTCTTTTTTATGTAAAAACCGATGCAGAAATTTTTTCTTAAAAAGCGTGTAGAAAAAATAATGATATGCACTAGAAAGTAAGATGTATCTTAAAAAAATAATGACCGATAGTAAAAGAGTTACAAGAACTATAATTAGTACATCATTAAAATTAAGTTCTTTTACTATCGGATTCATAATTAAAGTTAGTCTGTTACTTTAAGCAAGTAATATGTTTTTTTGCCTCGTTGTAATAAAACAAATTTATTTGCAATTAAATCTTCTTTAGTAATCGTAAAATCTTCTTTTACTTTTTCTTTATTTACAGAAATTGCATTTTCTTTTAAAGCTCTTCTAGCCTCACCATTAGAATTTAAAAAGTTAGTTTTTGCAGCCAAAGCTCCAATCATATCTAAACCTTCTTCTATATCAGCGGTAGTAACCGTTGCTTGTGGTACACCATCAAAAACATCTAAAAATGTTTGTTCGTCTAAAGATTTTAAATCAGAAGCTGTAGATTTTCCGAATAAAATATTAGAGGCTTTTAAGGCATTTTCATAGGCTTCTTTGCCATGCGTTAAAATAGTAACTTCTTCACCTAGTTTTTTCTGTAACAAACGTAAATGCGGATTTTCTGAATGCTCAGAAATTAAAGTTTCTATGGTTTGTTTGTCTAAAAATGTAAACTTTTTAATAAAATTTTCTGCATCTTCATCTGAAGAATTTAACCAATATTGATAAAATTTATAAGGCGAAGTTCTATCGGCATTTAACCACACATTACCACCTTCAGTTTTACCAAATTTAGTTCCATCAGCTTTTGTAACCAACGGTACTGTAATTGCATAGGCTTTACCTTGTGCTTTTCTACGGATTAATTCTGTACCTGTGGTAATGTTTCCCCATTGGTCAGAACCACCCATTTGTAATTTACAATTTTTTTCTTGATACAAGTGATAAAAATCGTAACCTTGAAATAATTGGTAGGTAAATTCAGTAAAACTCATACCTTCAGAAGATTCAGAACTCAAACGTTTCTTTACAGAATCTTTGGCCATCATGTAGTTTACGGTGATGTGTTTACCTGTATCTCTTACAAAATCAATTAATGAAATATCTTTCATCCAATCGTAATTGTTCACCAATTCTGCCTTGTTTTCTGCGGTAGCATCAAAATCTAAAAAACGTTCTAAATTTTCTCTCACACCAGCAATATTTTTTGCCAAAGTAGCTTCATCTAATAAATTACGTTCTGCAGATTTTCCAGAAGGATCACCAACCATACCTGTTGCACCACCAATTAAGGCAATAGGATTATGGCCTGCATTTTGAAAGTGTTTTAAAATAAAGATTTGTACTAAGCTACCAATATGTAGTGAGTCTGCCGTTGGATCAAAACCAATATAACCGGCAGTTTTATTTTTTAATAAATAGTCTTCTGTATCTGGCATAATATCATGCAATAGTCCACGCCAGCGTAATTCTTCAACAAAATTTGTCATTATAAATCTAAATTAATTCAATTTAAAATAGGAATGCCAAATGAAGCTTGTCTAAGTTTTTGTGTCTTGAATGTGTTAACTATCAATTTCGACAAGCTAAATTTGACATGTGATAGCAATTAAATAGTTGCTATTTTCATTGTGCAAAGATAAACTTATCAATGAAAAAATCATAAATTAGCCGCATGATTTTAGTTACCGGAGGAACAGGTTTAGTAGGTGCTCATTTATTATATCATTTGTTAAAAAATGATGACAAAGTACGTGCTATTTATCGTTCTGAAGAAAAAATTGAAAAAGTAAAAGAAGTTTTTTCTTATTATGATAATGATGTATCTCTAATTTCTAAAATTGAATGGTTTAAAGCAGATATTACAGATGTTCCTGCTATGATTCCTGCTTTTGTTGGTATTAAAAAAGTATATCATTGTGCTGCATTTATTTCTTTTAATCCGAAAGATTATAGAGAAATGCGAAAAGTAAATATTCATGGAACCGCAATAATTGTAAACCTTGCTATTGATGCTAAAATTGATAAAATTTGCTTTGTTGGCTCTATAGCTTCTGTTGGAGATGCTTTAAATGGAAATCTGATAACTGAAGAAAACGAATGGAATAAAGAACAAGACAATAGCGGATATTCTATTACCAAATTTGGTGCAGAAATGGAAATTTGGCGCGCAAGTCAAGAAGGAGTAGAAGTAGTTATTGTGAATCCTGGAGTAATTTTAGGAAGCGGTTTTTGGGAATCTGGATCGGGAAAATTATTTTCTCAAATTTACAAGGATTTTTCTTATTTTACTGAAGGAATTACAGGTTTTGTTAGTGTAAAAGATGTGGTAAAAGCAATGGTTTTGTTAATGAATTCTGAAGTTAAAAACCAACGTTTTATTTTGGTTTCAGAAAATAAATCATACAAAGAAATATTCTTTTTAATGGCAGATGCTTTTAATAAAAAGAGACCATCAATTCGTATAAAAAAGTGGCAAACGGCAATTTTTTGGCGCGTTTCTTATTTGCTTTCAAAAATTACAAGAAAAGAACCTTTGTTGGGTAAATATGCTGCAATAAGTGCTCATGAAATTTCTAAATATTCATCAGAAAAAATAGAAAACACATTGCATTTCAAATTTGAGAAAATAGCAGCTACAATTACAGAAACATGTTCATTTTTTGTTAATGATCATCAGAATGATCTATAGTATCTAGTTTGCTAATCGGTATTTTTGATTTTTTTATAGAATCTTTTCTAAGAGAATCTATTTCTTTATAAGCTGCTTTTCTTTTTTCTAAACTCATTTTTGCATCTGATAATATGTTTTTGTACACATCAATTTTAGACATATAATATAAGTTGCTGTTTTGAAAACGAAGGCTATCAATTTTAAAAACTTCATATACATAAGGGATGTAATTAATGTTTTTTTCATTGTTTTTATTCTTCATATATTTAGCAGAAGATGCAATAGTTAATTCTTGAATTAAAAGACTCATTGTATCTAAAGGAATAAGATCTTTTGGTTTTTCAAAAATGGTATTGCTGGTACAAGAAACCAAAAAAACAAAAATAAGTGCGTAACTAAATTTCTTCATATTAGCGATTAAAAGTGATGCGTTTTCCTTTAATTTCATCATTAAAAACACCATTATTATAGATTAAATTTCCATTCACAAAGGTATGTGTTATGGTTGATGAAAATGTGGTTCCTTCAAAAGGAGACCAACCACATTTGTATAAAATATTGTCTTTAGAAACGGTTTGTGGTTTGTTGGTGTCAATTAAAACAAGATCAGCAAAATAGCCTTCTTTTATAAAACCACGGTTTTTAATTTGAAATAATTTTGCCGGATTATGACTCATTTTTTCTACCGCTTTTTCAATAGAAATTACACCTTCTTTTACTTTTTCTAAAATTGCAGTTACCGCATGTTGCACCAAAGGCCCACCACTTGGTGCTTTTGTGTACACATTTGTTTTTTCTTCTAACGTATGTGGCGCATGATCGGTTGCCAAAACATCTATTCTATCATCTAACAAAGCGTCCCATAAACCCAACCTGTCTTTTTCTGTTTTTACCGCAGGATTCCATTTTATATGTGTTCCTTTTTCTGCATAATCTTTGTCTGAAAACCATAAATGATGCACACAAACTTCTGCAGTTATCTGCTTTTCTTCTAAAGGAATATCATTTCTAAAAAGTTCCGTTTCTTTGGCTGTAGAAACATGAAAAATATGCAATCTTGCGCCCGTTTTCTTTGCCAATGCTATGGCTTTAGAAGATGATAAATAACAAGCTTCTTCACTTCTAATAATCGGATGATATTTTACAGGAACATCATCGCCATATTTGTCTACAAACTCTTGTGTGTTTTTTCTAATAGTAGCTTCATCTTCGCAATGTACAGAAATAATCATTTTGGTTGATGAGAAAATTTTCTCTAGAATTTCTTCATTGTCTACCAACATATTTCCTGTAGAAGAACCTAAAAATAATTTAATTCCCGCTACTTTTTGTGGGTCTGTTTTTAATAATTCTTCTAAATTATCGTTTGTTCCGCCAAACATAAAAGAATAATTTGCGTACGAATCTTTGGCAGCAATTGTAAATTTATCTTCTAATAAATTTTGTGTTGTAGCTTGTGGTACTGTGTTTGGCATTTCAATAAAAGTAGTAATTCCGCCAGCAACAGCGGCTCTGCTTTCTGTAGCAATAGTTGCTTTGTGAGTTAAACCGGGTTCTCTAAAATGCACTTGATCGTCTATAAAACCAGGAATTAAATACTTACCTTCAGCATTAATAATTTCTACATTTTTAGTCGTTTTTATTTCTGATGAAATTTCTTTAATAAGTTCGTTTTCAATTAAAACATCACCTATAAAAGTGGTGTTTTCATTTACTATTGTTGCGTTTTTTATTAAAATTGATTTTGTCATTTTTATATTTTTATTTTGGCAATCCATTTAACCTCATTTTTATCACACCAAATAATGCTTCATAAAAAATATTTCCACTCATCTTAGAAGTGCCTAAAGCTCTGTCAGTAAATACAATAGGAATTTCTTTTAACGTAAATTTATGTTGCCAAGCTTTAAATTTCATTTCAATTTGAAAAGCATATCCTATAAATTTTATTTTGTCTAATTGTATTGTTTCTAGTACTTTACGATGGTAGCAAACAAAGCCAGCTGTGGTATCGTAAACAGGAATGCGTGTAATAAAACGTACGTATTTTGATGCAAAATAAGAAAGTAATAAGCGTTTCATATCCCAATTTACAACATTTACATTGTTATTTACATATCTAGACCCAATAGAAACGTCTGCTTTTCCAGAATTACAAGCGTTGTACAACCGAATTAAATTATTAGGATTGTGAGAAAAATCGGCATCCATTTCTATAATATAGGTGTATTTTCTTTGAAGCGCCCATTTAAAACCATGAATATAGGCAGTGCCTAATCCGTTTTTATTAATTCTTTTTTCTAAAAAAAGTTGGGTTGGAAATTCTGTAATAAGTTGTGTAACAATATCTGAAGTTCCATCTGGTGAATTATCATCTACAATTAAAATATGGAAAGCTTTTTTTTGGTTGAAAGTAGCTCTAATTATAGCTTCAACATTTTCTTTTTCATTAAAAGTAGGAATGATAACTAAAGTATCGGACATAAATAAAATTTCATGTGGTAAGGAGACAAATATACATTTTTAAATACTAATTTTGTGTTAATCTTACAAAACTAAAAAGTGGAAGCTGTAGAAAAAATCTTTATAAATAATAGCTGGATTACCATGGTAATTATGTTTTTATTGGCGCTTATATTTTTTTTGAAAGGATTGGGTGGAAATAAATTAAAAGGGTATGCCGTTTCTATTTTTAATAGCAATTTTATTGAAACGGAATTAGAAGAAAATGTAACTTTCTTTAATTCATTTCATATTTTAATTTTTTCTTTTTCTGTAGCTGTAATTTCACTTTTATTGTATTCTTTTGCTGGAAATTCTTTAGTTGATGACCAAGATGGTTTTCATAATTTTTTGTATTTTTTAGGTCTTACTTTTCTTTTTTTTGCTGTAAAATGGGGATTAGAATATCTATTAACTGTCATTTTTTTTATAAAAAAGGAAGTTCGATTTTTTTTAGTTTCTAAATTTAGCTATTTATATTCTATTTCCTTTTTGATATATATTGGACTTATTTTAGTAGAATACACCAAGTTAGATAAAGTTTTTTTAGCATATTTTACAGCCGTTTTATTTTTAATAAGATTTACTGTTCATCTTATAAACAATAAAAAGCTGATTTTTAGCAAGTTGTTTTATTTTATATTGTACCTTTGCGCCTTTGAAATAGCACCGCTATTTCTACTGTTTAAATTGGTGTTTTAATTACAAGAATAAAGCATATGAAAGTGAAAACAATATTAGTATCTCAACCCGCTCCAAAAACAGAAACATCCCCTTATTTTGACTTGTCTGATAAACAAAAGGTAAAAATTGATTTTAGACCTTTTATACATGTTGAAGGGATTGACGTAAAGGAGGTGAGAAGCCAGAAAATAGATTTAAAAAACTATTCGGCTATTATTTTAACAAGCAGAAATGCTGTAGACCATTTTTTTAGAATTGCAGATGAAATGCGTTTTAAAGTGCCAGATACAATGAAATATTTTTGTCAGTCTGAAGCTGTTGCCTATTATTTGCAAAAATATGTGGTGTATAGAAAACGTAAAATTTATGTAGGTAAAAGAACGTTTCCTGAACTTACTAAATTAATTAAGAAACACAAAACTGAAAAGTTTTTACTGCCTTCTTCTGATAAATTAAAACCTTTAATTCCAGAAGAATTAGATAAGTTAGGAATTACTTGGACACGTGCAGATTTTTACAAAACTGTAGTTAGCGATTTGTCTGATTTACAAGATGTTTTTTATGATGTTTTGGTCTTTTTTAGTCCTTCTGGTATTGAATCATTGTTAAAAAACTTTCCGAATTTTCAACAAAATGAAACTAGGATTGCTGCCTTTGGTAATTCTACCATAAATGCGGTTACAGAAGCTGGTTTTAAGTGCGATATTGCCGCACCAACTCCAGAAATACCTTCAATGACAATGGCTTTAGATAATTATATTAAAGTGGTGAATAAAAAATAATTTTGTTATAATTTTACAGGAAATTGATTTCTGTAAAATTCAAAAAAAATATAAATTGATAAAAACTGAACAGCAATGTTCAGTTTTTTTTTGGGAAACTTTACCATTCTAATAAAATTTGTTGAGCAGAAAAACCAGGGCCAAAACTTAACATTAAACCAATTTCTCCTTCTGCAGGATTTCTATCCATAAAGCGTTCTAAAACATATAAAACGGTGGCGCTAGACATATTACCGTACAAGCGCAAAACCTCTTTAGTGTCATCAATGTTTTTGCCTAAAACACCAAATAAATCTTCTACAGTTTGTACAATTTTTTTTCCTCCGGGATGAAAAACTAGGTGATCTACATCATCAATTTTTAAATTATTTCTTTCTAAAAAAGGAAATACAATTTTAGGAAAATGATCGGAAATTTTTTGAGGAACTTCCTTGTCTAAAATCATTTGTAAACCTGTATTTACCAATTTAAAACCCATCATATACGTGGCATCATAAAAATGATACATGCTTTCATCTATAATTTTAGGCCCTTTTTCATTTTCATAAGAAGATAGAATTACACTAGCAGCGCCATCGCCAAAAATAGCCGCGCTTACAATATTTGTCATCGAAAAATCATCTAATTGAAACGTGGCTGTGGGTGATTCGACTGCAATAACAACAGCTCTTTTATTTGGGTTTTCTTTTAAAAAATTCTTTGCATAAATAATGCCAGAAACGCCGGCAGCACAACCCATTTCTGTAACTGGCAAACGCACAATATCTTGTTTCATTTGTAGCGAATTTATTAAATATGCATCTAAAGAAGGTATCATAATTCCGGTACAACTTACTGTAATTATATAATCTATATCTGTGGGTTGTAATTGAGCTTTTGCCAATGATTTTAGCAAAGCTTGTTCTGCTATTTTTGTAACTTCTCTGGTGTAAATGTTGTTTTTTTCTTCAAAAGTAGTGTTCATAAAAACTTCTTCAGCGTCCATAATAGAATAACGTTTGTCTACACCAGCGTTTTCAAAAAGTTTAATAACTTTTCTTTGATAACGAGTGTCTTGGTCTTGCATCCAATGTTTTATAAAAGGAATTATTTCCGAGGTTTTTCTCGTGTATTTTGGAAGCTGTTTTGCTACTGACGTTATTTTTACACACATGTTAGTTCAAAAATTTTAGTATTTATGTACGCTCCTTTTATAGTTTTAAATGAAAACTTAAAAACCTTTATTTCTTTAGAATCCACTGAAAACGAAATGCCCATTTCCATGAAATTGCTGGTTGTATATGTATTTTTTGTGATAATCTTACCAAATCTATTCGTTTAAACCCTCTTAAAACAGACGTTAATCCGTCTTCAATAATCATTTTATTTTTTATAAATAAGGACAAGAACATAAATAAATAATAGGCTAATTTATGTCTGTGTAAATCGTTTACAACAATGCCAATTCTTGCTTGTTGTAACGTATTTTTTAAAAATGAAACCAACTCAGGTTCTTTAAAGTGATGCAAAAAAAGTGTGGCTACCACAATATCAAACTGGCGTTTTTTAAATTCATCAGAAAAAATATCTTCCATATAAAATGATATTTCCGGATATTTTATAGACAACTCATTTGCATATTCTATGGCTGTTGGGTTGGCGTCAATACCAATTAATTTAAAAATATAATGTTGTTTTCTTCCAAACTTAGCAATATCACGTAAAATATCTCCATGTCCACAACCAATATCAATTATGGTAATTTCTTTTTCCTTCGGATGATTTTTTAAAATGGATTTTAATGCATTTAAAGTTACTAAATTTCCACCCAAATACCGGTTTATATTTTCTAATTTATCTAATGTATCACGCAGTAAATCTCCGCCAATAGAAAAATCGTCCATCAATTCTTCTTTGTTGGATCTGGTTTTTGTACTAATAAAAAAGTCCATTAAATTTTCATTGGTTTTCCGTGCGTTTGCTTAATTATAATGGGTAATAAAAATGGTAATTTCTTTAAAAGTTGAAGTAAAACATGGGCAATATTATCATTTCTGAATAAAAATGCAATAAAATGACCCACTTTTATCCTCCATTTAAATTGTGCGTTCCATTGTCTAAGATACTGTTTTTCGAGAGCTTTTCTAGTTTTAGTTTTTTTATTGAGATATTGTAAAATTAATTTTGATGCAATTTGTGCAGATTGTATGGCCATGCTCATACCGTTTCCACAAAGTGGATGAATCATACCAGCGGCATCACCACACATGATGATATGATTTTCGATTGGTTTTTTTGCTTCAAAAGAAATCTGACTAATGGTTAATGGTTGCGCAAATTCTGAAACTGAGTTTTGAAATAATTCTTTTAAAAAGTTATTTTTGAAAACAACATTTTCTTGAAAGTCATCAATGTTTTTATATTTTTTAAATGTTGAAAAATTACTGATATAACACAAATTAATAACATCATTTTCTACTTTAGAAACTCCACAATAACCGCCCTTAAAGTTATGAAGTGCTACTAAATCTGATGAAAATTTGCCTTTTACATGAATTTTAACACCTAGATAAGGAGATTTTTTTTTGATAAAATTTCTGTTCATTTTTACGTCTAGCAAACTTCTTTTGCCAAAAGCACCAATGGCAATTTTAGACGTAAATAGGTGGTTTTCTTTGGTTTTTATAGAAAATAAATCATCTTTAAAATCTATAGCTATCACTACATCTTGTAAAATTGTTACGCCATTCTCTTTTGCCTTTTCTGATAAAATAGAATCGAGTTTATATCTGGAAATACCAAAACCGCCTAAGGGAAGTTTTGCAGAAATTAAATTGTTTTTGGTTGTTGAAAGTTGAAAGTTTTTAATTTTTACAGCGCCATAATCAAACGGATTCATATCTAAATACTGTAAATAGGGCAACACTTCATTAGAAATATATTCTCCGCAAACTTTGTGTTTTGGATAAGCGTTTTTCTCAATTAGTAACACTTTTTTACCAAATTTAGATAAATGAATTGCGTTGCACAAACCCGCCAAACCGCCGCCAATTATAACAATGTCTAAGGTATTGTCTGTTTTCATTTGTTTGCTAACGTATTTGTAAAATCAAAAACGTGGGTTCCTTTTGTTAATTTAATAATTCTGCTAATTCTTTACCCACCAAACTACCAATGGCAATGCCCATTCCGCCTAAACGAACTCCACAGAAAACATTTTCTGAAACTTGTTTTACAATTGGCTTTTTCTGATTGCCAACTCCCATAATTCCACTCCAACGGTGTTCAATTTCGAAATAAGTAGTTGGTAAAATTATTTCTTTTAAAATTTTTTCTAATTTCTGTTGAATAATTTCTGTCTGACCAAACTCTGTGGTTTCTTCGGTTTTAAAATCTAGATTTCTTCCGCCACCTAGCAAAATTCTGTTGTCAATGTTTCTAAAATAATAATAGCCTTTATCTAAGTGAAAAGTGCCTTTTATATGTAAATTTTTAATAGGTTTGGTAATTAAAACTTGGGCTCTAGCAGGTTGTATGTTTTCTTGTAAAAGTTGCGCAGCAAAACCATTGGTTGCAATACACAATTTGTTGGTTTTAAAAGTAATTTTATTCGTTTTTATGGCAACATTATTTCCTGTTTCAGAAAAATTTTCAACTGAAATATTATTTAAAATTTTGATTCCTAATTTTTGAATTTTACTTAACAATTCCAAAACCATTTTTCCAGTGTTTATTTGACCTTCAAATGGGTTTATAAAGTGGTTTGTGTGTACTTTTTTAAACCCAAATGTATCTTCTTGAACCAAAAAAACATCAGACTTAAAAATGGGTTCTAAAAACTGATTTATCTTTTTTCTTTCTGCATTGTATTTTTCAAAAAATGAAATGTCTTTACAAAGCTCAAAACCGCCATTTTGTTGAAAGTCGATATTTTTATCACCTAAATTCTTGCGCAATAATTGTAAACCTTTCCAACGTTTTTCAACCAAATTAAAAACCTCTTGTTCTGAATGGTACTTTAAATCGTCTATTATTTCAGATAAACTTCCAAAACAAGCAAAACCCGCATTTTTTGTGCTTGCACCTTGTGGCAACATTCCTTTTTCTAGAATTAAAATTTTGGCATTTGGGTAGCTGTTCTTGAGCTCTATAGCGCAATTTAATCCTACAATACCGCTACCAACAATGGTAAAATCTATGTTGGTAAACCATTCTTTTAATTCCCAATAGCTAAAGTTCATTTATAATGTTTTTTCAAAACAAATACTGTTTTCTATATTTTTATATTGACCATAATTTGGCGTTATTTCATAGTTGCATTTTTTGTAAAATTGTACGGCTTCTACTTGTCTTTTACCAGTTTCTAACACACATTTTTTATAGCCCATTTCTTTTGACCAGATTTCTAATTCGCTTAAAAGTTTTTGTGCCATACCATTTCCTCTATTTTCTGGACGCACATACATTCTTTTAACTTCCATAGAAGAACTATCAAACTTTTTTACGGCGCCGCAACCAATTGGTTTTTCATCAACATAAATAACAACAACATTTTTTAAAACGGCTATGGTGTTGTATTGATTGTAAAACGCATGTTCTTCACCGTCCATTAGTTTTAGATAGGCGTCTAACTTTTTTACCAAATTGATAAAATCTATATTTTCGGAATTTGTTCTTTTTATTGTTGTTTTCATTTTTACTAGGTTTCTATTACTCTTAAACAGTTATCTAACCATAATTTTTAAGCATTCTAAAAAATACTAAGTGCTAAAATTCAAATTGTAATTGCACCCAAACGGGTTCTTTGATAACGGTGTTTAAATTTGCAAAAGATAAACCTAATAAGCGTACAGAATTTTGTAATTTTTCTTGAAATAACAATTCTTTTACCACAGGAAAAAAATCTTTTTTAGATTGCATAAAAGTTGTTTTGGTTTTACTTCTGGTTTGCTGCGTAAAATCTGAATATTTTATTTTTAGAGTAATAGTTTTTCCTTTGGTTTCAGATTTTATCATTCTTCGCTCTAATTCTGCGGCAATGTGTTCTAATTTTTCGATCATAAAAATTTCCGAAGAAATGTTTTCAATAAAAGTACGCTCTGCGGCTATTGATTTTTGAATTCTATTTGGTTTTACCTTGCTATTGTGAATTCCTCTTACAATATTGTAATAATGTGCGCCAGATTTTCCGAAAAGCTTCACCAATTCTTCTAAGGATTTTTTCTTTAAATCGTTGCCCACAAAAATTCCTAGATTATACATTTTTGCAGCGGTAACTTTACCAACTCCGTAAAATTTATTGACTGGTAATTGTTCTAAAAATGGCAAAACCTCTTCTGGATTTATGGTTTTTTGTCCGTTTGGTTTGTTGATGTCTGAAGCTACTTTTGCAATAAATTTATTGATAGAAATGCCGGCGGAAGCTCGCAAACCTGTTTCTGAGTATATTTTTTGACGAATTTCTTCGGCAATTAAACTGGCAGACGGATTTCCTTTTTTGTTTTCTGTAACATCTAAATAGGCTTCATCTAAAGAAAGTGGCTCTACCAAGTTTGTATATTGATAAAAGATTCCTCTAATTTTTGATGAAATTTCTTTGTAGCGAGCAAAATCAGTTTTTACAAAAATTAAATGTGGACATTTTTGTTTTGCCAAAACACCACTCATGGCAGATTTTACACCGTATTTTCTAGCTTCATAACTTGCTGCAGAAACAACACCTCTTATTTCATTGCCTCCAACAGCAATGGCTTTTCCTCGTAATTCCGGATGGTCTAATTCTGCTACAGACGCGTAATAAGCATCCATATCTACATGAATTATTTTTCTAAAAGGAGGTTTCATTTCCATCTTTCGAAAATACGGAAAACCTTTTATTTGTTAATCTAACAATGGTAAAAATCTCTTAAAAGAAAAACATCGCTAAAGATTTAAAGAGGCTTATGAAAAGATAAATACTCTTATAAAAATATTTTTATGGTAATACTAAAACAGTTCTTTATTTCTAATATCTAAATAATTACGTCTTACAAATTCTAAGATGGTTTCTAGAATTTCGCCCATATTTTTGCATTCTTTAAATTTAACATCACCAACGTATTTCATTAATTGTTTTTTAAGAAGTGCTATATTTTCCGGATACGAAATGCTGTCGTTTTTCATGCAATTTAAAAGCCATTCTGTTCTTCTTGGTGCTGTAATCATACGTTTTGCCATAAAAGAACGCTCTTCAATTTTATATTGGTTTATAGAGGAGTTTTGTAGTTTTTTACTAACCATTTCTACCATTTTAAAGTTTTCTTTCATAAACTGTAAATTGTAGACTTTTAAATTTCCTTCAAAAGATTGTTGATCAAAATCTATGGCTCTAATTTTATATATAATATGAGAAAAATCGTGGGTTGGCGTCACCACATAATTGTAAGAACGCATGTCTCCTAACAAGCGTACTAAACAACGTTCTTTAAATTTAACAAACTCTTTGGCTATTTGAGATTTTTCTGATTCTGTACATTTTGGTAAGAAATTTTTTATAAAATCATCTCCTGGAATTCCTACAATATGTTCTTCTATTAAGGTGTCTTTGTACACTAAAAAGTTAATGTTATGCGGAGATAATATGTGTTCTAATTCTAAGCCATAAACACGAGAAGCATCTGCTTTTTTTACATAAAAATAGGTAAAATTGTCATTTAAAATATTTCTTACTTTAATTCTAAATGGTTTAGAATTACCAAACGTACAATAATCTATGGCATCAACATTTAAAAACGGAAGTGTGTCATCATTTCCATCTGAAAGTAACATGTTGTATATTTTCTTTAAACTATTGTCTATTTCTGCTCTGTCCCACTCAGAATAATAGGTGCGTATCCAAAGGGTATCTTCATCATTTTTATCATACACGGTAACAGAGCCTTGAAAACGTAGTAAATCATCATAAAAAATAGGGATTTTTATGTTTCTTTTGTATTTTTTTAAATATTCATTCAACATTCCGTTAATAGGAAATGATGGTTTTTTCTTTGACATTAATTTTCTTTCTATTGCCATCTTTTGGTTTGTATTTTAAAAAATAAGAAGTAATAAAGATACTTTAAATATTAATTGTTTGATTCAAAAGAAACTGTTTTATTTATTTTTTAATAGACAAACAATTCTTTAGTTTCTATTTTAGGGTTTGTTGGTTTTAATAAAATGTTATAATTAAGCAAGTTCAAACATTTTACCAGGCAATGGTTTTGTAACGCCTTTTAGTTCTAATTGTAATAGTATAGATGATAATTGATAAATAGGAATGTTACATTCTAAAGCAATAACATCTAATAATTGTTTGCCTTTAAGGTGAAGTAAATCATGAATTTTTTGCTCATTTTCATTCAGTGTTACAAATAGTTGTTTTTGTATTGTTTTGGGTTTTTCTGGAATATCCCAATTCAACATTTTTACAATATCTGAAGCTGAATTTAGCAAATGCGCTCTGTTGTTTCTAATTAAATTATTGCATCCTTTACTGTAAATATCTGTGGTTCTTCCCGGAACGGCAAAAACATCTTTATTATAAGAGTTGGCAATATCTGCGGTAACTAAAGAGCCTCCTTTTTCTGCAGACTCTATAATAATGGTGGCTTTAGAAATGCCTGCTACAATTCTATTTCGTTTTAAAAAGTTTTCTCTTAAAGGAGTTTCTTCATGCCAAAATTCGGTTAAAAACCCACCTTTTTCATTTACTTGATTGATGTATTTTTTATGCACTTTAGGATATATTTGCTCAAAACCGTGTGCTAAAACAGCAATGGTTTGCAAATTGTTTTTGATGGCTGCTTTGTGTGCACAAATATCAACGCCGTAAGCAAAACCGCTAACAATTACAGGGTTGTAGGTTGCTAGATCTTTAATAAATTGATTGCAAAAATCGCGTCCATAAGAACTCATATTTCTTGTGCCTACAATAGAGATTATTCTGTTGTTTGAAAAATCTAAATTTCCATCTTTAAAAAGTAAAATTGGTGCATCTATACAATTTTGTAGGTTTACAGGATAATCATCATCTAAAAAATAAGAATATGCAATATTATTTTCTGTAATATATGCCAGTTCTTGTGTAGCTAAATTGATGTTTTTTTTATCAAAAAGGTGCTTTAAAACGTGGTTTCCAATACCATTTATTTTTTGTAATGTTGCTGATTTTTCTTTAAATATTTGTTCAACATCACCCACATGTACAATGAGTTTTTTTGCTAAAATATCACCAATAGCCGTGCATTTTTGTAGACGTAAAACAGCAAGTAACTTTTCATTTTGCATATCATAAAAGTATCAACACCTACAAGATACAAAAAGGTTTTAATGCTAAAGTTACTTACTGAATAATTATTTTTTTTGTGATGATACTATTCTTTTCCGTTTCTATCTTTAATACATACATTCCTTTAGAAACATTGGAAAACTTTAATTGATTGCCGTTTGTTGAAGTTATTTTGCGTCCGTTTATATCTAGTAAGGTAAGTTTTTTGGCAGTTACGCCTGTAACTTTTAAAGCATTTGTACTTGGGTTTGGGTACACAGAAATATTATTTTCTGAAATTGTATTTTCAGATATGCTTAATACATCGTTAATCGTGATTCCAGATTTGTGTAAAAGACCATAATTTGTATTTAAAAGAAGCGTATAATTTTGTGTAGAGTTAAAGTATCTTATGGTTTTATAAATGATTAAATCTTGTGGTAAATCTTTAATTTCTGATTCGGTAATAGCACTATAAGGAATTTCTGTAGTTGTACTATTTTTATTTGCAGTGTTGCCTTCTCTATACGCTATTACATCTGCAAATTTTTGTCTTACTCTTTCAGAAGTTCCATTCCCAGTAGTATTTACTCGCTCTAAATATAAAAAAATGGCTTTTAAAAAATCAAACGGAATGTCTGGGTCTAAATCTCTACCTTTTATAAAAATATTGCCAGCAATAGCTTCATCAACACTATCTACTTTACCATCTTGATTTACGTCTATGGTAAATTCTGTAATTACGGGTTCATTATTAACGTTTTCAATTCTATTTAATTGTTTTCTCTCATGACTAGAAAAATGTGCTTTTGGATTGTTCGTTTCGTCTTCTGGTGATGTTTCTAAAAAGTTAATTTCTCTATTTATTTGTGAAATTAAATGGGAAACTACCTTTGTTAATAGTATTACTGAAGATTTTGCTGATATATTATAGTTGATAAGTTCTGCTGTAATTTCATCAGTTGCATTTTCTTTAAGAATGCCACATAATAATTCCGTATCACTTTTTTCTGTACAATTAAATGTTGCATTAGCTGTTACATTTCTATCATTTGTAAAAACCTCTGTTCCTGGCGTACAAGTACTATTTTCTAAATCGCAATTAATAATATCAAACTTTCTTTCTGCACCGTTATTATAAGTGCTTAAAACAATAGGTTGGTAGTGGTTGGCAATAGAACCCGCGGTTTTTGCTTTTATAATTCCACCTGAGCCAATTCCTGTTAGTTGTTGTTTGGTTATATTATTATCATCATCAACAAACTGAATTTCATTTTTATTATTGGTGATTAAAAAATAATTTTTTGTAGATAAAACATCGTATTGTACCTCTCCATTATTATTGGGTATTATTATTTCTGAATTATTATATGCTGCAAAATCGTTACCAGTAACAATAATTGGTAGTTCTTGAATGCTAAATCCATCATTATTGGTAAAACCAATTTCAAATTTATTGTTAGGTGCATTTGTGTCTTTTGAAGATCTTACATTTATATCTGAGTATTGGCTTAATTCTGATGCGTTTAAGTAGTTGAAGTTGATAGGGTTACACGAATTTATAACGGGGTCAAAAACAGTGTTTGATGCAGAATAGTAACCTCCAAAAGGTTCTATGGCTAAAATTTTAGAACCATCAGAAGAATAATTTACATGATCAAAAGTGTTTTTATTCACACAATTGGTATTGTCTTCTGCATAAAAATTCCATGTATTTGTAGTTAAATCTACTGTTGCAAAACCACTGTGACTGGCAGAATTATTTAAAGAAGTTCTTACCAATACTTTATCGGTATTGGGGTGAACATCTACTTGAAAACAGGGATAATTAATAGTGCCGCCTGGTATTGGTTCTTCGTAGTTTGCAAAAGTTCCGTTGGTAAGTGTGCATAAGCCGGCGTAACTAGAAATGTATAAAACATTGTTAGAATCTATTTCTAAATCCGTTAAACCATTACTATGTATGGCAGAGTTTTGCATGTTGTAATTGGTCCAGTTGGTAGTTGCTTTATCTAATTCCCATAAACCGTTGTTAATTCCGGCAAAATATGCTTTTGTATGATCACTATTTTCTACAATACTTTGAGGATAAAAGTCAACATCTTTTTTAGGGCTTAGCACGCCATTGTTTACCGTTTGATAATATTTTTTTTCTTTTGAAAACACATACATTTCGTTATTGCTTGCCCAATACAATTGGGTGTTTCTATACTCTTCAAGCGTAGCATTAAAAGTGGGGTACTCTATGTTTCCATTGTCAAGATTAAAAGAAGCAATTTTCTCGTCATCATCTACGCCGTAAAAAAAATCATCATTACTAGGATCTAAAGCAACTTGTTTAAGTTTTCCGACAGGAACATCTTGAGAAGTAAGATTTTTAAAAGCTACAACAGTAAGCATATTGTCTAGCTTTACGTAACCCATATCTGTACCACAATGTAAATTTCCGGCACTGTCATATTGCATGTCGTAAATTTTCTTGGGTTGCGAGTATTGCTGCCAACCATTGGTTTGAGCATATAAATTAGAAGTTAATAGGGTGATGCAAAAAAATAGGATATAATTTTTCATGATATTTAATTTTAGGTGTTGATATTCTAAAATTACATGAAATAAAAAGGCATTTTATAAATTTGTGATGACTAACACAAAAAAGAACATTACTAACCTTTAAGGTTTTCTTTAAAAGTACGTGAAACAGGTATTTCTATATTTGGATTTAAAATTACTGAAGTGCTGGTAGTTGTTTTAATGTAATTTTTATTGATAATAAAAGAACGATGAACCTTCACAAAATTTGATGGTAAAATTTCTTGTAGCGTTTTTAGTTTATTTCTATCCAATATTTTTTTATCGGTAACATAAAACTCTAAATAATTTCCGTCTGATTTTACATATTTTAAAGCATCTAAATAGACTTTAGTTTTGCTGTTTAAGGTTATAAATTCTTTTAAATTCTGCTGCTTTTGTTTTGCGACTTCTTTTAATAAATTCCTTTTATCATTCATAATATCTATCACTAAAAAACCTAAAGCTATGGTTATAAAAATTAGTTCTAGTAATGATGTAAATAACAATAAAGGTAAATTAAAAACAATGGCATTTACCAAGCCAAAACTATGGTATATTACAGAAATAAAAGAACCTAATATCATGAACAAATAGGCAATTGCAAAAAGGATGTTTTTTTTCTTGCCATTTTTGTATAAAACTATAATTTGATAAGCAACTAAAAAAACACCTATTACATATAGTAAATACCAAACTTTCATAAAAGTTGGAATGTAATTTGAAAACAAGTTGTTAAAGAAAAAATGCAGTAATAATCGTAGTACAATTAAGGTTGTCATCAACCACAAAACAATTTTATATAATTTTGGTTGATGTTTTTTTGTGTTCAGAAATTTTTGAGAGAATACAACAAAAAAAACAAATGCCAATTCGCCAAAAACTACATAATGTAAATATTTATTAATAATAATTTCTGATGATAAAAAAAGTTGTTGAAAAACACCTGTATAGGATAAAATAAACAAGCCTAGAAAGAAAATGTAAAGCGAATAAAAAAAGTAAATAGATTTTTTTAAAACAACAAAAAGCACAATGCCAATTAGTAAGAAAATAAAACTTAAGCCAACATAAGCACCAATAATAATGTCTTCTTTAAAACTTTTAGAATTGATAGAGTCTTTACTTAATAACATTACATTGGTTACTAAAGGTCTTCCGTTTATTTTATTTAAACAAATCATATAAGAGGCGCTTTCTTTTGAATTTATTTCAATAGGAATTATAAAATTTCTATTTCTTACTAATTTGGACTTTATGGGGTGTTTTATACCTGTTTTATGAAGTTCTATAAAACCATTTGGCGTGTGTTTGTAAACTATAATTTCATGAATCATGGTATTGGAAAACCGAACATAAAATTGTTTGTTTTTTTCCAATTTATTTGTCAAATAAAACTGTAAACAAATAGTTTTTAGGGTAAAATCAAAATAAAAGAAATCTGTTGTAGGGTCTATTTTACGAAACGCATTTATGTCTATTTCGTTTGTTAAAAGTTCTTCTTCAGAAGTAAAAATAGTTGCGTAATCTCTTAGGTTTATAGCTGTATTTTGGGAGTTTAGAACTATGGTTTTTTGAAAAGCATAACTTTTTACGGAGATAATGAATATAAAAAAAAGAGTTTTATAGTAGAATTTCATCGTTCAAATAAAGAAATGGTCTTTTAAATTTACAAAAAAATACTGAAAATGAATTAGTTATTTAAATTGTGAATAAATTTTAAACTATTCGGTAAAAATAGATGGCTATTTTTCTATATTTGTATTAATGATTTTAGCCAATTACATAAACGATTTATTGTACAGATACGATTGCGTAATAGTACCTGATTTTGGAGGATTTGTAACCAATAGAATTGGTGCAAAATTAGATGAAACTACCCAAATGTTTTATCCGCCAAGCAAACAAATTACGTTTAACAGTCATTTAAAACACAATGACGGTTTGTTGGCAAATTATATAGCTTCTGCAGAAAATATTTCTTTTGAGAAAGCGTCTACAGCTATTTCTTTGTCTGTAATAAAATGGCAAAACGAATTGCAAACTGCGGCTATTTCTTTAGAAAATATTGGTACTTTGTCTTTAAATGATGAGAATCAAATTATTTTTGAACCCAATGCTGTTTTTAATTTTCTAACAGATTCTTTTGGTTTAACGGCCTTAGAATCTTCAGCAATAAAAAGATACAAAGAACAAGTAAAACCTTTAGTGCCTGTTGTAGAAAAAACAGCTGAAAAAGGAATTCCTGCCTTTATAAAATATGCGGCAACTGCAGCAATTTTATTAACATTAGGTTTTGCAGGATATGCTGGTTATCAACAAAAAGAGCAAGAAAAATTATTGGCAAATCAGCAAAAAGCAATTCAAAAAAAGATACAAGCAGCCACTTTTGTAATTTCTAATCCGTTGCCAACAATAGAGTTAAATGTTGCTAAAGAAATACCAAAACCGTATCATATAGTTGCTGGTGCTTTTCAATTTCCAGAAAACGCCCAAAAGAAAGTTGATGAACTTAAAAAGAAAGGGTATAATGCTCAGATTATTGGTGTTAATAAATGGGGTTTAACCCAAGTTTCTTTTAATAGCTTTGTTAAAAAAAGAGAAGCAATTAACAACTTGTATCGCATTCAAAAAACCGTTTCTAAAGATGCTTGGCTTCTTATAGAAAAACTATAATAGTTTTATAGTATTTTCTAGTGTAAACAGTCAATTTTAGAGTGAATTTCCGAAAGACTATTTTAGGGTATTCACAAATGGGTAATTGAAATTAGTGAAATTGAGTAAAAATTATGTGCTGTAGCTAGAAATATCTTTAGATTTTTTCAAAGAACTTGTATAAATTTCATAAAAACTTCACTTCTACTAAAAATCAAGCTCTTTACTTTTTATTAACATCCTTTTTAAGGATGTGATTGCTATCTTTGCAGAAATTTTTAGCAATGGAAGTAAAAACTCCCAAAGACTCTATAACAACTCTTACCGATTTAGTGTTACCTGGTGAAACTAATTATTTAGACAACCTTTTTGGTGGCGAGTTGTTGGCAAGAATGGACAGAGCTTGCAGTATTGCTGCAAGAAGACACTCAAGAAGAATTGTGGTAACGGCTTCTGTAAACCATGTGGCATTTAACAAAGCAATACCCGTTGGTAGTGTAGTAACTATAGAGGCCAAAGTATCTAGAGCTTTTAAAACATCTATGGAAATTTATGTAGATGTTTGGATAGAAGACAGGCAATCTAGATTTAGAACCAAAGTTAATGAAGGTATTTATACTTTAGTAGCGGTTGATGAAACTGGGAAACCAACTATGATTCCTCAAATAAAACCAGAAACTGAATTAGAAATAGAAAGGTTTGAAGGAGCTTTAAGAAGAAAACAATTGAGCCTGGTTTTAGCGGGCAAATTACAACCAAATGAAGCAACTGAATTAAAAGCATTGTTTACTTAAACTTTATAAATATGAGAATAGATAATTATAGAATAATACAAACTGTAGTAATTTTGATCATTGCTTTTTTTGTGCATTGGTTAATTACAAAATCGTTGCGTAAAATTCAGCAAAAATTTGGTTTTCAAAATGCAAGAATTGTTTTGACTAATAAAATTATTACAGTTCTAACGTATATGTCTGTTATTGTAATAGTTGCTTTTATTTGGGGAGTAGATGAAAAACAATTATTAATTTATATTTCTTCTTTTTTAACCATTTTAGGGATTGCTTTTTTTGCCCAATGGTCTATCCTTTCTAACATTACGGCGGGTATAATTCTGTTTGTAAATTATCCTGTAAAGATTGGCGATACCATTACCATCTTAGAAAAAGACAATGATACTACAGGAGAAATTAGAGATATTGGCGCTTTTTTTATCACTTTAAAAACTAAAAAAGGAGAATTAATTACATTGCCAAATGCAATAATTTTACAAAAGAATATAAAGTATTACCCTCAACCAGAGTAAGACGTATTCTTTTCATTGTCATTTTATTACTAAATTTATTTTTAATGAATGGCGCAAGTTTATGAACGAAAAGGCATCTAAAAAGTTAAATCTTAAATAAAAAAAAATGAAAAAAAAATTTACTCTTTTACTGTGGTTTTTAACCTTAACCATTTATTCTCAAGATTTTTACAACATAAATACCATTCAAACTATTGAAATAGTTTTTGCTGAAAGTAATTGGGATGAATTATTAGATGCTGAAAAAGAAGGTGATAATAACTATACAGAAGCACAATCTGTTACTATTAACGGAACCTTGTTTAATCAAGTTGGTGTAAAATATAAGGGCAATAGTACGTATAACTCAAGTCAAACAAAAAACCCATTTCACATAGAATTAGACACTTATATAGATCAAGACTATCAAGGTTACAAAGATATTAAGTTAGCAAATGTATTGTATGATCCTTCTTTTGTGAGAGAAACTATTGCTTACAATATTATAAACCAATATATGTATGCGCCAGAGGCAAACTACGCAAATGTATATGTAAATGGTACTTTAATGGGGTTGTACACAAATACAGAAGCCATTACTAAAACTTTTGTAAATAAGCATTTTAACTCTAAAAGTAATGCGTTTTTTAGCTGTAGTCCGCCTAACGGTGCAAGTCCTATTACTGCTAATTTGCCAAGTTTAGAATATTTAGGAACCGATATTAATAGTTATGAAGAAGGATATGAAATTAAATCTGATGATGATTCAGACCCAACAGTGGCAGTTGCACATTGGAATGATTTGATAGAGTTAACAGATGTTTTAAAGAATGATATTTCTAATATTGAAAATGTTATTAATGTAGACAGAGCAATTTGGATGCTGGCATTAAACAATGTTTTGGTAAATTTAGATAGCTATATTGGCAGGTATAAACAAAACTACTATTTGTATAAAGATGATAACAATCAATTTAATGCTGTTATTTGGGATTTAAACATGTCTTTCGGAACGTTTAGTCAGACTGGTGAAAGTCAAAATGGTGGTGGTCCTGGAGGTCCTCCAGGTGGTGGAAGTTTAAATACAACTATTCAAAAAGCAGAATTAGATCACTTATTACATATAAATGATGATGCATTTCCGTTAATTTCTAAATTGATGTCAATACCAAAATATAAAAAAATGTATTTGGCACATTACAAAACCATTTTAACAGAAAACATTAGCAATTCTCGCTACTTAACTTTAGCAAATGATTATCAAGCAATTATTGCTTCGGCAGTAACAGCAGATACCAATAAATTTTATACAGATGAGCAGTTTACCGGAAATATAGATACAGATTATACTTTTGGGTCTATAACTGCTTCAGGTTTAACAAACTTAATGTCTGCAAGAAATACGTATTTATTGTCTCAGACAGATTTTACAAATACACAGCCAACTATTAGCAATACAAATACTTCTGTTACAACGCCAATTATAGGAGAAACTATTAGCATTACAAGTACGGTAACAGATACAAATTCAGATGCAGTTTATTTAGGTTACAGAACAGATGAAACATTACCTTTTACTAAAGTGTTAATGTATGATGATGGTGCACATAATGACGGTGCTTCTGGAGATAATGTTTATGGTGTAGATGTGCTTGTTGATGCAAATTATATGCAATATTATATTTATGCAGAAAACGATAATATTGGCGCATTTTCGCCAGCAAGAGCAGAACATGAATTTTATACAATAGAAGCAACTTATGTAAAATTAACACCAGGAGATCTTGTAATTAATGAAATAATGGCTTCTAACGAAACAACGGTTACAGATCAAGATGGAGAATATGATGATTGGTTAGAGCTGTATAATAATAGTTCAGAAACGCTTAGTTTAGATAATTTGTATTTATCTGATGATCCAACAGATTTATTGGTGTGGCAATTTCCTACAGGATTAACAATAGCGCCAAATAGTTATTTAATAGTTTGGTGCGATAAAGATGATGATCAAACAGGATTACATGCCGATATTAAATTTTCAGCAGGCGGTGAAAGTGCTATTTTATCTTATGCAGATGGTACCATAATAGAAAACATCACCTTTGGAGAACAAACAGATGATATGGGGTATGCAAGAAACCCTAATGGAACCGGAGATTTTGTAATTCAAAATCCAACTTATGGTATAGATAATGAAACGGTACTTTCTACAAATGAGGTGAGTTTTAGCAATACTTTAAGCTTGTATCCAAATCCAACAGATAATAAAATCACTATAAAAAATACTGCTTACAGTATTAATTCTGTTGTGATTTATAATTTGCAAGGACAAAAATTAATAAAGAATAATTACACTGATAAAAATAATGTAGAAATTAATGTTTCTTCCTTAGCAAAAGGTGTATATATGGCGCTTATAAACAATAAAACAGTTTTAAAAATTGTTAGAAACTAAGCGTTAAAGTTGTTTCAGAGTTTCAAATTAAATTCCATAATTATTTTATTTTTAAAATGATTATGGAATTTTTTATGAAGTAAAAATATATGGTTACTTTATAATTTTAGAACAATTGTTTTTTCTGAATTTCAGTTAAAAGGAACTATCTTTTTAAAATCCAAGAAGAAGGATTTAAACGTTTGGTATTTTTAAAAAGCACAAAAATTAGTTTGGTTTTACCAGAAACTTTATCGGTAAATATTTTACCTATTTTTTGTCCGGTTACAACATTATCATCCTTTTTTACCAATATACTTTCTAAATTATTATAAGCAGTTATGTAATTACCATGTTGTACTAAAACATTTTTTCTGCCTTCAGAAGTTAATTGAATGGCCAACACTTTTCCGTTAAAAACACTTTCTGCAAACACACCTTTTTTGGTATTAATGTGTAGGCCGGTACTATTTACTGTAATTCCTTTTATGGTTGGATGTGCTTGTACACCAAATCTTCTAGTTACCAAACCTTCTTTTACAGGCCAAGGAAGTTTTCCTTTATTCAACTCAAATTTTGTTGCCAGAGCTTTTGCTTCCGGAGTTAAAATAAACTCATTCTTTTTGGTAGATTTTGGTTTTACTTTAACCTTTTTATTTGCTTTTGCAATAGCATCGCGTATAATTTTATCAATTTTTGCAGCAACATCTTTTTCTTGTGCTATTTTTTTTCTTAAGTCTCTTTTGTAGGAGTTTTCTTTCTTTTTAATAGCTGCAATTAAGAATTCTTTTCTTTTTTTATCTGTTTCAATTTTAGATTTCTCATTTTTTTCTGCTGAAAGTAACCTGTCTTTCGATTTTTTTTGAATTAACAAAGAGTCGTTTAATTTTTGTACAATACTAGTTTGTATACTTATTTCTTCTCCTTGTTTTTTTCTAAAAGCAGTATATTGTTTCATGTACTCTAAACGCTTATACGCTTGGTAAAAGTTCTGTGAAGACAATAAAAACATGGTTTTACTTTGCTGAGATTTGCTTTTGTATGATTTAAAAATCATATCTGCATAATCTTCTTTTAATTCAGATAATTTTTTATTTAAAGCTTTTATTTCTTTTTCGTTGCCATTTATTTCTTTAGACAATGCTTTTGCTTCTAAGTTTATCGTATAAATTAATTTGTTTCGAACTTCAATTTTCTGATTCAGATTATTTAAGTCTTCTAAAGCATTTTTTTCTTTCTTTTGCTCGTTAAAAAGCAAGCTATTTACTTGTTTAATTTCGTTTTGCAATTTAATACGTTCGGTTTCTAGCTGTTTTCTAGTTTGTCCTAAAACTGAAAAACCACTTAGTATAAAAGCTAAAATAGATATGTAAAATTGCGTTTTATTCATTATAAATTAATGCGTTTATAGGCTTTATTAGGAATTGAAAAAGAAGTATCTAGATTGGTGTTAAACTCCACAGATTTTAAGTAAAAATCTATTTGATTATTACTATTTAGTTGTTTTGCATTGATATTAATTTCTGATGGAAATAAGACCTTATCTACAATAGTATATGACGGATAAAAAACATCTAAACGTTTATTTTTTATAGAATTTACAATAGATTGAGAATCTAATTTAAAATGAGAAGGGTTTATGGCAAAGAAAATATCAAATAAATTTGCTTGTGTTTCTGGGGATAAAAGATAAGAGTTGTTTACAATAACAACTTCTTGTTTTTCTTCTTTTACATTTTGTAATGATTGACCTAAAAATAAGTTTTGAAGTTGATTAAAATTAATTTCTACACCCAACAATTTTGTGAGCATAGAAAAATCTCCTTCAAAATAATTTTTTGCATAAGGAGAATAATACTGTACAGAAGTAGGTGTAATTTTTGCCTTAAAAACACTTATTAGTTTGGTGCCTTTCAGCCAAATAACTTCGTCTTTTATGATTTTTAGGTTCACAGAAATACTTTGGTTTGTTTTTCCGTTATTAAAATTTACTTTAAACTTAGCGTCTATTGTTTTTTTATCAAAGTTAGCTGCAATGTGTTTTTTTGCTACTTTTTTGGCTGCCATTTCTTTGGCAACCACATTAGCATCTATGATGTTTTTAGAAGTTTTACAAGCGGTAAAAACAAGGGCAAAAACAAGAAGGTATTTTATAGATTTCATTGTTAATTTTTTATTTTTTCGGACTTTGCTCTGTATTTTTTTTCTTCATTTGTGTTTCCTAAACCATTATAAGCAATGGCCATTTCATTGTAAAAAGCGGCTTCCATTTTATCTTCATATACAAAATCGATACCATTTTGTAAACTCTCTAACGCTTTTTTATACTTTTTATGATTATTTAAAACTTTTCCTTTTGTTAAATAAAATAAAGGTTGTGCAGGAAAAAGAGCAATTCCTTCTTCAGCATATTTTAATAAAACAGTTGTGTTGTTTGCGTGTTTTTCTAAAATCTGTTCTAGAATTTTATACGATTTGTCACTCTTAAACTGTGCTATTAAATTTGTTGAGTCTTTTTGTTTTTCTTCAACAATACTATTTTCTTTTCTTTTTTCTAAGCGCTGTTTTAAATTTTTCAAATTTACGGATAAAGCGCCTTCATTCTCCAAAATAGTTAGTAAACTAACTGCTTTTTTATATTCTTTGTTATAGATATATAATTGCACTAAAAATGGTCTTTCTTTAGGGTCGCTTTCAACTAGTTTCTGCTGATTTAGAATGGCTTCTTTAAGGTTTTTTTCTTCAAAGTTTACTTGTACCAAATGTTTTAGCATCCATAAGTTTGTAGGCTCTTTTGCCAACGCACGATGTATGTATTCTTTTGCAAGTAAGGTGTTTTTTAGTAACAAGTAATTTTTAGAAAACTCGAAAAACACAGCAACATCATCAGGTAAAATTTGATTGCAATTTTCTAAGTTCTGAATGGCTTTGGTGTAGTTGCCAATTGCTTTTTCTGACAGCGCTTTAAAAAAAAATTGTTGAAAATTTAACTCTTTTTCCTCTGTTAAATCTTTTGCTGCAGGAATACTGTCTTGTGAGAACGTATGGATTGAAAAGAGAAAAAAGAAAATAGAGAATAGCGCATAGGTTTGAAAACCAAGTCTGCTTTTTTCTCTATTTTCTTTTTTCTTTCTTCTAAATTTCATCTAAATTAATTCTGTATAATCGCCAATACTTACAGAAGTGTATTTGCCATTATATTTTGCATGATTACCAATCATAGCATTGTCTAAGTCTGCATTAGATATTGCTACATTAGATTGAATTAATGAATTAACTATAGTAGCGTTTTCAACAGTGCTATTAGCGCCAATAGAAACATAAGGTCCAATTTTAGTGTTTTTAAGCACTACATTTTCTCCTATAAAACAAGGTTGAATTATTTCAGAATTCTCTAAAATAACATCTTTAGAAACTAAATTATTACCAGCCTCATGTTCAAAACCTAACACTTGTTTATTGGTGTCTACGGTTGGGTCCTTTTTACCGCAATCCATCCAGGCGTTTACAGTTCCAGGAATAAATTTTGCTCCTTGTTGTTTTAAAGATTCTAAAACGTTGGTTAATTGATATTCATTATTTTCTTTTAAATCATTATCTATTAAATATTGAATTTCTTCTAATAATTTATCTCCGCTTTTAAAATAATAAATTCCAATAATTGCTAAATCGGAAACAAAATCTTTTGGTTTTTCAATAAAATCGCTAATAAAACCATCTTTTAGTTTTACAACACCAAAAGCACTTGGATTTTCTACTTTGCTTACCCAAATTGCACCATCGGCATTTACATCTAAGGTAAAATCTGCCTTAAATAATGTATCTGCATAAGCTACCACGCAAGGACCACTTAATGATTCTTTAGCGCAATAAATAGCATGCGCAGTTCCTAATGCTTGTTCTTGTATATAAACAGAGCCTTTTGCGCCTAATTCTGCTGCAATTTTTAACAATTGTTCTTCAGTATTTGTAGGGAAACCTTTGGCTGTTGTACCTATTACAAATGCTATTTCATCAATTTTTTCATCAATAACAGAAGCAATATCTTCTACTAAGCGTTGTACAATTGGTTTGCCTGCAATTACAGTTAATGGTTTTGGTACAGTTAACGTGTGAGGTCTTAAACGAGACCCAATTCCGGCCATTGGAACTATTATTTTCATACTTTTTTTTATCAATTATTGGGCGCAATATACCACTAATTAGGAAATGTAAAAAGTGAGAGTTAAGTTTTACTTTGATTGTTTTATTTATATAAATTGTATGGTTTCTGTTGGAGTTTTGTGTCCTTATTTTTTCTTAAATTTGATAATTGCGGTATTGATAATTAATTTGTATGTTTGTGTGGTATTATTTAAAATTTTATGTCATTTTAACATAAAAATTTAGTATTATATAATCATGTTTTATGAATCTTCTATTTCTTTGAAGAGTTGCTTTAAAGCATTACAAATGATTTCAATGAATCACTAACCAAAAATCAACCAAAAATGAAAAACAAGTACTTCAGTAGACTTCTTATTTTAGGAGTTTTTATGACTTTCGGATTAAGCATACAAGCGCAAAAGAAAGTTGAGTTAGAAAAAATTAAAGGCAAGTATAATCAGGAAAAACTGAGTGTTTTAAAAAAGACTTTTAAGCAAAAAGCATCTTTAGAAAAGCAAAATGCCATTTCTATAGCAAATGCGAAAGGTTGGCAAACAAAATTTACAAATTCCAAAGGTGAACTTTTAGAAATACAAAGAGTTGTAGATGGAAAACCAATCTATTACACAACTTTTAATGTTGATGCAGCAACATCTACTAGAACAGATCATTTGAATGCTGGTGGTTCGTTAGGGTTAAATCTAATGGGACAAAATATGACTGCTCACGTTTGGGATGGAGGACTTGCAAGGGCTTCTCATCAAGAATATGATGGTGCAGGTGGTACAAATAGATTTTCCATAGGAGATGGAACAACAACACTACATTATCATTCTGCACACGTAACAGGTACAATTATTGCATCTGGTGTAGATGCAAATGCAAAAGGAATGGCGCCGCATGCAAGTGCTGTTGGTTATGACTGGAATAGCGATACATCTGAAGCTACAGGGGCAGCGTCTAACGGAATGTTAATTTCTAATCATTCTTATGGTTTTCGTGCCAGTCAATTGCCAGATTATTATTTTGGAGGTTATATAACAGATTCTAGAGATTGGGATGAAATTATGTTTAATGCGCCTAATTATTTAATGGTGGTGGCTGCCGGAAATGATGGAAATGATAATTCTTCAAACGGATCTCCTTTAGGTGGAAATTCTTCTTATGATAAATTATCTGGTCATGCTACTGCAAAAAATAATATGGTGGTTGCAAATGCAAATGATGCCAATATTGATACCAACGGAAATTTACTTTCTGTAAGTATCAATTCTTCTAGTAGCGAAGGTCCTACAGATGATTATCGTATAAAACCAGATATTACTGGAAACGGAACAGCAGTTTACTCAACCTATGAATCTAGTAATACAGACTACAATAGTATTACAGGAACTTCAATGGCATCGCCAAACGTTGCAGGAACTTTATTAATATTACAACAACATGCAAATGATGTAAGAGGTTCTTTTATAAAAGCTTCTACTTTAAAAGGAATTGCTTTACATACCGCAGATGATGCTGGTGCTACAGGTCCGGATGCAGTTTATGGTTGGGGATTGTTGAATGCAAAAAGAGCTGCGCAAGCAATTACACAAAATGGAAATGAATCAAAAGTAGAAGAATTAACATTAACCAACGGACAAACCTATCAAATAACCGTAGATTCTGACGGAATTAATGATTTAATGGCTTCTATTTCTTGGACAGATAGAGCTGGAGTAGCTTCTACCGCTACAAATTCTAGCTCACCTGTTTTAGTAAACGATTTAGATATTAGAGTTTCAAAAAACGGAACAACCTATACACCTTGGAAATTAACAGGTGTAGCTACCAACGGTAAGGGAGATAATAATGTAGATCCTTATGAAAGAGTTGATGTTGCAAATGCTTCTGGAACTTACACAATTTCCGTAACTAATAAAGGTTCTTTAACTGGCGGGAGTCAAAATTATTCATTAATTATAACTGGTTTAACGGGAACGCCTGTGGTTTGTAACGCAACCACTCCTGATAATTTAACTATTGATGGTTTTGGATCTTCAACAGCAACCGTTTCTTGGGATGCAGTTCCAGGAAGTTCTTATGATTTTAGATACCGTCAATCAGGAACAACTACTTGGACAACTTCTACAGTTGCCGGAACATCAACTTCTTTAGCTGGTTTAAACTCAGAAACTACATACGAAGTTCAAGTAAGAAGTACATGTCCAGACAACGCTACATCAGCATATAGTGCATCCGTAAGTTTTACAACAAGCGAAATTCAATTAAACTATTGTAGTTCTAATGGAAACAGTGTGGTTGATGAATATATTAGTAAAGTTGTTTTAGGAAGTATTAACAATACAACAGGTGCAGCTTCTAGTGGATATGCAGATTATACTTCGCAATCTACAGTTTTAACCAAAGGAACTTCTGCTACCATAACAATAACTCCAACCTGGACAGGCACTTTATATAACGAAGGGTATGCGGTGTTTATTGATTACAATAAAGATGGAGATTTTACAGACAATGGAGAAACCATTTGGTCAAAGTCTGCCTCTACAACCACTCCAGTAAGTGGTGCTTTTACTATACCAACTTCTGCAATAACAGGAGCAACTAGAATGCGAGTTGTTATGCAATACAATGCAATACCAAGTTCTTGTGGAAGTTATAATTATGGAGAAACAGAAGATTATACTGTAAATATTACAGACGGAGTTGCAGATACAACAGCGCCAATAATTACACTAACAGGAGCATCAACCATAAATGTAACACAAGGAGATGCTTACAATGAGTTAGGAGCAACAGCAACAGATAATGTAGATGGAAATTTAACAGCTAATATTGTTATTGGTGGCGATACTGTTGATACAAATACAGTAAATACCTATGTTGTAACCTATAACGTAAGTGATGCTGCGGGAAATGCAGCTACAGAAGTTTCAAGAACTGTACATGTAAATGCGCCAGCTGCAGATACACAAGCACCAACAATACCAACAAATTTAACGGTATCAAATATTACAGAAACAACGGCTAGTTTATCTTGGTCTGCATCTTCAGACAATGTTGGTGTAACAGCTTATGAAATTTTTAGTAGCGGTACAAGTATAGGAAGTGTAAGTTCTACAAGCGCAAATCTTACGGGTTTAACTGCTGCTACAAGTTATTCATACACCGTAAATGCAAAAGATGCAGCTGGTAATGTATCGGCACAAAGTACTAGTGTAACTTTTACAACTCTTGATGGATCAACAGGTTCTACAACAGTATTACATGAAGGATTCTTTGAATCTGGTTGGGATGGTTGGTCTGATGGAGGATCTGATTGTTATAGGTATTCTGGTTCACGTTCTTTTGAAGGTAATAGGTCTATTCGTTTAAGAGATAACTCTGGTACTGGTTCTGCAATGACATCATCTAGTTTTAATTTAACAAGTTTTAATTCTGTTGAGGTAACTTTCTATTTCTATGCTAGATCAATGGAAAACGGTGAAGATTTTTGGTTGCGTTTTTATAACGGATCTTCTTGGTCTACAGTTGCAGCGTGGGCAAGAGGAACATCATTTAACAATAATACTTTTTATTCGGCAACCGTTACTTTAAATGGTACAGATGTTAATTTTGCTTCCAATTCTGCATTCAGATTCCAAAATGATGCATCAAAAAATGATGATCATATTTACATAGACCAAGTTACAATTACAGGTATTATTGGTAATGGAGGAAGTTCTATAAATTCTGTAAATGAAGTGAATAGCTATTATACAACAGAATCAGCATCTAATAAAGAGTTTGGAGATAATCTGCTATATCCAAATCCTACTTCTGCTATTTTAAACATTAACACAAGTTTTGGCGCAATTAAATCCAACTATAGAATTACAAATCTATTAGGTCAGTTAATTACATCCGGAACAATTAAAAACAATACTATTGATATTAGCACTTTGAAAAAAGGAATTTATTTGATAGAATTAACAGACGAAGAAGAAACTTTTATACAAAAGTTTATAAAACAATAAGAAAGGATACATTTGTAATTACTTTTATAAAACCTCAGGCCTAGCTTGAGGTTTTTGTTTTTGATGAAGGTTTTTAGCCCTTAAAAAAGGAGCTTTCTTCTTTAAATTTAGGGAAAAGAAAATTCCAAAAGTTAATAGATTCTAAAAAACCAAGTTAACGCTTGGGTTTTTTGTTTCTTTGCAAAAATAAATTTTATTTCTGTGAACTATTTATCCGTTGAAAATATCTCTAAATCTTATGGAGAACGTATCTTATTTGAAGACATCTCTTTTGGAATTAACAAGGACCAAAAAGTTGCTTTTGTTGCTAAAAATGGAAGTGGAAAAACATCCATCTTAAATATTATTGCAGGTTTAGATGTTCCAGATTCTGGGCAAGTGGTCTCTAGAAATGGAATCTCTATTGCCTATTTGGCTCAAAAAGATGAGATAAATCCAGATTTAACTATTGAAGAAACCATCTTTGCTACAGATAATAAAATACTTTCAATAGTAAATAGATATGAGAAAGCGCTTAAAAACTTAGATGATACAGACGCTTATCAAGCTGCTTTTGAGCAAATGGAGCAATACAATGCTTGGGATTTTGAAACACAATACAGACAAATTTTATCTAAATTAAAATTAGAAGACCTAACATTAAAAGTAGGAAGTCTTTCTGGTGGACAAAAAAAACGTCTTTCTTTAGCCATTGTACTTATTAACAAACCAGATTTTTTAATTTTAGATGAGCCTACAAATCATTTAGATTTAGAAATGATAGAGTGGTTAGAAGCTTTCTTTGCAAAAGAAAAAATTACCCTTTTTATGGTAACGCATGATCGTTATTTTTTAGAACGAGTTTGTAATGAGATTTTAGAATTAGACGAGGGTAAAATATATAAATACAAAGGTAATTATTCTTATTATTTACAGAATAAGGAAGAACGTTTGGCATTAGAAGCTACCAATTTAGGAAAAGCAAAAAGTTTATTTAAAAAAGAATTAGAATGGATGCGAAAGCAACCAAAGGCAAGAACAACAAAGTCTAAATCTAGAACAGATGATTTTTATCAAATTAAAGAAAAAGCACATCAACGTAGAAAAGACCACCAAGTTCAGTTAGAAATTAATATGGAACGTTTAGGAAGTAAAATTCTAGAACTTCATAAAGTCTCTAAGTCTTTTGGTGATAAGAAGATTTTAGATGGATTTGATTATGTTTTTAAACGTGGAGAACGCATTGGTATTATAGGTAAAAATGGAACCGGAAAATCATCATTTTTAAATGTTATTACAGAAACGGCACCCGTAGATTCTGGTAAAGTTATTTTGGGTGAAACTGTAAAATACGGTTATTATACACAAGCAGGAATTGAAATAAAAGAAGGACAAAAAGTAATTGAAGTTGTTAAAGAGTTTGGAGAATTTATTCCATTAACCAAAGGCAGAAAAATATCTGCTTCGCAATTGTTAGAGCGCTTTTTGTTTGATAAAAAGAAACAATATGATTTTGTTGAAAAACTCTCTGGTGGAGAACAAAAGCGTTTGTATTTATGTGCTGTTTTAATCCAAAATCCTAATTTTTTAATTTTAGATGAACCTACCAACGATTTAGATGTTGTTACGTTAAATGTCTTAGAAGAATTCTTGTTAGATTTTCCTGGTAACCTTTTGGTGGTTTCTCACGACCGATATTTTATGGATAAAATTGTAGATGCACTTTTTGTATTTAGAGGAGAAGGTGTTGTAGAGAATTTTCCTGGAAATTACTCAGATTTTAGAGCCTATGATGATGGTACTGCTTTAGTAGAAGACACTGAAAAACCTGTAGAAAATAAGAAGGAAGAGAAAAAAACAACAAAAAACGCACTAAGTTTTAACGAAAAACGTGAGTTTGGTACTTTGGAAGCTGATATAGAAAGACTTCAAAAAAGAAAATCAGCTATTGAAACTCAGTTTTTAAATGTTGAAATACCAGAAGAAGATATTGCAAAAAAATCTGAAGAACTACAAGAAACTATTACAAATTTAGAGCAAAAAGAAGAGCGCTGGTTAGAGCTTTCTATGAAATTAGAAGGCTAGTAATTTACCGCAAAAACGCAAAGTTTTTTTCGCAAAGTTCGCAGAGATTGACAGAGAAAACTTCAAAAAATATTAGCGTAAAACAAACAATATTCACCTGCAAGGTCTTTTTCTTGACCTTGTAGGTATTATACCAAATAACTACCTATAAATAAAATACCTATAAGTTTTTTTTACCTTCAGAAAAGAACTTCTTATTTTCTTTATGTGCTTCTGAATTTCTCTTTAAATCTTCGTAAAACAGTTAAACCCTAATAATATCTTCATCTTTTAATAAATGTTGATTGTTAAAACGTAACAAGATCTGAGCTACTGCAATGGTGTCTTTTTCGCAATAGGTAACAATTCTTTCTAGGTTTTTTTCTTCGTAGTATACTTTGGCAACCTCACTTCCGTCAATGTCATCTTTAGGTGAAGGAATACCTAAAATAGCCGTTAAAAGTTTTAAAGAAGTATAATGTTTATAATCTCCAAATTTCCATAATTCTAAGGTATCTAAATGCGGAACTTCCCAAGGTTTTTTGCCTAATAAATTTAATTTTTTAGGCAAATCTATTTGATGCACAATCATTCTTCTGGCAATAAACGGAAAATCAAATTCTTTTCCATTATGCGCACATAAAACATTACTTTTCTTGGCAAAATGTTTGTCTAATAAAACTTTAAAATCAGTTAAAAGTGTATGTTCATCATCACCAAAAAAAGAAGTAATGCGGAATTGCTTTTTATTTTCAACATCAATAAAATATCCCACAGAAATACAGATTATTTTACCAAACTCTGCCCAAATTCCGGCTCGTTCATAAAATTCTTCAACAGTAAACTCATCTTTACGTTGGTATTGAGTTTTCTTTTTATAAAGCTCTTGCGTTTCTTTAGAAAGTAGTTTCCAATTTTCTGCTTGTGGTACTGTTTCTATATCTAAAAAAAGAACATCATTTATTTTGATAGATAAATTCATAACAATTCGTTTTTTTACTAAAGATAATAAAAATAAAAAAGCTCCGAAAATTTCGAAGCTTTAGCATTTAAAAATATAATTGAAATTTATCTGATCACTATTTTTTTAGTGGCTGTTTTAGTATCCTCAGTAACCTTTACAATATAAATTCCTGAAGTAAAAGTAGCAACATCTATATCTTTCTTTTCACCAGAAAAGTTAGCTGCAAATACTTTTTTTCCTAATAAATTATAAATGGCCACACTTTTTTCTTTGGTTGAAGAACTTTTTATAGTAAAACTATTGTTTGTAATAGGGTTAGGATAGGTAGTAAAACCTTCTATAGTATTTTTTTCAACTGAAGCAGTTGCATTTTTTATAAAAGATAAATCATCCCAATAAGTTAATGAGTTTGTATAAGATCTAACTTCATAATAAAAAGCGTCAACACCTGCTGGGGCAGTAACTGTAACTTCATGTTTAGACCAAACACCTCCGTTATTACTTAAATAACCATTTTCTGGCCCTCTTAAAGGATCTTCTGTAGCATTTTGTGAAGTACCAACATGATAAACAGAAGTAATACCATTTTTCCAAGTACACCAAATTCTAGCATCTTCTTCATCACCAGCTGTAACTTTATACCAAAAACTAATAGTATAACTAGCGCCAGGAGTTATTCCATCAATTGTTTGACTTAACTTTTTAGTTGAAGAACCAGCATTTCTAAACGCTGAGAAAGAACCTCCATGAGCCTCAGTAGATTTTGTTAATGATTCTGATTTTGTCCAACTTGTAGGAGACGTGTCATTATCCCAATTCTCTAAATCTCCGTTTAGAAGCATTTCTTGCGCAAAAGTGAAAGAGCAGATAGAGAAAGTTAAGAAAAAACTTAAAATGTAATTTTTTTTCATATTAGATATTTTTTACGGTTTGTATTGTAAATATAACCATTTTTTGAAAGAGCATTATAGGGTGTTTAGATTAATTAATTGTTAACATTAATTAAAAAAGATAGTTCTGTAGTTAATTAATCACCTGTTATTTAATGCTTTAGATTGTTGTTTTAAGGAGTAAAAATGAATATTCTGTTATGCATTTGTAATTCTTACTATAATATTGATTATTTTTGATGTTCATAGTTTTAATAAATTTATGGATAAAAGTGAAATTAAAATTTTATTGGTTGATGATGAACCAGACATTTTAGAAATTGTAGGTTACAATTTAAAAAGTGAAGGATATCAAGTATTTACTGCAAGTAATGGGCAACAAGCTATAAAGTCTGCTAAAAAACATGTTCCACATTTAATTTTATTAGATATTATGATGCCAGAAATGGACGGCATAGAAGCTTGTGAAAAAATTAGAAAGATAAAATCATTAGAAAATGTATTGATTTCATTTTTAACCGCTAGAGGTGAAGATTATTCTCAAGTTGCAGGTTTTGAGGCAGGTGCAGATGATTATATAACAAAACCCATAAAACCAAAAGTTTTAGTAAGCAAAGTAAAATCTTTATTACGCAGACTAAAAACTGAAAAAGAAGATGAAGAAGTTTTTAAAATTGGTGACATTGTTATAGACAGAGATGAATATGTTGTTTATAAAGCAGGGTTAAAAATAGCGCTTCCAAGAAAAGAATTCGAATTGTTTTCTTTGTTAACTTCTAAACCTGGTAAAGTGTTTAAAAGAGAAGCAATCTTAGATTCTGTTTGGGGAAATGAAGTTGTAGTAGGCGGAAGAACTATTGATGTTCATATTAGAAAATTACGCGAAAAAATTGGCGACGACCATTTTAAAACAGTTAAAGGGGTTGGCTATAAATTTGTGTTAGAAGGATCAGATAAATAAATTTAGCCTTGAAATTTAAAAAAACATATTCGTATGCACTTTGGTCTGCAACATATTTAACACTACTTTCTGTTGTTATTGCGGCAATTTCATACTTTTTTATTCTTCATAATTTTGATTTTAGCATCATTATTATTTCTGTAATAATTCTTTTTTTAACAACTTTTTTTATCACTCAATACAGAGCAGAACACTTTATTTATAGACGTTTAAGGGGAATTTATGAGGAGGTTTCAATTTTAGATATTAAAGATCTTAAAAGAGATTCTGCTACAACAGATATTGATAAATTATCTAAAAGAATGCAGAAATATGTTGAGGTTAAAAAATTAGAGATTAAAAACTTAACAGAAAGAGATACTTTTAGAAGAGACTTTTTAGGGAATGTTGCACACGAACTTAAAACACCTTTATTTACAGTACAAGGGTATATATTAACTTTAATAGAAGGTGCTGTAAACGACAAACAAATACGTGTAAAATACCTAGAAAGAGCTAACAAAGGAGTAGAAAGACTGGTTGCAGTAACAAAAGATTTAGACATGATTGCCAAATTAGAAACAGAAGGCATGAAACTAAATATGAACGTTTTTAATGTTTTAGTAGTTATACAAAATGTTTTCGATTTGTTTGAAATGAAAGCAAAAAAGAGAAACATTACTTTAAAGTTTGATAAAATATATGAGTTTCCGATTTTTGTAAGAGGAGATGTTGAAAAAATTGAACAAGTACTCATTAATTTAGTGGTAAATTCTATTAAATATGGAAAACCAAACGGAACAACCATTGTTGGTGTAGATTCTTATAATGCAGATAAATTTATTATCAAAGTTATTGATAATGGAGAAGGTATAAAACAACAACACATTCCTAGATTATTTGAACGTTTTTATAGAGTAGATCAAAGTAGGTCTAGAGAACAAGGTGGTTCTGGTTTAGGGTTGTCTATTGTAAAACACATTGTTGAGGCACACAATGAAACTATTTTTCTAAAAAGTACCTTTGGATTAGGGTCTGAATTTTCATTTACCGTAGAAAAGGCCAAATAATTTTTTTTATAGCTTGTTTATCTTGTGTTAAGATAGTTTGCTCTTTTTTAATGATTTTCCCCCAAGTATATGAATACTTTGAAGGAAATTAATTCTGTAACTAGGTTAAATCAAAACCAATATCTTTTCTGTAATTCATTTTATCAAAATGAATTTTATCGATACTTCTGTAAGATTTTTCTAAAGCTTCTTCAATGGTATTTCCAATGGAAGTAACAGCCATAACTCTACCACCTGCAGAAACAACTTTGTTGTTATTTAAAGTAGTTCCGGCATGAAAAACAGTAGACTCTGTAACGTTTTCTAAGCCAGTAATTTCTTTGTTTTTTTCATAACTTTCAGGATATCCGCCAGAAACCAACATTACTGTTGTTGCGATGTCATTAATCACTGAAAAAGATTTTTCATTTAAGTTTTGATTGGCAACACCTTCAAATAAATCTAACAAATCAGATTTTATTCTTGGTAAAACTACTTCCGTTTCCGGGTCTCCCATTCTTACATTGTACTCAACTACAGAAGGATTTCCGTTGTCATTCATCAATCCAATAAAAATAAAACCTCTATAATCTATGCCGTCTTTCTGCAAACCTGCAATGGTAGGTTTTACTACCAGTTCTTCTACTTTTTTTAAGTATGCATCATCTGCAAAAGGCACAGGAGAAATTGCTCCCATTCCGCCAGTATTTAAGCCCGTATCACCTTCGCCAATTCGTTTGTAATCTTTTGCTGAAGGTAAAATTTTATAGTTTTTACCATCTGTTAATACAAAAACAGACAATTCTATTCCTTTTAAAAATTCTTCAATAACCACGGTGGTAGAGGCTTCGCCAAACTTTTTATTAGAAACCATTTCTTCTAATTCTGTTTTTGCTTCTTCAAGAGAATTTAAAATTAAAACTCCTTTTCCGGCAGCTAACCCATCTGCTTTTAAAACATAAGGTGGTTCTAAGGTTTCTAGAAAGTTGAAACCTTCTGTTAAGTTTTCTTTGGTAAAAGATTTATAACGAGCTGTAGGAACGCCATGTTTCTGCATAAATTGTTTAGAAAAATCTTTACTTCCTTCTAATAAAGCGCCGTCTTTTTTAGGCCCAATAACGGGTATGTTTTTTAACACTTCATCAGCAAGAAAGAAATCATGAACACCCGCTACTAAGGGTGCTTCTGGGCCAACAATTACCATGTTTACGTCATTTTCTAAAACTGTTTTTTTTACGGCTTCAAAATCTGTTGGATTTATAGAAATATTGGTGGCTATTTTATGTGTGCCCGCATTACCAGGCGCTACAAAAAGTTGATTAATTTTTTTACTTTCTTTTAATTTTAAGGCAAAAGCATGTTCTCTTCCACCAGCTCCTAAAATAAGAATATTCATAAGTAATTACTTTTTGTATTGTTTTGGTTGCAAATATATTTTAAATTCTTTGGATTTCCACTTTCGTGGGATAGACATTTTAAAGGAAAGCAATAGTTTTTATAGTCTTTTGTTTACTTTAAACCCCATTTAGAAAAGTATTTTATAGCAGATGAGGTATGGTATAAAAATAATTTTAAACTTTTTGATGAGCCTTTTTGATGTTGATGTATAATTTCTACCTTCGGGAAATACAGTTTCTTTTTGTTTATTAGATCAATTTTTCTACAAATATCTGCATCTTCCATGTATAGAAAGTAACGTTTATCAAATCCTTTTATGCTCTTAAAATCTGCTGTTTTAAAAAGCATAAAACAACCATGAATAAAATCTGGATAAAAAGGTTTTTCTAAATCCGTATTTCTATACTCGTTTTCATAAATTTTCTTTTTTGAAATTTTTAATTTCCTGTTGATTAAATCAAAAAAAGAGGGATGTTTTCTGCAAACAAATTGTAGTGCTTTATTTGGGTAGGTTACTTTTGGTGTGATAAAAGAAACTATAGCATTGTTTTTAAGTTCTGTAATTAAAGTAGGAATAACATTTGAACTAAATTCAACATCAGGATTTAAAATTAAATGAAATTCTGACGTTATTTTATCTAAAATTACGTTGTGTGCTTTACCAAAACCGATGTTTTGTCCTATAAAAATATATTCTATTTGCGGGTCTTTAAAATAGTTTTCTAAAGTGTTTTCTGGAGAATTGTCTATTAAATAAAGTGTCTTTTTTAGAGGTGTTTTTAGAAAAGAGTTAACCGTTTTCTTTAATGTTTCTATGTGGTTATTATATAAAACAATGGAGGCTGTTATCATTTTAATATGCTTTTTCCTCGCCCTTAAAAACGTTTAAAACTGTCTGTAAAATAATTTTAAGATCTAAGAAAAAGGACCAATTTTCTATATAAAATATATCTAAACGTACTCTGTTTTTAATATCAGACTTTCTTTTTATTTCTCCTCTGTAGCCACTTACTTGTGCTAACCCAGTAATACCTGGTTTTACAATATGTCTTTTAAGATAGTCATCTACATCTTTTTGGTACTCTAAAGATAAACTTTCTAAATGAGGTCTTGGACCAACAACACTCATGTCTCCTAATAAAACATTAAAGAATTGAGGTAATTCATCCATGCTTGTTTTTCTTAAAAAAGCACCTATTTTAGTAACTCTTGAATCATTTTTTGTGGCATGGACCTTGTCTGATTGCTCATTTATTTCCATAGATCTAAATTTATAACATATAAATTCTTTTCCTTTAATACCTTCTCTTCCTTGTTTAAAAACTAAAGGACCTTTTGATTCTAACTTTACCAATATCCAAAGAATTGGCATTAACCAAGAAAGAATAAAAATAATAACGAATAATGAGAAAAATATATCAAAAATTCTTTTTATGTAAAAATTTTCGGCAAATTCAAAAGGCAGTTTGTTTACATTTAAAACCAATAATGCATCATCATAATACTCTATATTTTGATTTTTACTATATAATTCGGTAGAATTTGGAATTAACTTTAATATGATATTACTATCTATTGCAAACTTGTTTATTGATTTTATTTGGTCTTTATTTAAAGAAGTTAATGAACAATAGATTTCATCAACTGTGTTTTTTGTGGCATACTCAAAAACATTTTCTATGTTCCCTAAATAGTCTTTATTCTTATACATCTTACTTGAGAAAAAGCCTAAGTATTTGTATCCTAAATTAGATTTACTTTTAAAAAGTTTAATAATATTTTTTGATGAGTCATCAAAACCAACAATAATTGTAGTTCTAAAATTATTACCAAGAGCTCTATATTTTTTTAATACTATAAGTGATATTAATTTCACTAAAGAAATACTTATGGTAATAGATGCTAAAATAAGAAACTGATTGTGTACAATTTCACCCTCTTTAAAAATACCGAAATAGGCAAAATAACCTAATGTAAAAAGGAGGAATTGTCTAAACAATAATGTAAAAATTCTTAATATTCGACTAAATCGATAAATTTTATAGAAACCAGAAAAATAACTAATTAACAACCAAAAAACAGTAATATATGATATAAAAGAAATATTTAAATATTCTTTATCATAAATAGCATAAACTATTATATTAATAATTAAAACATCTAAAATAATTTGTATTGGTCTAATTAAGTAGGAGTATCTTTTTTTCAATTTTCTTGTAGTATTTTCTTTATTTCAACGTTAAAGTGATATAGGAAATTGTCTTCTTCAAACTTTTTTGCATGATTTCTAATCCATTCAGGGTTAAAATCATTTTCTATTTTCTTGAAAAAATTTATTGCCATTTGCACTGATATAATATTCTGTTCTTCAAAAAACACACCTGATGATTCATGAATTTTTTCTTTATTCTCTATCACAGTTTCTAAAGCACCTCCTTTTTTAAACGCAATTACGGGAATACCGTATGACATAACTTCTAAAGGAATCATTCCAAAGTCTTCCTCACCAGGAAATATTAATGCCTTAGATTTTTGAATGTAATATTCTAGTTCTGATTCTTCTAGAAAACCTTTAAATTCTATATTTTTATTTGCTTTTTTTACTAATTTTTCTTTCTCTGATCCATTACCTATAATAACTAATTTCTCTCCATTTTTATTAAAACAATCAACTAATAAATCTATTTTTTTATAAGGTGTAATTGCACCAAAGCTTAAAAAATAATCTTTTTCAACGTTAAAATTTAAAGTTTTTTTAAATAATTTAGATTCAATTGGTGGGTAAACAACCTTGGCTTCTCTATTATAAAAAGTTTTTACCCTTTTTGCAACATTAATTGAATTTGCTATATACAAATCTACATTATCAACTGTTGTTTTGTCCCATTTTTTTAATTTTTTAAAAAAGAAACTTGCCAACGGTCTTAGTAATGGATTCATTGAATTTAAATATTCGTTTGTAAACCCCCAACAATATCTCATAGGACTATGGATATAACAAACATGTTTAGAGTTGTTATGAATTGTAACTCCTTTTGCTGGCCCTGATTCAGATGAAATAATTAAATCATAATTGTCTCTTAGTTTTAAAGATTTTACTGCAAATGGGTATAATGGAAATATTTTTTGATAGTGTTTTCTAAAAAAATAAGTATTATATTTTGATGTATATACATTATGGTCTTTTAAATAGTCGCCATACTTTTCTTTATCATAAAATAAGGTATAAATATCTGCATTAGGATATAATTTTAAAATTGACTCAACAACTTTTTCACCTCCTCTTCTAGTAATAAACCAATAATGCACTATTGCAACCTTCATATACTTAACACTTATTTGTTTTAAAATAAAATAAACTTGTAAAATAGCCATAGAATATTACACCATCATGTCTACTTAGTACGTTTTCTGTAATAAAACATATAAATATTAGGATATTAAGCATTAAAAATAATTTATCTTTATTTATTAGTGCTTTTTTAAAAATACTAAGAATAGTAAAAATAAAAAAAACAAATCCTACGATACCAGCTGACAAGAATACTTGTAGATATTGATTATGAGAATTGTAATGAAACAATTGATAAACATCACTTTTAATTTTTTGTTTATAACAATTGTTAAGTTCATCATTTACATCCCCAACTCCATAACCAAATAATAAAGAATTTTTAATTAATGATGCCGAACAATAATAGATACCTGTTCTAATCTCTTCATTAGTCATTTCTTTATGCTTAAGTTCATATTTACCTTCTGGCATTCCAAATTTTATTTTATTTTTTATAGAATCGAACTTTAAATAAATAAATGATACAACTATAGTCGCTAAGGTAATTATAAAAAGTAATTTATATTTTTTGTTCGTTTTTTTTACTAAAAAGAAAGTACACAAAACTAAAGTGATAAAAAGAGGTAATCTTGCCCCAATTGTAAATTGCCAATAAAAAAAATAAGCTAATATAATTAATGATAAAGAAATAAATATACTAGATCTTTTTATTGCAAATAATTCATTAACTAATATCAAGATTCCAAAACTTATCCATAAAGAGAAATATGTTCCATGAACTTTAGTGTAATTTTCGAATAAATTTCTATAATCCCAATTAGATATATTTCCGTCCATTTTAAACTCTAAATATATATGAGTAATTACCAAAGACAAGAGTAAGGAACAAACATAAATAATTTTTATTTTTGTTCTTTCTTTAGTCGAAATTTCGTTACTACAAAAAAAACCAAAACATAAAGGAAACATCAAAATGGGTGATGATAAAACCAAGAATTTTAGACTTTCTGAATTATTATTACTATAAATTGAACTTAGCCCGTAAATTATAAATAATGAAGAAAGTATAAAAACATCTTTTATATTTTTATTTTTAAGTTTTTCCTTTTTATTGATAAAAAAGAAACTCATTGATAAAATAAAAAAAAGAATCATTAAAAAACTTTCAACGGCCTTTGGCCATAATGGAAATGCTGATATTAATAATAAAATTGTTGTCCATATTTTTTTTACACTTACTGCGTTCATATTGGGTTATGTTTTTTTAAATAAATCTATATGTTTTTCCGCAGATTTTTTCCATGAAAATTTTTTAGAATGAATATAAGCCTTCTTTATATATAACTCTCTCAAAAATTTATTATTTAAAATTTCAACAATTTTTTCTTTTAACTCAAAACTATCTTTAGGATTAAAATAAATAGCGCAATCAAGACCAACTTCTGGCAAGCTTGCATAATTTGAACTTAAAACAATAGTCTTTGAAGCCATTGATTCTAATAACGGTAACCCAAAACCCTCATATAAAGAAGGGAAAACAAAAATTGTTGCTTTTCTGTAAATAAGAGGCAATAATTTATCTTCAACAAAACCGGTAAATATAATGTTATTTAATAGGTTATTATCTTCAATAAACTTAAAAACATTTTTATCTGATGTTATAAATCCATCTTTTTTACCTAAAATTAATAATTTATAATTATCTTTTATATTTTTGGGCAATTGAACATAAGCCTGAAAAAGAGTAATTAAATTTTTATGCGGTTTCACATTTCCTACAAAAAGAATATATTTTTCGGGTAACACAAAATTAATAGAACTGTCTTTATTTTCAAAAAAATACTCACTTACACCACAATAAATTACATTTATAAATAGATTTTTAGGCTGTAAAAGCTTAATTATTTCATTTCTAGAAAAATTAGAAACTGTAATAATCTCTTCACTCCTATTTATTGCATTTAAGTATAAAAATCTCGCATATTTTTTTTTAAAATAACCTAAACTACCTTCAAAAGCCAAATGATTTACGTCATGTATTGTTGTTATATACTTTTTTGCTTTTGTTGGTAAAATTGGTGTATTAAAATGCGGGGTCCAAAAGATGTCACATTTTGGAATGATTAAAGGGTATATTAGTTGTTCTTTTAAAGAGTATATTTTTTCGGTAAAATTAATTATATTATTTTTTTCATCATTTTCAAATGCTAATAATTTTCTTTTATCGCCTAGTAAAATAACATTAAAATTATTAATGAAATGAGGAATAATATTCTTTAAATACGTCCCTATTCCCGAATCATTTATCATTCGAGCATCAATTGCAATTATTTTTTTCATTATTATGATTTTGAGAATAATATATTGAAATACCAATTAAAACCCAAGGATAAAGGAAGTATATTTGAACTCCAAAAACAAAAAAGAATAAAAATATTTGCAAATATTTTTCATCACCATTTTCTTTTTTCTTTAATTTCTGATATAATTTATATACGATTAATAAAAAAAGAATTAAAAAAACTAAACCTCCATCTACTAACAATTGAATTAAACCACCAAACCCGTGAGCATCTGTTTTTCCTGGTGGGCTCTTTGGAATAAACTTCAAAAATTCAGGGTTATTTCTTATAATAGGATAATTACCCAAACCGATACCTAAAATTGGATTGTGAGATACCATATTTGGAAAAATAAATAATCCAGCAATTCTACCCATAACAAGATTAACATCTTGTGGCCGCTCCTTCATCTCTCGTTTAACATTTACAATATCCTTTATATATCCGTCTCCTAATTTTATTATTACTAAAGAAATCAAAAAACCACCAATTATAATAATTATGAAATTTAATTCTCTTAGCTTATTATAAGCAATTTTATAATACATTAAAACGTACCATGTTAAAATTAATACTATTCCTGCTTTAGATCTTGCAAGAAAAAAAATAACAAATATTAGAAAAAATCTATTTAATAAATGATATTTACTTTTATAAAAAAAGGTCAAGATAAATGTAAATGAAACCATTAATCCATAAGGCCCTCCTTCTACATACCATCCTTTTAGTCTTATTCCATGATCATAATATAAAAGATTACTCTCTAGAATAAAATTAAACTTTAACAATGCAAAAATCAAAGTATTAATTATTGTAAAAAATAAACAAAAATTAAAAATATATTTTATAAATATCTGTACTTGCTGTTTTGTTTTATTTTTTAAAAATAAATATACCAGAGTTGCTAAATTAATACATGAAATTAATTCTAAATACCTTCCTATACTAATTAGATAAGGCTTTTTTAAAACCGAAACATTAGTAAGTAAGTAAAAATCTCTAAAAGGGTTAATTGCCAACGAAATTACTAACCAAAGTGTAAATAAAATTAATAAATATAAACTCCATTTATTAATTTTATTTTTGAAGTACAAAAACGGCGTAATCAATAACAATAATAGTTCAGACAATTTTATTACATCTATTTTTAGTTCTGTAAATTGAATACAGAAAACTACAAATAAAATAAATAAAGTGCTTTTCACTGAAAATGCTTTTGTCTTGTAAGTTGTCATTTTTACTATCTTTTAATAAAAGGAATATAAAAGGGTAAAAAGTTATATTTCATTTTAACATAAACTGCACCCAAACCATTTGTTAGCAATATTGAAAAACCCGTAGAAATTGCTGCACCAGTTATACCATAAATTGGTATTAATAATAAATTTAAAATTATATTAATCATGGCAGTTATAAAGGTTATTTTTCCAAAAACTCTTTGTTTTCCTGTCATATTTAGAATTAGATCTACAAATCCTGAGATTGCATAAAAAAATTGACAGATAGAAAGTATTAAAATTGACTGAAAAGCATTTAGATATTCTTCTCCAAAAAAAAGCAAAATGTGTTTTGAAAAAATTAAAATTAAAATTAAAATAGGTAATGTTATTAACAATACAATTTTTGATGACTTTATTATTAAAGGTTTAATTTCTAAAATTTTATTTTCAGAATAAAGTTTTGATATTTTTGGAGCAACTACAGCTCCAATTATAATTAAAAAAACGGCATTTATCCCAGAGATCTGTGTAACAATTCTATATATACCTACGTTTTCACTAGAATCAAAAAAACCAAGCATTAAAGTATCTACAGAAAAAATTATAAAAATCATTGAGGAGCTTAACATCATAGGCAAACTATCTTTCAAGAGCCTTACATATTTACTCTTCTTATAATCTTGTGAGTATCTAATAGGTGTAATTATATAAATAGAAACAACAAACGCAACAATAAAGCTTATAAGTAAACTTATAATAATAAAAGATTCATTACTAGTATAGTAAAAATAACCTATGAGAATAATGCATATAAAAATAAAATTATTTAAAAATGAACTAACAATAGAAAATAATAAAATTTTTCCTTGACCTTTTAAAACATTACTATTATAATTTAAAAATGTAGCAAATATTAATACAAAAGGAAAATAAACCAAATAACTTTCTAAACTCTTATCTCCAAAAAAAGATACTGCAATTTCTTTCTTAAAAATTATTAGAGTTGTACTTAATATTAATGAAGCAACAAATAAAATAATATAAGATTTTTTAAAATAATCTGAATTAAACAAACCTTTATCAAAATGTTTTCTATCTGATGATAATCTTATTGCAAAAGTATTTAACCCTAAAGTATTAAAAATTATAAATATTAAAATTAGTGACTTAATTATTGAATAACGACCATATGCAGATGGTCCATAAAATTTTGTTATAATAATTGCTAAAAAATAAACGATAAATAAATTTAAGCCGTAAAAAATAAAATTTACTCCTCCTCCTTTAATAAGCTCAAATAAATCTTTGTCATTTTTTTTTATCCCTTTTAGATAATTCATCATAGCTTGTTACAAAAATGATAGTTCCTTATCCTTATCAGATAATATTATTTTATCGTCATTCAATTTCCAATCAATATTTAAATTTTTATCATTATAAATAACACCTTCTTCTGCTTGTGGCTGGTAATAATTATCGCACTTATAAGCAACTATGGTATCATTTTCTAAAACAGAAAAACCATGTAAAAAACCTCTTGGAACAAATAATTGTTTGTTATTTTCACCAGACAATTCAATAGAAAAATGTTTGCCAAATGTTGGTGAACCTTCTCTAAAATCTACAGCAACATCTAATATCTTACCTTTTATAACTCGCACTAATTTAGCTTGTGCAAATTCTCCTCTTTGTAAATGTAACCCTCTTACAACACCATATTGAGAAGTAGATTGGTTTTCTAATACAAACTCTCCATCAAAACCTGTTTTTTCTTGAAACTCTTTTTTGTTGTATTCTAGTAGAAAGCAACCTCTATTATCTTTAAAAAATAAGGGTTCTATAACAAAGCAATCTTTTAATTTTGTTTCTTTAACTATCATTTTATTTCTAATATATTATCTCCGTAGCCACTTTTTAATAATGGTTTTGCCAATGCATACATTTCTTTTTTACTGATAAACCCAGCTCTATAGGCAGATTCTTCTAAAGACCCTATTTTTAATCCTTGTCTTTGTTCTATTGCCTGTACAAACTGTCCTGCTTGCATTAATGAGTTAAAAGTACCTGTATCTAGCCAGGCAATACCTCTATCTAAAATACTTACTTTTAATTTATTTTTTTTAAGATACCATTTATTAATATCTGTTATTTCAAGTTCTCCTCTTTTACTTGGTTTTAGGTTTTTTGCAACCTCAATTACAGAATTATCATAAAAATAGATACCGGGAACCGCAAAATTAGATTTTGGTTCTTTTGGTTTTTCTTCTATTGATATTGCCTGTTGATGTTTATCAAACTCAACAACACCATAGCGTTCAGGATCATTTACATGATAGGCATAAACAATACCTCCGTCCGGATTATTATTTGCTTTTAATAATCTAGGTAAACCAGAACCATAAAAAATATTATCGCCTAATATTAAAGCTACTTTATCTTTCTGAATAAAATTTTCACCAATTAAAAAGGCTTCTGCTAAACCATTAGGTTTTTCTTGTACTGCATATTCGAAAGTACAACCAAACTTTTTTCCATCACCTAATAAACGTTTAAACAATGGTAAATCTTGAGGTGTAGATATAATTAAAATTTCATGTATTCCTGCAAGAATAAGTACGGAAATAGGATAATATATCATAGGTTTATCATACACTGGCATTAACTGTTTACTAACAGCTAATGTAAGTGGGTGTAATCTAGTACCCGAGCCTCCAGCTAAAACAATTCCTTTCATATTATTGATACTTTTTTAAATACCATTCAATTGTTTTTTGTATTCCAGTTTCAAAATTCTCTTGTGCTTTCCATCCTAAATCTTTTTCTAGTTTCGTAGCATCTATTGCATATCTAAAATCGTGACCAGGTCTGTCTTTTACAAAAGAAATTTGTTTTTTATAAGAAGTTTTCTTTGGTTTAATTTTATCTAAAATTTCACAAATACAATTAACAATATATAAATTATCTCGTTCATTTTTACCGCCAATATTATAAGTTTCTCCAAATTCACCTTGTTTAAAAACAAGTTCAATTCCTTTACAATGATCGAGTACAAATAACCAATCTCTAATGTTTTTTCCATCACCATAAATAGGTATTTTTTCTCCTTTTATGGCTTTTCTTATAATAGTTGGAATTAATTTTTCATCATGTTGTTTTGGTCCATAATTATTAGAACAATTTGTGGTTAAAACATTCATACCATAGGTATGAAAATAGCTTCTAACTAAAAAATCTGACGATGCTTTAGATGCGCTATAAGGACTATTGGGTGCATAAGCTGTTTTTTCTGTAAATAAGCCCTCTTTACCCAAAGAGCCATAAACTTCATCTGTTGAAATATGATGAAATTTACAGTTTTCAAATCCTTTTTTATACAAGTTAGAACTTTCCATCCAATAATTTTTAGCAACATCAAGTAAATTAAAGGTTCCAAAAACATTTGTTCTAACAAAAGTGTCCGGATTTTTTATGGAATTGTCTACATGAGACTCTGCTGCGAAATGAATAACTCCATTAAAATGATATTGGTTAAAAAGTTTTTCAACTAAATCTCTATCACAAATATCTCCTTGTACAAAAGTGTATCTTGAATTATCAGTAACCTCACTTAAATTAGAAATATTACCAGCATAGGTAAGTAAATCTATATTTACGATATGATAGTTTTTATTATTTTCTAGAAAAAAAGAAATAAAATTTGAACCAATAAATCCTGCACCTCCTGTAATAAGAATACTTTTCATTCTTATTTTTTATAATTATTTAGAAAATTATTTAATTGTATAATTAATTGAATAAACGTAATTATTAAAATACCTAAAACGGCTAATAAGAAGATGTAATTCTTTGTAACGCTATTCATTTTATAACCAACTGCTTGAAAATTAGAGATGACGTTTATTACTTCGTATTCTTCAGATTTGTCCGATACTACATTTTTTAATTCAGCATTAATTTTTCTGTTTGTTTCAAAAAGTTCTAATTCTTTGGTGGTACTCTTAACGCCACCCAAATCTATATTTGTACCGTTGTTTTGCTTTTTAGCTTCTTCAATCATTACATTCATATAAACTCTTCTTAAAGAATCTATTTGCCCTAAATTTTGACGCAATAAAGAATCGGTTCTATTCAGATTTTCATTGTTTAATTCTTTTAATCTATTAAAGTATTTATTCTCTACAACGGAGGAAATAATAATGTCATCTAAGCTTTTAAAAACATCATTTTTTGTGGAGACTACTTCAATTTCATGAATTTTATAATCATAATTTGAAAATGATGATTTGAATTGATCATAGGTGTAACTTTTTACCGTAGCGGTGTCTACTGCTAAAATAAAGTTGTTATAACCATTAATAATATCATTTTCAGTTTTAATAGATTTTATGGTAAATTTTTTTAAACTTGCTGCATTGGGTTCATCTAACTTAAATAATTCAGCTAATTCAGAAGTCTTTTTTTGTTTCACTAAGTCATTGTAATAATTTATATTATTATACAATTGCCTTGCGCTTTCAAAATTGGGTTTTACAATTAAATCAGAAGCATAAAGAGTATCTTTTTTTATTTCTATAAACAGCCCAATAACTGCTCCTATAAATGCTGCAATTGCAAGCTTTATAAAATGGTCTTTAATAAAAAGTAAAATTAAAATAATAATTGTAAAAAGACCTTTAAAGATACTACCAATAAAATTAAAAAATTTTGAAAAACCTTTTCCAATAATTACAAATAAAGAACCTAAATCTATTTCTTCTTCGTTGTTTTTTTGATTTGTTGACATTTTGTTGTTTTGGCTGTAAGACAGTCTTTGTTTGTTAAAAAATTTGTTCTAATATTCTTTGTGTAATTGCATAAGTAGGTGTTACACCTGTCATACCTAAACCGCCAGAAGCTAAAGTTGCACCTGTTTCTAAAGGGTTGTCTGATGCATAATAGGCATATCGTACTTGTACATTTTCTGATATATTTCCTCTAATTTTAGAAGCAGATTGTATGGCTTTTTGATAATGTGCTCCTTCCATTTCTAATCCAATAACATTCCAGGTAGAATCATGAAAGAACTTTAAAAGATCTTTATTTTGTAAAGAAGTTCCTAAAACAGTTACCATAGAACCGTCAAAAACATCTACTCCAAAACCTTCTAAATCTACTTTAGAAAGGGCGTTTTTAAATGGATAATTATCTGCTGTTCCTTCAAAAATATGGGCATCAGGAATCATTATATCTCCTTTGCCACCTTCTAAAATGCCAGCTTTACCCATAATAGAAATAGATTTTACATCTAAATGGTTCTTTCTCTTGTTGTTTTTATAGGGCTTTAAAAGTTCATCCATGGTTTCAAAAGCTTGTTCTCCAAAAGCATAATCCATTACAATAATAACGGGGTTTTCTTCTAAAGAATTTACTTTGTTATACGGCGTGTTTTCAAAGTTAATTTTGTCAGTATCTATTACTTGTACATTTATATTTGTACCAGAGGTGTCTTTTATATAAATTAAACCATTTTCAGACGCATATTCTTTAACTGTTTTTTGCTGTGGTTTACTATCTAAATTACTTAATAATTGATACAACTCAAAACCATCATACGCTTCTGCCTCTTTTGGTAAAGCGCCTTCTGCATAAATTGAGTTTAAAACGCTATGCATATTGGCACTAATAATATGAATGGGTCTTCTTAAAAGTTTGTGTGCTTTTAGTACTTTTTTAATACTATTTGCCCAAATTTCTCCATAAATATGATGTCCAATTTCTTCAATTAAAACAGAACTAAAAGTTACAGTTCTTTTTTTGTTTTCAAATACTTCATTAATGGCTAGCTTACCCATCCAATAGATTAATTGAAAAAATTTATGAGGATTTGAAGCCGAGGAAAACTTTTTATAAACATCAGAAACTTCATCATAAGTTCTACCTAATATATTTCCTAAATGAACAATAATAACTTCTTTTTCTTTTTCTGAAATTGTTTTACTATTTAGTACAACATCTTCTAAAGATTGCCATTCTCGTATAAAACTTTTACCATAATTTAAAGAAACGCGTTGCTGTATTTTATGTGATTCTATGAATAAAAACGTTAAATGTGTTAAAATATCATAGATTTCAGAACGTCCTCTGGTAATCTCAATATTCATTTGGTCTTTATCTATTCGGTAGCAATTTCTTCTTCTTTTTGCAGGAATTATTGGTGCAAAATGTGAGTTTTTATAACCTTCATCTGCTGTAAGATTTATAAACTGACATTCTTCTATTCCTTCCGGAAGCCTTTCTATTATATAAATTAATCCATTTAACTCAGACCTATCTTCTGCAATAGAACCATAAATTTCTGGGCGTAATTGCAATAATGATTTGCGTAGTGCTTCACCAGAAATCCCCATGGGTTTATAAAAGCCTCTACTAAACAAATGACGCATAGAAATATAAAGCTTTTCTATAGCATTTGTAGATTCTTGCGCTCTTGTTCTATTTAACTTTTTTGACTGAGACATAGTTTATTTTGTGGCACAAATATAAAAATTAATTTTCTGATAAAATATCTTTATATTTATCTTCATTTTGCAATAAAGTAACGGCTTCTTTTATGGTATTATCATTTTCTATATTATGCAGATATACACCTTCTTTATAATAATACCTTTGTAATATTTCTTCTTTAATGATTGTTTTTAAAATATCTTTATTTTTAGAAATTTCATCAATTTTATGTTGGTGTAATTTTTCTTGAATTTTTTCATATTCTTTAGAAATTCCTTTGTCTTCAGATATTTTGTAGGCTTTTTTAAAAAGCAGCTCTTGGTCTGTGGTAAAAATAGTATCTGATTTTAAATAATTTGTAAATTGATTAAAATCTTGCTCTGTAAAATCAAAATTAGTTTCATTTTTTATTGTTGAGTGTTGATAATAAAACGCCGTAGCAAAATTAAAAATTGCTCTAGACTTCAATAGCATTTTAGTAGCTGCTGTTTTTTCAGTTGTATTTATAAGCACATCTGGTAATATTCCGCCGCCATCTAAAACTGTTCTTCCGTTTGTGGTTTTAAACTCGTTAATACCGTTGTCTGAAAACTTTGGTACTTTGCCATCTTTAGTTCTATTTGCATAATCTAATTCTTGAATACATCTGCCACTGGGTGTGTAGTATTTAGAGATTGTTACCTTTAATTGTGTGCCATAAGTTAATTCTTTCTGACGTTGTACCAAGCCTTTGCCAAAAGAACGTTCTCCCATAATTACGGCCCTATCATAATCTTGTAAAGAACCACTTACAATTTCTGATGCCGATGCAGAACTGCCATTGATTAATACCACAATGGGGATGTCTAAATCTAAAGGTTGGTTTGTGGTTTTATAAGTATTGCTAAATTTTTTTATTTTAGCTTTTGTACTTACAATGGTTTGCCCTTTTGGCAAAAAGAAATTAGAAATATTGATAGATTCTAATAGAGAGCCTCCAGGATTAGAACGGAGGTCGAAAACCAATTTTTTCATCCCTTCTTTTTTTAAAGATCGAAATGCTTTTTTTACTTCAGAAGAAGCTTTTTCATTAAATCTGGTTAAAACAATATAACCCGTTTCAGTATCAATCATTTTTGCAAATGGTACAGGGTTTATTACAACTTTATCTCTGATTATTTCCTTTTTAAGAAGGTTTCCTTGTCTTTCTATTTCTATAGAAATGCTGCTGTTTGGCACGCCTTTTAAAAGCATAGAAAGTTGTTCAGATTCCATTTCTTTTATAGATTGCCCATCAACAGAAATTATAAGATCTCCTACTTTTAACTGGGCTTTATCTGCAGAAAAGCCTTTAAATATCTCGCTTATTTCAATACCTTTTTCAGAATAAAAAACAGAAATTCCTATACCACCATATTCTCCTGCTCTTCTTATTCTAGCATCTTCAACATCTTGTTCATTGTAAAAATTGGTATACGGGTCTAAGTCTTTAAGAGTGTTTTTTATGGCTTTGTTTGTAAGTTCTGCTGGGTTTATTTCATCTACATAATACATGTTTAATTCTTTAAACAAGCTGTTGTAAATTTCTATCTGTTTTGCTATTTCAAAAAATTTAGATTTAAATGAAAACGATAAAAAAACTGTTACCACTAAAAGTACTAGAATTGTTTTTTTCTTAAGGTATAATTTTTTCATAATAGTATTTTTATTTCAACATAAAACAAAGGCGATAATTGGAAAACTATTTTTTACAGGCATCAATAAAAAGTGTTAATAACTTCTCCATTCTAGGATACAAGTCTTCATATTTCCACTCTTCTTTACCAAGATATGAGATCATAAAAACGTAAGGTGCATCTAAATTATTGTAAACAATTTCTTTTTGCAAACGATAACTTTCTCTCATTAAACGTTTAATTCGATTTCTATCTACCGCGCTTTTAAAATTTCTTTTAGGAACAGAAACACCTACTTGTGCCGGAAAGTTAGAGGTGTGTTTGGTTTGTAAATAAATCATTCTTAAAGGAAATGTTTTTACAGTTTTTCCTTCTTTATAAAGCTTTTCTATGAGCTTTTTGCTTTTTAAACGTTCTTCTTTTCCTAAGGTGTACTTCATTATGACAAACTTAATAGAAAAGAATTAGTTTTCTGTACTTTACCCTTCATAACTTTAATTTTTTTCTAATAAATAGAAATTATAAAAATTGTTTTTGAAGTATTTGTTCTAAAAGTATCAAATAGGTTACTTCTAAAGTTTGCTTTAGTAAGAATACAAAAAGAGTTATTTTTAAACAATGGCTATTTTTTTTAATATCAATAAATAAATTTTAAACAGTTATACTTAAATTTGTTTAAATTTATACATTTTTATAAAGAATAAAAACTAAATTCGAATCAATTTATAAATAAACCTTATGAAACAAGATCTTTTTCAGGCTCCTGACTATTATAATTTAGACGATTTATTAACTGATGAACACAAATTAGTGCGTGAAGCTGCTAGAGATTGGGTAAAACGAGATGTTTCTCCAATTATTGAAGAATATGCCCAAAAAGCAGAATTTCCTACGCAAATTATTGTTGGTTTGGCAGAAATAGGTGCATTTGGTCCTTATATTCCAGAAGAATATGGCGGTGCTGGTCTAGATCAAATTTCTTATGGATTGATTATGCAAGAAATAGAACGCGGAGATTCTGGTGTGCGCTCTACCGCTTCGGTACAATCTTCTTTGGTGATGTATCCTATTTATAAATACGGAAATGAAACTCAACGTAAAAAATATTTACCAAAATTAGCTACGGGAGAATGGATGGGTTGTTTCGGATTAACAGAACCCAATCACGGTTCTAATCCGTCAGGAATGGAAACAAAGTTTAAAGATATGGGAGATCATTATCTTTTAAATGGTGCAAAAATGTGGATTTCTAACGCGCCGTTTGCACAAGTTGCTGTAGTTTGGGCTAAAGATGAAGAGGGTAGAATTCATGGTTTACTAGTAGAACGCGGAATGGAAGGTTTTACAACACCAACCACACATAATAAATGGTCTTTACGTGCTTCTGCCACTGGTGAGCTTATTTTTGATAATGTAAAAGTGCCTAAAGAAAACTTATTACCAAATAAATCTGGTTTAGGAGCACCTTTGGGATGTTTAGATTCTGCAAGATTTGGAATTGCTTGGGGTGCAATTGGCGCAGCTATGGATTGTTATGATACTGCTTTGCGCTACTGTAAAGAACGAGAGCAATTTGGCAAACCTATTGGTCAGTTTCAATTACAGCAAAAAAAGTTAGCAGAAATGATTACTGAAATTACCAAAGCACAATTATTGGCCTGGCGATTGGGAGTTTTAAGAAATGAAGGAAAAGCAACTTCTGCTCAAATTTCTATGGCAAAACGTAACAATGTAGATATGGCAATTAAAATAGCTAGAGAAGCAAGACAAATCTTAGGAGGAATGGGCATTACTGGTGAATACTCTATTATGCGTCATATGATGAATTTAGAAAGTGTAATTACCTATGAAGGTACGCATGATATTCATTTGTTAATTACAGGTTTAGATGTTACTGGCTTAAATGCTTTTAAATAGTTTTAAAGTTTTTATGATTGTTTGTGTTGAAATAAACACAGAAAATAGTAAAATGATATATATTTAACAAGTGCACATTCCTTAATGGTTTCATTACCTTGGTTTTAAAATTTTATGTTATTTTTAGGTTTCTTAAAAATATAATTATGCAAGACCAAAGAAATGATACTATTCAATTTATCAACCTGCAATTAGCTTCATTAGGACAACCAACTTTTAAAGATAAACCAGGTAGTTCTGTTGCTTTTTTAAATCCAAAATTAGAAGAATTAACAAGCGGACTTATAAAAAGTTTACAAGAAAAATCGAGATTGCTATCTCATCATCATTCTCCTGTAGATGCAAGAATACAAGCATTTTTAGATGATTATTTAAAAGATGTTTCTATTGATAAGCCCGTTGTATTGCCAAACAATACATTAATATTATCAAAAAAAGGTCAAGCAAGAGAGGTAAGTTTACCACCAGATGAAGATACTTTTAAAAGTGATTTAGTTACTTCTAGCAGAGTAAAACAAGGAATTTTAAACAACCCTTTAAATGATAAAAGAACCACAAAAGGAACTTTTCATATTGTGGAAGGAACTTTACCTGTTCCTTTAGATAAGTTTGAAGTGCCAAAAGTAGTATTTGCACATTTTTTGAATGCTGCTTTTAATCCATCAGAAGATTTAAAAATATTACCATTTACTTCAAGTCAGAAAAACCAAGCTAAAGTTATGGTTTCAACTTTGTTAAGACCTGTGGTTTGCCCAGAAGTAAAAGGTGTTATTTCAGAAAAATCGATGGAAGTTCGGTTTTTTGTTCCAGGAAACTTAGTAAGTAATTTAGACTTTGTAGAATCTATTTTCGGAAATGCAGGAGATCCTAATTTGGCTCAAAATGATGCCGCTTTAGATACAGAACATTGGACCGGTCATACTGGTTGTATCATTTTAGCTCCACAATTAAAAGAGTTGAAAAAGAAAGATGTTGGTTTACCTCATTTTAATGATGCAACAGAACGTCAAAGAAAAGATGGCATGTGTTGGAAAGATGAGCATGAACTTTATAATGAAGGTGGTGCTTTTAAAATTACATGTAGAGATGATAGGGGTGTTGTTGTTACTTTAATTGCAGATAATTATTACGGATATTCTAAAAAAGAAATTAAAACTCAAATTAGTTATTCTGCTAATTTATTTGGTTTGGTAGAAGAAGAACATGCTGGTGGTGCAATTGCCTTTGCAAGAAGAGTTATGGGAGATACTGTAGATGGTAAAGACTATTCTGCTTTTTATAATTTTGAGCATACTTTTGAAGGTGTAAAAGAACTTTTAGGAGACACCATAGAGGTGATGCCAGAGAATTATGCTGTAGACAAAAAATATCCAAACATAGTGTACATTCCAGAATTTGCCTATGTAAACACCAATATCAATAGCATTACTTGGATGCATAATAGTAAAGAGCAAAAATTAACCTTGTCTCCTTATAAAACCTATATTCATCCTACCGGAAGTAAATTAAAATTAGAAAAACATAAATCTATAGATTTATGGAGAATTATAGAAACCTTTGCAGAAGGTGTTTTTTGCCATAAACCTTGTACGGTTTCTGGAGGTGGTAAATCTGAGATTTCTAAACCAATGCAAAATGCAATAACGTACAGTAGTTTTAACATACATAATATAGAAGAAGACTTTAAAAAAGCAGATGAAATTATAGAGTATGTGTATTCTAATCGTTGGAAAATAAAAGACCCAAACAGACCAATATCTAGATCTTTTTTAAGTGAAAAAAGAACATTAAGTTCTGCTGTTAAATTATTAATTCCTTCTAAGGATAATTCTGATGAATTTAATGAAATGTTAAACAACATTCCTGTTCATATTCGTTCATTAGTGTTGTTTGTGAAGAGGTTACATAGGCAAGCGCATGGAAATTTAAATTGGAAAGATTATATGTCTGTGGAAATTATCAACGGAAAAAAAGGAACAAGCTTGTTATATAATAACACGCATGTTGTTGGTAGTTATGTTCGTATTGGTTTCAATCAAAAAGGAAACTGGATGTTAAACAAACTTCGTTCAGATTTTTCTCCATCAGAAAAAGTGCAAACAGAAGATGACATTACAGCTTCTATTACCATACCTAGAAATCAATTAAATAACTTAAATTCTGAGTTTACAAATAAAAGTTTAAAACTATTAGTCAATTGTGAAGCACATCTTTTTCAAAGACCAGATGAAGCAGTAGTAAGGGGTTATGATAAAGGTGCAGAATTAGATTTAGTAACAAACGGTCGTTTTTTAACCAATTATGAGTTGCTTAAAAAAGAAGATGCCGTTGTTTTATATGAAGATACCATTAACTTTGACAAGTACACGCAACCTGTTAAAGATTTTATTGAGAGTATAGTAAAAAGTGATAAAAAAGAACAATTTTTTGTGGTTCCTTCTCATACTAGAATTGTAAACGGAGAACCTACAAAAAATCCTCGTTATTTAGAACCAAATAAAAATGTTGAAGAAACAGAAGCTACTTATTTAGCAGATCTTGGAGTTCGTTTGGTTAGAAAAATTAAATATAATGAACCAGTACATCATGTTGTAAATGCGGTTTTACCAGGTAGAAGAAATAACCCTGTAGATAAAGCAGCAGGAATAAGACCTTTGGCGGTTTATAATCCTATTCACTACCAAGAAGCACCAGAATTATTTATGGATTTTATTTGTAGTTTAACGGGTAAATCTCCATCTACTACAGGTGCAGGCTCTGAAGGAGCTTTAACAAAAGCGCCTTTTAACATGCTAACACCAACAACCGATTTAAACAATGCATTGTTGTCACATATTTTAACAGAATCTAACGGATTTAGTACAGCGGCAGGTTATGTTGGTGCAGAAAATAAGATAGACCATGATGTGAGTTTGTTAATTCCTGAAATTTGGGCAAGATTAGAACCAAAAGATAGAGATCCTAATGAATTAATTGCAAATGGATCTTTAGAAAAAATTGATGATTTTGAATATGAAGGAGAAACTATTTTAGCGAGTAGGTTAGGGTACAGAATTACAAAGACATTTTCTTACAGATGTATGCATAGAATTTTTGATGAACCCACAGCTGTTTTTAGCGAAAGAATGTTAAAACCAGAATTACAAGGTTTAGAAGATTATGTAGATGGTATTAAAAACATTGTAGAAGCGCAACAAAAGGTTGCTGTAAACTATTTTGCTGATGGTAGCATAGCAGCGGCAATACCTCCTTTAAAAGTTTTATTACATATTATGGCGTACGGAAATTTTGAAGGAAAAGAAATTAGTGATCCTGAATTACGTAAATTATTTACTAGAGATTATGTGATTAATAGTGATTGGTATAAAGAAAGATTAAAGCTAAAGCAAGAAAAAGATATTGCTTTCTATGCAAATCAAATTAAATATTCCGAAGATTTTATTGCAAATCCTCATAACAAATCTTTGGTTTCTGAAATGGATATAAATACTAGATTAGAAAAATTAAAGGTTCAATATAAACATGTAAATTCTAATGAATATTTAGAAAGTTTATTGGGTACAATAGGTGCTGATCCTTTATACAGAAAGGAATAAAAAAATAGAGATTAAGAAGCTTGTAGTAAAATATGAGGGCATCGCTTACAGTTGATGCCCTTTTTTTTATACTTGTTACAACAACTACTCTTTGGTTTTATGCAATTAGCAGAACAAACACTATCGCACACAGATGTGTTTAACATAGAAACTACAGCCTTACTTTCAGTATAAAAAACAATCATTACAAATTATAATTTTTGCAAATATAAGTATTTATTTAGAATAAATAAAAATAACAAAATAACAAAATAAAAAATTATAATATTATTATACATCTCTAATCTTTAGGGATCAGATATTGTGTGGTTTATCTGTTGATTTAAAGTTTCTTAGCTACAAAGAATAAATGTTAGTACTCTCGCAAAATCTTAAAGTTATGTTAAAAGCACTTACTTTCTACTTTTTAGATTAAACCTTTACTCAGAAATCTAGTTACACTAATTCAACCTTATCAACTCAACCAATTATAATGAAGAAAATTCTTTTATTTATCTGCTTAGTTATTACCTGTATTGCACAATCTCAAACCAAAAAATTTGAATTTAACGGAACTATCAAATCATCTGAAGATAATGAATTGCTAGAATCTGCAACTGTACATACAGAAAGGTTAAAAGACAGCAGTATAATTGCATACACCATTACAAATTCTAAAGGGTATTTTAATGTTGATGGTAAAACTGCAGATGCTAAAGTAAAATTGGTAGTTTCTTATATTGGTTTTAAACCTTATACTAAAATAGTAAGTGTAAAAGATAAACAAATTAGCGGTATTGTACTACAACCAGAAAATGTTTTAGATGCAGTTGTAATTAGATCTAGTGCACCCATCACCATTAAAAAAGATACCGTAGAATTTAATGTAAAATCTTTTAAAACTAAAAAAGATGCCAATGTAGAAGATTTATTAAAAAAATTGCCAGGAGTAGAGGTAGATGATGAAGGGGCTATTACCGTAAACGGAAAACCTGTTAATAAAATATTGGTAAATGGTAAACCTTTTTTTGGCAACGACCCAACAATTACAACAAGAAATCTGACAAAAGATATTATCGAGAAAATTCAAATTTCAGATACAAAAACCAATGCACAAGCCTTTGCTGGTGAAGATTCTGATGGAGAAAATAAAACCATAAATCTTACCATAAAAAAAGAAAATAACAAAGGTTATTTTGGTAAAACTGCTGCAGGTATTGGTACAGACGCAAGGTATGAATACGCAGGTATGGCAACTCGTTTTAAACAAAGCGAAAGAATTGGGCTTTTAGCAGGTGGTAACAATGTAAATTCTCCTGGTTTTAGTTTTGGAAATCAACGATTACAGTTTGGTGGAAATAATAGAAGTTTTGGAGGAGGACAAGGTATTGTTACTTCTAATAATTATGGTGTAAATTACATAAATGCTTTTGGTAAAATTTTTGAACTTTCTAGTGATTATTTTTATAAGAATAGTGAGTCTGATAATAAAACATCCAAAAACAGAGAAACATTTTTGGCAGACGGAACTAGCTTTTCTACCAACTCTAATAATACTTCATTTAATGAAAGTGATAGTCATGATGCAAGTGTAGATTTTGAAATTGAAATTGATAGTACTTTTAGAATAGATATTGAGTCTGATTTTAATGCAGATATAAACAAAAATACATATACAAGCATTTCAGAAAGCTTTAATAATAGCAATACACTTACCAACAATTCTAACTCTAATTCTATTGCAGACTCTAATATTAAAAAGTTTGATAATGAGATAAACTTAACAAAAATGTTTGGTAATAATGGCTCTTTTTTAAGAGTTGAACTTACAGCAAATATAGATAAAAACGAAACTGAAGACTTGGTAAAATCTGAAACCAATATTTATGGAGATACTCCAGATCAAATAATTAGAGACCAATTTTCTGATGGAAATACAGACAAAACAGAAATTGGTAGTGAGCTTACGTATCGTTTACCAATAGTATCTAGACTTTTGTATTTTGATGTTAGTTATGAATATTCCAATACCAAAACCAAAAAGAAACGAAGTACCTTTAATTTTGATGAAAATACCAATGATTATTCAGAATTTAGTAACTTATTAAGTACAGATTTTGAATATCAAGACAACGTTAAAAAACCGAAGGCAAAGCTATCTTTTCGAAATGAAAAATGGTCTACATCTGCAGACGTAGCTTATCTAAACAGAACTTTAAAAAATACAGACTTTTTAAGACCAGAAACCAATTTAGAAAGAGAATTTAACAACTTAGAATACGGTGTAAGTGTTCGATTTAGAAAAGACAGAACAACAAGCTACCGCCTTAAATATAATTTTAGAAACGGAACTCCGTCATTATCTCAATTGCAACCATTTAGAGACGAATCTAACCCTTTAAATATTGTAACAGGAAATCCTGAATTAGACCCTACGAAAACACATAGTATCCGTTTTGGACTGTCTAATTTTAATTGGCAAGAAAGAACTGGTTTTTGGGCTTTTGGTAATGCTTCTATAACAAATAATAGAGTTATTGCAAATACTGTAATAGACCCAAACACACTTATTAGAGAAACTACCTACGCAAACGTAGATGGATTTTATAGCATACAAGGGGGTGGTAGTTATAGTGTTACTAAAAAATGGGAAGATTTTGGTAGTTTAAAATCAGAGTTTAGAGTTTTTGCAAACCACAATAAAAACATTAACTTTAATAATGGTGTACAATATTCTAGTATAGCAACAGCTATTTCTCCAAGAATAGGTTTCGATTTTATGTGGGATGATATCTTACAAATTAGACCTTCATATACTATTTCTATTAACAAAAACACCTACGATATAGAACAATTTAGTGATAAGAATTTTACAAGTCATGATGTGCTAATTAGTACTTCTACCTTTTTACCTAAAAAATTAGAATGGAGAAATGACGTAAAATATAATTTTAATCCAAATATTGCAGACGGATTTCAAAAAAGTGCTTGGTTCTGGAACACTACTTTGCGTTATTCCATCTTAAAAGATCAAGGTGCATTGGGGATAAAGGTGTATGATATTTTAAATCAAAACACCAATGCAAGAAGAGTAGCTACAGAAGATTATATTGAAGATGCTTCTAGTACCGTTCTAAAACAATATGCAATGTTAACCTTTACCTATAAGTTTAACAGTTTAGGAAGTGCAGGTAAAAAGTTTGAACCAAAAAGAAGAGGGCATCATTAAAAACTGAAGTTTATTTTGTTAAAAAAGGTTGTTGAAAATATTTTCAACAACCTTTTTTAATTTTAGAAAAATGGCTTAACAAGAAGAACAAGAACCACCTTCTTTTTTAACGCCTAATTTCACTAGAATGGTTTCTAATAAACACCATTTTGTAAATGCAGACTGAATTAAGTTTACACCAATAAATACGGTAAACCACATCCAATTTGGGCTTACGTAAACAGAAAGCACCACGCTTAATAAAACCATTGTTCCAACTATAACTCTAAAATACTTGTTTAACATTTTTTTATTTTTTTATCCTGCAAGGTTTTACCAACCTTGTAAGTATTATTCATCTTTTAATTGCTGTTTTAGATTTAAAAAATCTGTATTTAAACAGTGAAAAATTTACTTTTATAGATACCTTTCTACAGGAAGCACAACGGCTCTTATAGGATTATTTGTTTCTAAATTAGTATTAAACGCTTCTATAATTTTGAAGAGTCCATCAATTTTTTCCTTTTTAGTAAAAGAAAAAAACATGATAGATTCATTACCATTCTTTTCTGCTGAAAACCAATTAGATGCTTTTAATAACGATGGTGCGTTTTTATAACCATCAATATCTGAACTACTAAAATTTTCAATATTCGCTTTTTTGAAGATTTTTAAAACCTCCTTTTGAAATTCTTCTACTGCTGTAACTATTACTAATTTCATAAGTTTTTTTCTTTTCTACTTCCCGTAGATCTCGCGGATAATCGCAGATTTTTATGGAACTCTTCTGCGTGAATCTGCGCAATCTGCGAGAGAATTAATTACTATTTATAATTTTTCTTCTCTATCATATA
>NZ_JBPOGL010000030.1:0-57051 GCF_051251875.1 Polaribacter sp.
AGTCGAAATAACAAACTGGATAAAACAACAATTGTCACTTCGAAGCATTGAGAAGTCCCATAACAGTGAGAACACAATATTGAGCAGCATTATGAGATTTCTCCAAAAAGTCGAAATAACAAACTGGATAAAACAACAATTGTCACTTCGAAGCATTGAGAAGTCCCATAACAGTGAGAACACAAGGTTGAGCAAGATGATGAGATTTCTCCAAAAAGTCGAAATAACAGACTGGATAAAACAACCATTGTCACTTCGAAGCATTGAGAAGTCTCATAACAGTGATAACGCAATATTGTGCAGGATGATGAGATTTCTCCTAAAAGTCGAAATAACAAACTGAACAAAACAACCATTGTCACTTCGAAGCATTGAGAAGTCTCATAACAGTGATAACACAATATTGAGGAAGATGATGAGATTTCTCCTAAAAGTCGAAATGACAAACTAGACAAAACAACAATTGTCACTTCGAAGCATTGAGAAGTCTCATAACAGTGATAACACAACATTAACCAGGATGATGAGGTTTCTCCAAAAAGTCGAAATAACAAACTGTTTAAAACAACAATTGTCACTTCGAAGCATTGAGAAGTCCTATAACAGTGAGAACACAAGGTTGAGCAAGATGATGAGATTTCTCCTAAAAGTCGAAATAACAAACTGGATAAAACAACAAATGTCACTTCGAAGCATTGAGAAGTCTCATAACAGTGATAACGCAAGGTTGAGCAAGATGATGAGATTTCTCCTAAAAGTCGAAATGACAAACTAGACAAAACAACCATTGTCACTTCGAAGCATTGAGAAGTCTCATAAAAGTGAGAACACAATATTAACCAGGATGTTGAGATTTCTCCAAAAAGTCGAAATGACAAACTAGACAAAACAACCATTGTCACTTCGAAGCATTGAGAAGTCTCACAACAGTGAGAACACAACATTAACCAGGATGTTGAGATTTCTCCTAAAAATCGAAATAACAAACTGGATAAAACAACATTTGTCACTTCGAAGCATTGAGAAGTCTCATAACAGTGATAACGCAACATTAACCAGGATGATGAAATCTCTCAAAAAAGTCGAAATGACAAACTGGATAAAAATCAGAAGGAATTATTAATAATTCTTATTTTTACCAAATGTTAAAAGTAAATAACCTGTCATTCTCATATCACAAAAACAAAACTGTTTTAAAAGATGTTCACTTCTCTTTACAACAAGGAGAACATTTATGCATCATGGGAGAAAGCGGTTGTGGTAAATCGACACTTTTAAAAGCCATTTATGGCTTAGTAGATTTAAATGAAGGAACTCTTTTTTGGAAAGATGAACAAATTTTTGGCCCTAAAAAACACTTGGTTCCAGGTTTCGAAAATTTTAAATATGTAGCCCAAGATTTTGACTTAATGCCTTATATTTCTGTAGCGGAAAATATTAAAAAATTTCTTTCACGTTTTTATCCAGAAGAAAGTGAAATTCGCACACAAGAATTGCTAGAAGTAATACAAATGACTGCTTTTGCAAACACAAAAGTAAAAAATTTAAGTGGCGGACAACAACAACGTGTTGCCATTGCTAGAGCTTTGGCAAAAGAACCAGAAGTACTATTGCTAGATGAGCCCTTTGGACAAATAGACAATTTTAAAAAAAATTCTTTAAGAAGAAATTTATTTCTTTATTTAAAAGAAAAAAACATTGGGTGTATTGTGGCAACACATGATAAAAATGATGCGCTTTCTTTTGCAGACACATTAATTGTTATTAAAGATCACAAAATAATTGCAAACAATTCGCCATTTGAAATTTACAACAATCCTACTCAAAAATACATTGCCGCTTTATTTGATGATGTTAACGAAATTACCATTGCAGGTAAAACGGTTTTAGTATATCCGCATCAAATAAAAATTGTAAAAAAATCTGCCATTAAGGCAACTGTATTAAACACCTATTTTAAAGGATCTTATTGGTTACTAGAACTTGATTTAAATGGACAACCAATTTATTTAAATCATGCTACTGAATTAGAAAAAGGAAAGAAAATTCAGCTTCATTTTCAATATTAAAACAGGCTTTTCCCTGTAGTTTTTTTGATTCAAAAAAACTAACTTTGCTAACGTGTTTGTGTATGAAAAGTTGCATTGTTAATGAACTAAAGTGCGTAAATAAAACACAAACTAAAAAGGTTTGCGAGGATTTTCGCAAGTAGGCGAGTACTAGCAATTTTTTTACACGTTATTGTAAACTCGTACTTTATATCAGACTTCGATTGAAATATTTACTTTTCCGCCAAGTCCTTTTTCTACGATGTCAAATAAGGTTTTTAAAGTCAGATTACTGCCATTATTTTCCACACGAGAAATGTAAGTCCGTTTTTTGTCAATTAATTCGCCAAGTTGTTCTTGAGTCAGATTTTTTTCCTCACGCGCATTTCGTAAAAGCAAACCGATTTTAAACGATTCAAAATCTCTGTCAAGTTCGTCTCTGCGTTCAGTTCCTTTTTTTCCGTAAACTGTGTCTTTTATGTCTTTCCAACTTTTAGTTTCCATTACCTTTGTTTTTTTCTTCGTAATACTCTTTCATTAATCGGACAGCTTTGTCAATTTCTTTTTTCGGTGTTTTCTGCGTCTTTTTAGTAAATCCGTTCAAGAGTATAACTAATTTACCTTTATCGAAGAAGCAAAAAACTCGCCAAATATTCGAACCTAATTTAATTCGAGCCTCAAATAATCCTTTGTGAGTTTTCATTGGTGCCAAATATGTTTTCGGCACATGCTGATAAGTTTCGATTATTTCAATGACCTTAAATATTTTGTCCTGAACCTTTTTCGGTTGAGCAAGTAGAAACTCCTCGAAATAATTTTTGTATTGAATTACTTGCCTAACTTTTTCCATTTCGACAAAGGTAACTTAAAAGTTACTATTTTCAAAATTTCAGAGTTTGAATTTTAAGTTCCGAGCGTTTTTGGGTATGTCTTACAACTACTGATATAAAACATTGAAACGATTTTATATTAGCGTTAAAGTTAGCAAATTTTCAAAATAGACATCTCATTTCCGTTAAAAACAATCCTGTCATTTTCTTTCTTACCCAACAACAATTTTCCAATAGGCGAAGCAATTGAAATTGCAAAATAATGTTCATTTTCAACAGAAATCTGTCCGGCACTTATCGATAAAAAATACCTTGCTTTTTCTGTAAAAACAATGCTTCCTAAATGTGCTACTTTCGAGTTTTTATCAAACTTTATTTTTTCTAAAACCGTTTTCATTTCTGAAATTCCGGTTAATTGCTGACTTGCCTTTTCCATTTCTAACTGCAACATTGCTCTGCCTGTTTCATGTTTATCTCCAGCAGAACTTTTAGTTTCTGATTGCAATCCTTTTTGGTTGTCTGCAATAATATCTTCAATGGTCTGTAAACGACTATTTACATAACTTTTACAAAGATTTAATAATTCTTCTTTTAAATTCATATTATTTTAAAATTGCAAAACCGCCATAATTTCCATGATGTGATGTGGAAAAAGAAGCGTCTATTTTTTCATCATTTATGCACGCAAACGGTACACCACAAGCATTTTTTTTAATTGATGTTGCTCCTGTAAAATAAGTCAACAATTGAGCATTTATTATTTTGGTTTGAGAAGATTTTAAATCAATAAAAAAAAGTTTTGAAACCATTTCTAAATTATTTTCAACAGTTGCAACAGAATGTATGTAATTATCTGATATTAAAGTTTTTATATAATAAATTTTATCACCTATAATTACTTGTCCTTCTGAAAAAGAAATTACTTTACAACTAAATTTTTTTGGTGCAAAAAAACGTTTTTGAAATTCTTGTACATAACATTTATATGCCGCTTCTTTCATACTCCAAAACAACCAAACCTGTAAAAATGGATTTGTAGCTTTATAAATTTCTTGTTGTTCTTTTTCTGTAAATTGTTTTTCTAAAAAACCTTTTCGTTGCCAATTGCTTTGGGTTTTAGCCAACTGCAAATCAACAATATCATTGCCTATCATTTTAATGTTGAAAGTTTGGTTTCAATAATTTCAATTGCTGCTTTTACAGTAAGCATTTTCTCCATAGAATCATTATCTATTTCAATCTTAAATTCATCTTCTACATCTAAAATTATATCTACTAAATTGGCAGAATTTATGTGCAAATCATTGATGAAATCTGTGTCTTCTGTTAAATTTTTAAACCCTTCTTCATTTTGAACATAAGGTTTTACAATGATTTTTAATTTTTCTATAAATTGTTCTTTCGTCATTTTTTTTGTTTTACGTCTTATGTATCTTCATTTAAAGACACGTTTTATAACACCTTGTTTTTAAATTGACTTTTATTAGAAAATACCAAAACACTATTTTTCCGAAGCAAAAATCAACCTAAAAAACCAATTAACAAATACATAACAGTGGTAATAACACCGCCAATAATAGCATAAGGTAATTGTGTTTTTACATGATCTATATGATCACTAGCAGAAGCCATGGAAGAAATAATAGAAGTATCTGAAATTGGAGAGCAATGGTCTCCAAAAATTCCACCACCTAAAGTAGCAGCCACCACCATTGTTAATTCTGCACCATGAATATTTGCCATTGGTATAGAAATTGCCAACATAATTGCAAAAGTTCCCCAAGAAGTTCCGGTAGAAAATGCAATAAACGAACTTATTATAAAGACAACCGCTGGCAATAATTCTGGAGACAGCCATTCTTTGGTAACATTGGCAACATAAACACCCGTTTCTAATTCTTTACAAGCGTTACCAATTGCAAATGCTAGCAACATTAACAAAGCCAAAGGCATTAATTCGCTAATTCCTTTTAACGTTAGATTCACAGCTTCTTTAGGCTTTAAAATTCCTTGAATAAAATACATGAACATTGCCACTAAAATTGCTGTAATTACAGCGTATAAAACTGATGATGAACCAGAACCTTTTCCTATTGCTTCTGCAGCGTGTTCTAAAAATGACGTTGAGTTTTCAACAGAGTTCCACCCAGTATAAATGAGATTTATAGGCATCATAAAAACCATAACCAAAAGCGGAACAATCATATTATACGCTCTTGCCGGAATTCCTTCTTTTGGCGGAAAAGAAGTAATTTCATCAGAAACCATTGGTTTAGAACCTTTATTCATCAACAACCCCGTTTCTTTGGTTCTTTTTTCCGCTTTTTTCATCGGTCCAAAATCTTTCTTTGTTAAAATAACAATGAAAACAATTGCAATGGCTATTAATGGATAGAAATTGTATTTAATGGAAGCAATCATCACAGAAAATGGATTTTCTATTCCTTGTGTTAATAAAAGCCCCATTATAAAAGCTCCCCAAGCATTAAAAGGAATTATTATGGACGATGGAGCAGAGCTAGAATCTGCAATATATGCTAGTTTTTCACGCGGAATATTTAGTTTATCAAAAATGGGTCTGTATAAAGTACCCACCGTTAAAGAACTAATACTGGTTTCTACAAACAATAATAAACCTGTAACTGTGGCTAAAATTTGCACCACTACCCTACTAAATCCCGCTTTTTTATTTTCAAGTTTTACCAATCTTCTATTAATAATATTGATAAACCCTTCTACACCTCTAGAGTATTGAATAAAAATTAACAATGCACCCACCAAAGCACTAAACATAATGGTTCTTGTACTTCCTTTATCGGTAAAGACATCTACCATACCTTCTACCATTGCAATGGTACCATCTAACGGATTCCAACCTTTAATAATTAACCAAGAAAACCAGATTCCGAACAGCAATGCAATATAAACCTGCTTAGTTCTTAACGCTAAAATGATGGCCACAATTGGTGGTATTACTGATAAAAAACCGTATTCCATAGAAAATAAATTTATTTTGGCTAAAGGTACTTAAATATTGATATAATTTTTACCTCATATTTTGTAAATTGCTATTTTTTAAAAAAGAAAACTTACATGTCAAAATTTTATACAAAACTCACCCCAAGACTTCAAAAATTTATTGCAGCACAAAAAATGTTTTTTGTTGCTACCGCACCAAATTCTGGACGTATAAATTTATCTCCAAAAGGGATGGATTCTTTTAGAGTTGTTGATGAAAACCGTGTATTATGGTTAAATGTTACAGGAAGCGGCAATGAAACTGCGGCACATTTACTAGAAAATAAGCGAATTACAATCATGTTTTGCTCTTTTGAAAAAGCACCAAATATTTTACGTTTGTACGGTAAAGGAACAGAAATTAAACCCAATGATGCTCAATGGACCGATTTAATATCCCTGTTTCCAGAAACTCCTGGCGCTCGTCAAATTTTTGATATTTCTATTGATTCTGCTCAAACCTCTTGCGGCATGTCTATTCCTTTTTATGAATATAAAGGAGAAAGAGATGCTTTAAATGAATGGGCAAGTGAACAAGGTAAAGAAGGCATTAAAAACTATTGGGAAGACAAAAATCAAACCAGTATAGATGGCTTGCCAACAGGTATTCTTTAAAATTAAGCAGAACGTTTCTAAAACTAGAATCCATTCAGCACAAGAACTTCTTTCTACTTTTTATCCTTGAACTAGAAAATAAAGACCTATCTTATTTAAAACCAATAAGGCTAGTCAAAATACTTTCTTTATAATCAAAAAAATACCACATAAATTTAGAAAATATTGCTTGTGCAACGTATTACTAAATCTATGTGGTACAATTATAGATGCTGTTAAGAAACTTTTTTCAATTTACAAAGTATGAATCTGACAGCACTTTATGTATGTAACAATTTTTATTACTTACCAGAATAAACAGTACAATACCGTTAATAAAATACAAATAGCTATAGAACCCATATTAAACAAAGGTGTTGTTTTAAACAAGTCTTTACTAAAAGTAATTCCTTTAGGATCATCTTTACCATTATTTTGCAGATGACTTAACACCATAATTATAATAATTGTTAATACAGTTGTAATTCCCATTTGATGCATCCAAGGCTCAAATACTGCAATTGGAATAAATTTTAACGCCAATGCAATTGGAATTGATAAAACGGCTCCCCAAATAGCTGCATTGTTTGTTGTTTTTTTCCAGAATAAACCTAATAAGAAAACACCTAAAATACCCGGACTTACAATACCTGTATATTCTTGTATAAATTGAAATGCTTGATCAATTCCTCCTAATAAAGGAGCTACAATAACCGCAATTATTAAAGCTACAGCTGCAGAAATTCTACCCATATTTACGGTAGCTTTATCATCTGCATTTTTGTTGATGTACTGCTTGTAAATATCCATAGTAAAAATGGTTGATGTTGAATTTAACATAGAAGCCAAAGAAGAAACAATGGCAGCAGCTAATGCAGCAAAAGCAACACCTTTAAGACCTGTTGGTAAAAATTGTAACAACCAAGGATACGCTTTATCTGCTTGTTCTGCAGACGGTACATTTAACATTCCTACTTCACCTAAGTTTGCCATAATAGAAGGATCATTTACCATTACATAAGCAGCAATTCCTGGTATTACAACTATTAAAGGAATTATTAACTTTAAAAAAGCCGCTAATAAAATACCCTTTTGAGATTCTTTTAAAGATTTAGCAGCCAAGGTTCTTTGAATAATATATTGGTTAAATCCCCAGTAATATAAATTTGCTACCCACAAACCACCAACCAGTACCCAAATTCCAGGTAAGTTTACGTAGTTATCATTAGATTCTTCTAAAATCATGTGAAATTTTTCTGGAGCTGCTTCCCAAACTTTAGAAAAACCTGCTAACATTCCTTCTCCTCCAGAAACGGTATTTAATGCCAAGTAAGTGGTTACTAAACCACCAAAAACTAAAAAGACAACTTGTATAACATCTGTCCACGCTACCGCAGATAAACCACCATATAATGAATAGGCTGCTGCAAAAAGTGCAAGACCAATAATAGCATACATCATATCTACACCCATAATGGTTTCAATAGCTAAACCACCTAAATAGAGTACAGAAGCAAGGTTTACAAAGACGTACAAGCCTAACCAAAATACTGCTAAAATTGTTTTAAGATTGGTAGAGAATCGTTTTTCTACAAACTCTGGAATCGTATATAATCCTTTTTCTATAAAAATAGGTAAAAAGTATTTACCCACTATAATTAAAGTTAAAGCGGCCATCCATTCATAAGATGCTATTGCAATACCTAGTGCAAAACCAGAACCAGACATTCCTATAAATTGTTCTGCAGAAATATTTGCGGCAATTAAAGAAGTTCCAATTGCCCACCAAGGCAATGATTTACTTGCTAAGAAGTAATCTTCCGCATTTTTTTGATGTCCCTTTTTATCTCGAGAAACCCATAATCCTACACCTAAAATTAAAATAGCGTAAGCAATAAAGACTACATAGTCCCACATTTCAAATCCTGCTTTCATTATTGTTTGTTTTTGTTTAGTTAATTATTTTGAGCCAAATATATGTATAAAAATTCAAAAAATGTATCTCTAAAGCCTAATAAATGTGCTTCTTAGTACATTTTTATCAAACCAGTAGGGTGAGGTAGGTTTTATTACAAATTTTTACATATATTTGTATTCAATTATGATAAAAATTAAAAATAAAATAGGGATTCCGAAATACAAACAAATTATTAATGCTGTAGAAAATGCTATTTCTAAGGGTTTGTTAAAAAAAGGAGATCAATTACCTTCCATCAATACTATTAAAACAAAAAACAAACTTTCTAGGGATACCGTTTTAACCGCTTTTAATGATTTAAAAAACAGAGGAATTATACAATCTATTGTTGGAAAAGGTTATTATGTAGCAAGTGAAAATATTTATGTAGAACAAAAAATATTTTTACTTTTTGATGAATTAAATTCGTTTAAAGAAGACTTATACAATTCTTTTTTAGAGAATTTAAACCCAAACATACAGGTAGACATCTTTTTTCATCACTTTAATGAAACTATTTTTAAAAAGTTGATAAGAGACAACACTGGAGATTATAATTATTATGTTATAATGCCTGCAAATTTTAAAAACACCCTTGATACAATTCAGCTTTTACCAGAAGAAAAAGTATATATATTAGATCATGTGCATGATGATTTAACGAACTACCCATCAATTTATCAAAACTTTGAAAAAGCGATGTATCATAATTTACTGAAAGCATCTGCATATATTGAAAAATATACTAAAATAAACCTAATTGTTTCAATTCAAAAACAACCCGAAGGCAGCTTAAAAGGATTTAAAACCTATTGCGAGCAAAAGTCAATCCCTTTCGAAATCATTTTTAATCAATTAAAAGAAGCACCTCTAAAAAAAGGAGAACTTTACATTTTATTTGATGATAAAAGCTTGCTTAGAGTTATTAAAAAAATGAAGAGTCAACAATTTGTTTTAGCAAAAGATATTGGTGTAATATCTTACAACGACACCTTACTTAAAGAAATAGTAGAAGGTGGTATTACAACCATCTCTACAGATTTTAATGAAATGGGAAAAAGGTTGGCAGAAATGATTTTAAACAAAGAACAAGTAAAAATAGAAAACCCAAGTAATTTAATTATTAGAAACTCAATATAACAAAACAGTGTATACAATAAACCACCACTTAGAAACTAATATTTTAGAAGTAAAAAATGCTGAAAACACTGTTTTTGGTAAAATTTATCTAAACCAAGGAGCTAGTTTGCAAGAATTAACTTTAGAAGGAAAAGCTGTAATTCAAGATTTACATCCGCTAACCTATGATTCTACGTATGCTTCTTCTATTTTATTTCCGTTTGCAAACAGAATTAAAGATGGTAGATATTCTTTTAATGATACTATGTATCAATTAGAAACCAATCAAAAAGAAGAACAGAATGCATTGCATGGTTTTGTGTACAATAAAACATTTAAAATACTAGCACAAGAAACAACTTCAGAAAGTGCTAAAATAACTTTAGAATATATAGAAAAGGCCAAAACAATCGGTTTTCCCTACACTTACGCAATACTAGTAACTTATATTTTTACAAATAACACCGTAAGTTTAGCTATTAATGTTAAAAATACCGATGCAAAAGTTTTTCCATTTACATTAGGCTGGCACCCTTATTTTATAAGTGATAACTTATCTAAAAGTTCACTAAATTTTGATTGTAATAAAAAACTAATTATTGGTGATAGAAATATAACTACCGGAATAGAAGAGGTAAAATCTGTGATTAATTTAGACATCGAAAAAAAACAGCTAGATGATTGTTGGGAATTAAGTAATGATAAAGTAGTATTTAACACACCAACGTATCAATTACATTTTGAATCTTCTTGTCAAGAAAATTTTTTACAAGCATATACACCACCAAGATTAAATACAATAGCAATAGAACCAACAACAGGAGTTTCTAATAGTTTTAATAATAAAATAGGATTACAAACTTTAAAACCTAATGAAGAACATTCTATTATCTGGAAAATAACAATTAACTAATCATTAACTAAGCAATTATGAGTGCAACATTAATTAAGGATGTAAAAGAAACATTCATCAAAGAATTTAAAACAACACCTTTACTAATATTTTCTCCAGGAAGAATTAATATTATTGGAGAACATACAGATTATAACGGAGGTTTTGTATTTCCTGCAGCAGTAAACAAAGGTATTGCAGCAGCTATTCAAAAAAGTGATACTGGTAAATGTACAGCCATAGCTTTAGATTTAGACAGCACAATAGAATTTGAATTAGACAAACTAAAACCCTCTAAAGAAGGTAGTTGGGAAAATTATGTTTTTGGCGTTGTTGCAGAAATTCAGAATAGAAATAAAATTATAGGCGATTTTAACATCATTTTTAAAGGAAATATTCCTGGAGGCGCAGGAATGTCTTCTTCAGCAGCGTTAGAAAATAGTGTAGTTTTTGGTTTAAATGAATTGTTTGAATTGGGATTAACCAAAACAGAAATGATTTTAATTTCTCAAAAAGCAGAACATAATTACGTAGGCGTTAATTGCGGAATTATGGATCAATATGCCAGCATGTTTGGTATTAAAGACAATGCATTGCTTTTAGATTGCAGAACTATTGAAGCAAAACCATATAAAATAGATTTTAAAGACCATCAATTAATGCTGATAAACACTAATGTAAAACATAGTTTATCTGATAGTGCATATAATGATAGACGCTCTGCCTGTGAAAGCATTGCAAAATTATTGGGAGTAGAAACTTTAAGAGATGCTAATGAAAAAGATTTGGAAAAAATTATAGATAAAGTTACTCCAGAAAATTACCAAAAAGCATTGTACGTAATTCAAGAAATAGAAAGAACTCAAAAAGCAGCAAAAGCCATAGAAGAAAATGATCTAGAAACCTTAGGTGCTTTAATTTATGCTTCTCACAACGGATTGCAAAACCAATACAAAGTAAGTTGCGATGAATTAGATTTTTTAGTAAGTCAAGCTAAGAAAAACAAACACGTTTTAGGCGCAAGAATGATGGGTGGTGGTTTTGGTGGTTGCACCATAAATTTAATTGCAAATAAAGAAGCAAAGGCTTTTGCAGAATCTGCATCCAAAGCTTATAAAACAAAATTTAATAATGAATGTTCTGTTTATTTTATAGAACTTTCAGACGGAACACATATCATAAACTAACTACAATATCCATAAAATGAAAAATACAGATTTACAAGATTACTCACATAAAAGATTTAACATCTTAACGGGTGAATGGGTTTTAGTTTCTCCTCACAGAGCAAAAAGACCTTGGCAAGGGCAAAATGAAGAAATTTCTAATGAAGTGAGACCATCTCATGATCCTAGTTGTTATTTATGTGCTGGCAACACAAGAATTAATGGAGAAATAAATCCTAAATATGAAGATGTTTTTGTTTTTACAAACGATTTTGCAGCTTTACAAAACGACTCTCCAACATTTAATGTAAACGACGGACTTTTAAAAGCACAAAGCGAAACTGGTATTTGTAAGGTAATTTGTTTTAGCCCAGATCATTCTAAAAGTTTGGCAGACATGAGTCCGGTTGATATAGACAAAGTAATAAAAGTTTGGCAAAAAGAGTATACAACATTAGGCGCATTAGAAAACGTAAATAATGTACAAATATTTGAGAATAAAGGCGCTGTTATGGGCTGTAGCAATCCACATCCACACGGACAAATCTGGAGTCAATCTACATTACCAAATGAAGTAGAGAAAAAAGACAATAACCAAAAAGCTTATTTCGATAAAAATAACGCAAGTCTTTTAGGCGATTATTTAACGCAAGAATTAGCTGCTAAAGAAAGAATTATTTTCCAAAATGATGATTTTGTGGTGTTAACACCATTTTGGGCAGTTTGGCCTTTTGAAGTAATGATTGCTCCTAAAAAACAATTTAAAGACATTACAGATCTTTCTGATTCTGAAAGCCTTGCTTTTGCAGAAGCAATATCTGTTTTAACCAAAGTTTATGACAAGTTGTTTCAGACTTCTTTTCCATATTCTTCTGGAATTCATCAAGCGCCAACAAATGGCGAAGACAATAAACATTGGCATTTTCACATGAGTTTTTATCCGCCTTTATTAAGAAGTGCTACTGTTAAAAAATTCATGGTTGGTTATGAAATGTTTGGTACACCACAAAGAGATATTACTGCAGAACAAGCTGCCACAAGATTAAGAGATTTAATATAAATACAACAAGGTTATTTCCCTATATATAACCTTACTACAATACCTCTAAAATTTTTAAAATTTTGGAGGTATTTTTATACAAAAAAAAGAGTTTCAACAACTTGTTAAAACTCTTTTCTACCTTGGTTAGTTAACTTTTTATTAGTCTACTAAAGGTGGTATTCTTAAAACCTGACCAGGATAAATTTTATCTGGATGTGACAACATAGGTTTGTTTGCCTCAAAAATTACAGGATACTTCATTGCATTACCATAGTATGTTTTTGCAATTTTACCTAAAGTATCTCCACTTTCTACCGTATGAAATTGCGCCAAAGCAGCCTCTTCAATAACTTCTACTTCTGCAACTGTTAAATTATCTTCTACAGAAGCAACACCGTTTGTATTTCCAGCAACTAAAACTACTTTTTCTTTGGTTGCTAAATCTGCAGCTTCACCCCATAGTTTTACAACATCATCATTTACTTCTATAGATAAGTCTGCTACTTCTAATCCTAAAGAAGTAATAGCCTCTCTTAATTTTGAAGATTTTTCTGCGCTTTCTTCCTCAGTTGTTTTTCCGATACCAAATACTTTAGCACCCGCATTTTTAATAAATGAAAAAATTCCCATTATTTTACTTTTTTTTTAATTAATAATTTGATTTTTGTGTGTTGCTAATATACAAATTTTAAACAATTCAATTACATTTGTAACTATATCTTATTAAAAATGATAGTACACCACATTTCAGAAAAAAACTCTATTCTTAATAAATTTATTGCCGAAATTAGAGACGTAAACATTCAAAAAGATTCACTTCGTTTTAGACGAAACATAGAACGAATTGGTGAAATTTTAAGCTATGAAATCAGCAAAGAGCTCTCCTATTCTGTTAAAAATATTACAACACCTTTGGGCAATAAAAGTATAGATTTACCAAAAAATGAGATTGTTCTTTGTTCTATTTTACGTGCAGGTTTGCCGTTACACCAAGGCTTATTAAATTATTTTGACAATGCAGAAAATGCTTTTATTTCCGCATACCGTCATCATCCAAAAAATAATGAAGAATTTGAAATTGTTGTAGAGTATTTTGCATCACCCTCTATAGAAAATAAAACCTTGTTATTGGCAGATCCTATGTTGGCAACTGGGCAAAGTTTAGTAGCGGTTTATGAAGCTATTAAAAAGTACGGAACCCCTAAAGAGTTGCATATTGTAGCTGTAATAGGCGCAAAAGAAGGAATTGAATTTATAAAAAATCATTTTCCAAAAGACACTCATTTATGGATTGCTACTATTGATGATACTTTAAATGAGTACGGATACATAGTTCCTGGTTTGGGAGATGCCGGAGATTTGGCTTTTGGTCCTAAATTATAATAAAAACTGACACAACAATATTGCTACTAAAAAAGTAATTAAGATGAGGTTTTTTATCAAACTACTTTTCACAAGTTCTAATCCGTTTGCCATAATTACGGAAGCTGGAAATATTAAAAAAAGTACTTCTGATGAATTTTTTTGAGCCATAAAAACCACATAAAAAATGGCAATTATAAAATTAATTATTAAAATAATCCAGTTTCTTTTAAATGAGTTATTTACAGAAAATGCTTTTGGAGATTTTGCTATAATAGCCACCAAAGAAAGACCAACAACAGCCACAAAAAACCAAATAGTACTATTTTCTAATGTGCTTAAAGAGCTATTTATGCCATTAAAACTAAAAAGTTGTGTAAAAAACTCCGTTTTATCATACCAAAAACAATAGGTAAAATAAATAATTAAAGGTGCAACAAAACCAATAATTGGCGCTAATAACACACTAATTATTGTTTTTCTTTGAAAGTAAATAGCAGCATACAATAGGAACATAAACACGCCTGTAAAAGGTTCTATTACAAAGGAAACACCTAGCCAAAAACCACTGTCAAATACCTTTTGTAATACATTTTTTTTAGACTTTAAACTATATATTTTACGCAAGTAAAAAAAATGTAAAACCATCAACACCAACTCCTTATAACCAATTAACGTAGGCAATAAAAAAATTGTTAAAAGCAGATAAAAGTAAAATGCATATAGGTTATCAAACGTTAGTCTGTTTTTAGAAACAATAAAATTATATAGAAAAAACAGCACTATAAAAAGCACTAATAGTACAACACTTTTAAATAAATTATTTGGGTCAAAAGCTTCTAAAAAAAAGGATGCATATACTGCAAAAGAAAAGAAGCAAAAGAAAAAACAAAAAAGTATTATAAAAATGATGGGCTTAGATTTCCCTAAAAAATTGGCTAGCATTGTTTCTTTTATTATTTTTGCAAAGTAAAGATACTTAAGTTATGATAGCAAGCAATATTTTTAGATGGATTGGTACATTATTTACCGATTTTTTATTTATCCCTTTCGATTGGTTTAGAAAAGGAGATTTTAATTGGTGGTCTGCAAATACCGTAAACTGGATTTTTATGGTGGTTTTATTGGTTTTGTTTGCTTATTGGATGAAAGAATCTTCTCGTTTTCTAAAAGACGGAACAGAAGATAGAGGTTAATTTTCACTTTTGGGAAGCAAAAACAAACTTAAACGTTTCAAGGAAAATGAAACGTTTACTAATGTTATTCAGCCCACTAGAGAAGAAGTTGTTACCAACTTTTCTTTAAAAGGCAAATGGCATACTTTTTTTAAAAACAACAATCCTATTGTTGTTGAGTTAGGCTGTGGTAAAGGAGAATACACCATAGCATTGGCAAGAAAAAATCCGGAGAAAAACTTTATTGGTATCGATATTAAAGGCGCGCGTTTTTGGCGTGGAGCAAAAACTGCAATTGAAGAAAACTTAGAAAATGTAGCTTTTGTAAGAACGCAAATAGAGTTGGTTGATTTTATTTTTGCCCAAAATGAAGTTTCTGAAATTTGGATTACATTCCCAGATCCACAAATAAAATTTCAGCGCACAAAACATAGAATGACAAATGCTAACTTTCTTAAAAAATACCATCATATTTTAAACGAAGAAGGAATTATGAATCTAAAAACCGATAGCGAATTTATGCACGGTTATACCTTAGGTTTATTGCATGGCGAAGGTCATGAAATTTTATACGCAAACCATACCGTGTATAAAAACGAAGGCGCTCCAAAAGAAGTTACTGAAACACAAACTTTTTATGAAAATCAATATTTAGAAGTAGGAAAACCAATTACTTTTATTCGATTTAGATTAAACTATTAGTTTTCAATTCAGAAAATTTCTGCATTCTATTTTCTTATAATATTCCTATCTTCACACAGTGAAAGACTCTGACAACTTTTTTGAAAAAGTGTACAAAGTAGCTCGTTTAATTCCTTACGGAAAAGTAACAAGTTATGGCGCAATTGCAACCTATTTAGGTGCAGCAAAATCTGCAAGAATGGTAGGTTGGGCAATGAATAAAGCCCATAATTTAGAAGACATTCCTGCTCATAGAGTGGTAAACAGAAAAGGTTTATTAACCGGTAAACATCATTTTGATGGTACCAATTTAATGCAACAATTATTAGAAAATGAAGGCATTGTTGTTATAGAAAACCAAATTCAAGAATTTGAAAACGTTTTTTGGAATCCTTTAGATGAATTATCATAAAGAATTAATTCTTACAAGAAAAATTCTGAAACACCCATATTACAAGAGCTTTACAAGATAGAAAACTAAAAATCTTCCGTTACTTTTTCTAATAAATTAATTTGATTTTGGGTTTCTTTTATGAACACATATAAATCTTCATACACCCATTTTCCGTTTGTTTTTATTCCTCTCACCACAATAGAGCCTACTCCTTTTGTTCCTTTTATTGCGATGGAAAAATCTATATCTCCATCATCATTATTCAAAGAAATATTTCCAGACGGGATTCCGTATTTTTCCAAATCATTACCCAAAGCTTCTTGAACTTCTAAATTACTAAAAGCAAGTTCTGTAGCATATTTAATTGGTGTAGCTTCATTAAATGCTTGTGAAATACCAAAAAATGCTGCACCTATTCCAAAAATAAATAGTAAAATAATTACAACGCAGCCGCAACCACAGCCACCAACAGGAACAGCCCACATCCAATTTCTTTGAAACCAACTTTTTTGTTTTATTTCTTCCATTTATCTATTTTTTGACAAGGTACTGGTTTTTATTTTTTTATAAATTTAAACATTTTAAATAAACATTAAATCTTTTAGAAATCTAAAGGGTCTCAATTAGAAAAAGTATCTTTGTATGCTACATAATACGCTGTTAAATAAATAGATTATATATCCAAAAATTATCTGATGCTGCATAAAACTCAGCATAATAAAAAATGAAACATCCTATTTCCATAACATCCATAGCATCTATTTCTGCTTTAGGTAATAATCCAACAGAAATTTGGCAAAATTATTTATTAGACAAGCATTTTCTTTCTGAAAAAGACACAAACGGACAACCTGTTTTTGTTGGTCAATTATCCAAAGAAAGCCAGCAAAAAATAACCGAATTAAAAAGTTCAGATGTAAAGTACAGAAGTTTAGATGATTCTGTTTTGTTTGCCATCTATGTTGCTAGAGAAGCCGTAAAAAATGCCAATTGGATTTCAGAAAAGCCGTTAACCAATACCCAAAAAAAAGATTTTGGGGTTAATTTTGGCTCTTCTAGAGGTGCAACATCACTTTTTGAGAAATATCATAAAGAATTTTTAGACACAAAAAAATCATCAACGTTAAGTTCGCCAACCACCACTTTGGGGAATATTTCTTCTTGGGTTGCACATGATTTACAAACTTCTGGTCCAGAAATATCACATTCCATTACCTGTTCTACAGCCTTACATTCTTTGTTAAATGGCGTTGCTTGGATAAACTCCGGAATGTCTGATACCTTTTTAGTTGGCGGAAGCGAAGCTGCTTTAACAGATTTTACCATTGCGCAAATGCAAGCTTTAAAAGTATATGCCAAACATAAAGTTGATATAAATGCAGAAAGTGATTCTAAGTTTGTAGAAAAATACCCTTGTAGATCTTTTGATTTAAACAAGAGAAAAAATACAATGGTTTTGGGTGAAGGAGCCGCTGCAATTTGTTTAGAAAAAGGAAGTGTAAAAAATGCGTTGGCCACAATTTCTGGTGTTGGTTTTGCCACCGAAGTTTTAAAACACAATACTTCTATTTCTGCGGATGCAACTTGTTTTCAAAAATCGATAAAAATGGCTTTAGGAGAAACAAACCCAAATGAAGTTGATGTAATTGTTATGCATGCTCCTGGTACTATAAAAGGAGATTCTTCAGAAATGAATGCAATATCAAAAGTATTTTGTAACAAATTACCTTTCTTAACTACTAATAAGTGGAAACTGGGACATACTTTTGGGGCTTCAGGAATGTTAAGTCTAGAATTGGCATTGCTTATCTTACAACACCAAAAGGTTATTGCTGTTCCGTTTGCAGAGCCACAAAATCATCCAAAGGAAATAAAAAAAATATTAGTAAACGCCGTTGGTTTTGGTGGAAATGCAGTTTCTGTTTTATTGACAAAATAAGTGCTCATATTCTGTCTAAAATCTTTATATTTATTCACTTAAAATTGCATTGTTATGATAGAATGGTTTCAAGAGTTAACGTCTTTTCAAAAGACCTATTGGATAATTACAGGAATTTCTACGCTTCTTTTTATTATTGTTTTAATCAGCACTTTTGTAGGTGCAGATACCGATGATATTGGCGATGTAGATGCAGAAATAGATGCTGACACAGGTGCCGGATTTCAGTTTTTTACACTAAAAAATTTAGTGGCTTTCTTTACCATTTTTGGCTGGAGCGGAATTGCAAGTATAGATGCTGGAAACTCTAAACCGGTAACCGTAATTATTTCGTTTTTTTGTGGTTTGGTAATGATGTTTATTATGGCAGCAATGTTTTATTACATTAGTAAATTAACTTCTAGCGGGACTTTAAAAATGAAAAATGCCATAAATGCTATTGGTGAAGTGTATTTAACTGTTGGTGCCAGAAGATCTAAAATAGGAAAAGTACAAATAAAAGTGCAAGGTGCTTTAAGAGAATTAGAAGCTCTAACAGACTATGATGAAGACCTAAAACAAGGAAATGTAATAAAAGTGATTGAAGTAACAAACAACGGAATATTAATAATAGAACCTCAAAAATAAAAAAAATGCTAAGTTTAATGATTTTACAAAGTAACCCTTTTGCGGGTTTAATAGGAATAGGAATTGCAATTCTATTCATTTTTATGTTAATAGTAGCCATGATAAAGCGCTACAAAAGGTGTCCTTCAGACAGAATTTTGGTAGTGTATGGTAAAGTGGGTGGAGGAGAATCTGCCAAGTGTATTCATGGTGGTGCTGCATTTATTTTTCCTGTAATTCAAGATTATCAATTTTTAGATTTAACACCAATTTCTATTGAAGTAAATCTAGTAAACGCACTTTCTAAGCAAAATATTCGTGTAAATGTACCAAGTAGGTTTACAATAGGTGTTTCTACAGAACCAGGAATTATGCAAAATGCAGCAGAAAGATTATTAGGTTTAGATCAAGATAGCATTCAAGATTTAGCCCAGGAAATTATTTTTGGACAATTGCGTTTGGTGGTTGCATCTATGGATATTGAAGAAATTAACAATGACCGTGATAAATTTTTAACCAATATTTCGCAAAGTGTAGAAACAGAGTTAAAGAAGGTAGGTTTAAAGTTAATCAACGTAAATATTACAGATATTGTTGATGAATCTGGTTATATAGAAGCTTTGGGTAAAGAAGCAGCGGCACACGCAATTAATGCGGCACGTAAATCTGTGGCAGAAAAAACAAGAGATGGTTCAATTGGTGTAGCAGATGCTGTACAAGATGAAAGAATAAAAGTTTCTCAGTTACAAGCAATGGCAAAAATTGGAGAAGCCAAAGCGGCTCAAAATGAAAGAACATTGGTTGCGGCTTCTATGGCAGAAGCAAAAATTGGAGAAGCAAATGCAAATCAGAATGAAAGAGTGCAAACTGCAAATGCTATTGCATTGGCAAAAATTGGAGAAGCAGATGCTTTAAAAGCAGAAAGAATAAAAACTTCAGAAGCAAATGCACATGCAATTACAGGAGAGAATACGGCTAAAATTTCTATTGCAGAATCAGATGCATTAAGAAGAGAAAGAGAAGCAGAAGCAGAAAAAAGAGCAATAACAACGGAAAAGGTACAAGCGGCAAAAGCATTAGAAGCGGCGTATGCAGCAGAACAGGAAGCAGAAAATGCACGTGCATCAAGAGATAAAGCTACAAAATATGCAGATGTTGTTATTCCGGCAGAAATAGCAAAAGCCAAAGTAGAAATTGATGCAGAAGCCCAAGCAGAAAATATTAGAAGAATTGCAAAAGGAGATGCCGATGCTATTTTCTTAAAGGCAGAAGCAGAAGCAAATGGGTTGTATGAAGTTTTAACAAAACAAGCAGCAGGTTTTGATCAAATTGTAAAAGCCGCGGGTAACAATTCTCAAAATGCAGCATTATTATTAATTGCCGATAAGTTACCAGAATTGGTAAAAACACAAGCAGAAGCAATTAAAAATATTAAAATTGATAAAGTTACTGTTTGGGAAAATGGTGGCGGAAAAGACGGAAAATCATCAACATCTAACTTTATCTCTGGTATGTATAATTCTGTACCACCATTACAAGAAATGTTTAACATGGCAGGCATGCAATTGCCAGATTATTTAAAAGGAAAAGAATTGCCTGTTGAAACCATAGAAGATGTTAAAAATATAACAGAAAAAGGTACAGAAGATAGTAAATAAGTCTAGCCCTGATTGAAGTGGCATCCTTTTTTTATTTTTCTTAAAAAAAGATATAACGGAAAGCAGGAAATAGCTTCTAAAAATAAATAAAAAACCAATTAGTTTCGTTATTTTTGAGGTATCAAATAACTTTTATTATGAGTGAGGTAAGACACAATTGGACGAAAGAAGAAATATTAGAAATCTACAATAAACCCTTAATGGAATTGTTGTATGACGCAGCAACTATTCATAGAAAACAGCACGACCCAAATGTTGTGCAAGTATCTACTTTATTATCTATAAAAACGGGTGGATGTTCTGAAGATTGTGGCTATTGTCCGCAAGCAGCGCGTTATCATACAGATATAGAAGGAAACGATTTAATGTCTGTAAATCAAGTAAAAGCACAGGCTTTAAGGGCTAAAGAAAGCGGAAGCTCTAGAGTTTGTATGGGAGCAGCTTGGAGAAACGTAAAAGACGGACCAGAATTTGATGAAGTTCTAGAAATGGTTAGAGGAATTAATAAACTAGACATGGAAGTTTGTTGCACCTTAGGAATGGTTACAGAAAACCAAGCAAAGCGTTTGGCAGAAGCTGGTTTGTATGCCTATAATCATAATTTAGATTCTTCTGAAGAGTATTATAAAGAGGTAATTTCTACACGTGGTTATCAAGATAGATTAGATACTATTGAGAATGTACGTAAAACAAATGTTACTGTTTGTTCTGGTGGAATTATTGGAATGGGAGAATCTGCAGAAGATAGAGCGGGAATGTTGGTTGCTTTATCAACTTTAAATCCGCAACCAGAATCTACACCAATAAATGCGCTAGTTGCTGTTGAAGGGACTCCGTTAGAAGATGAAAAACCAGTTGAAATTTGGGACATGATAAGAATGGTAGCAACCACTAGAATTGTTATGCCAGAAACACAAGTGCGTTTATCTGCCGGAAGAACTCAAATGAGTAGAGAAGGACAAGCAATGTGTTTCTTTGCTGGAGCAAATTCTATTTTTGCAGGCGATAAATTATTGACAACTCCAAATCCGGATGTTGATGAAGACATGAAAATGTTTAAATTATTAGGTTTGAACACACAAAAACCTTTTACTAAAAAAGTACAACCACATACGGTAGAAGCTAGTGATTCTCAATACCAAGCTTTAGGAGAGAAACCAAAATGGACAAGACCAGAGCATAAAATTGATAGAAACGAAGCGGCAAAACAAAAAGGGAAAGCTATAAAAGTGTAGTTTTACTTAAAATATTTATTTAAAAAACATCACCTAAAAAAAAGGTGATGTTTTTTTTAGTCAATAATACACTATTACATAACTGAATTACAACTACTTACATTTAAGTGAGATTTATTTTTAATATAAAAAGCATACAGAATTCTTTATCATTAAATTAATATTATTATTAATTTTTTAGATCAGTAATACGCTAATAATTTCTACATTTGACAAAACTAAACCTCCTCCACAAATGAAAGCTTGCCCAAAATGTAAATCTGAGTCTAGACATCGAATGAAAAGACTTGGTCTTGTAAAAATTATTCCAGGAACCAAATCATACGCTTGCGATAAATGTAACGCTCATTATACTTGGTTTTCTTTTATTAATAGAACTTTTAAAGTTTAAAAAAGATAATCACTTCAGATTATATGCTAACTAGAAGATATGCACAAAAAATCTGAAACTCTTTTAGTATAAATACCATATAAATCCGATAAAAGAGCATAGAATTACCTGGTCCATTTTTAATACATTACATGCATATTAAAATTGTAATGTGTATGAAAGCTTGCCCTACTTGTAAATCTACATCTAAACAAAGAATGAAAAGAAAAGCTATTATTAAATTAATACCTGGCACAAAATCATATTCTTGTGACAGATGTAACACAAATTATACTTGGTTTTCTTTTATCAATAGTTCTTTTAAAATTTAAAAAAGACACTTACTTTTAAAAAAAGTAAGTGTCTTTTTAATAAAATGTGCGTTATCTTATGTAGACGTTGCACAAAAAAATGGATTATTATTCTACATCTAATATTACGTCTACTCTATCTACAACATCTTGCAAGTGATAACGTGTAATAGTGTTTGATATTCTAGCGGCTGCTTTTTTAGCATCACGTTGTATGCGTTTTAATTCTCCTCTGGCTACAGATTTTATATCAGATTGATTTACTGTAATACCACTTCTTTTTACATAACCGCTATTTACGCCTTTTTGGTCTTTTGCTTTGTTTAACAAATAGTCTAACCTATCTAAATGCACTCTTTGTAAGTTTCTTCTATACGTACCTATAGCACTATTATTATAGATTTCTGACCAAACACCTTTGCGTACATCACTCATCATGTCAATTAAAGAATAGGCTTCTTTATTATTTATGGTTTCATTCTCAATCATTCTAGCCATTCTTCCAGCATCTAAAATATTGTTAAGTGTTCTTGCTTGTAAACCACGAATGCGTTCTACAGATCCCGAAAATTCTATTTTTTCGAAAATCTTTTTATCTAACAACCAGTTGGGTGTTTTAAATAATTCTTCAATTACAAATTTAAGTGCTTCTTTTTGGGTAGCTTTATCTACATGCGTATAAACAGGACCTTGTTGATCAGATGTTTTATAATTTTCATAGACACCACCAACATTAGCAGAAACGTGTCCCATATATCTATTAAACTGACTTAATATTTGACCATACATGGTTGCTAACTCATCATAATTTTCACCTTTTTCTGAAGTCCATTCTTCTAATCTTGGTAAAATTCTTTGTAGGTTTTTAATTCCGTAAGCAGATGCTTTCATTGCATTATCACCTAAATCTTCTGTTTGAGAGCTTGGGTCTACAACACCACTAGCTTGTTGATGTCCGAAGCGATACATTAAATCACCTGCATGTTTTAAAATCCAAGAATCTAAAATTGGTTTTTCATCTTTAGCATCTGTGTCTAAAATTGGTTTATATCCCCAAGAAATTGCATATTTATCATAAACTCCAATATTTGGCATTAATGCAACTCCTTTATCTTCTGGCTGTGCAATATAATTAAAACGAGCATAATCCATAATAGAAGGAGCTGTTCCGTATTTTTTTGTAAAGGATGCAGAACGTAAAGAATCTACAGGATAGGCAGTAGAACTTCCCATATTATGAGGCAAACCTAAAGTGTGACCTAACTCATGAGAAGACACAAACTTAATTAACTCACCCATTGTTTCTGTTTTAAAATTGTTTCCTCTAGCATCAGAATTAATTGCTGCAGTTTGAATAAAAAACCAATTGTGTAACAAACTCATTACATTGTGATACCAATTAATGTCTGATTCTAAAATTTCTCCAGAACGAGGGTCACTAACGTGAGGACCGTTTGCATTTGGTATTGGAGAAGCTAAGTAACGTACCACAGAATAACGAACATCTTCTGGACTGTAATCTGGGTCTTCTTCTTTAGTAGGTGCTCTTTTTGCAATAATTGCATTTTTAAATCCGGCTGCTTCAAAAGCAACTTGCCAATCATTTACACCTTGTATAATATAAGGCACCCATTCTTCTGGAGTTGCTCTATCTACGTAGTACACAATTTGTTTTTTAGGTTCTACTAATTCTCCCCTTTTAAATTTTTCAATATCTTCATCTTTTACCTCTAAACGATACCTGTCTAAATAGGTAACCGACTTACTTTTTTGAGCATCTAAACCGTAATCTGTTTGACTACGAGTAAACCACCCAACGCGTTCATCAAAATACCTGCGTTTCATTGGTATTTTTGGCAGTAAAACCATAGAATTACTCATTTCTAAGGTTATAGAACCTAGGCTAGCATTAGAAGGTGCATTGCTTGCAGCATACGTTTTTACATGACGAATTTCTATATTCTGTGGATAACTGCTTATTCTATCTATATAAGAACGGTCTTTATCCATTCTGGTAACTTTATACCTTTTTCTATAAAATTCTGGAAATCCTAATGGTTTTATATCTGTAGAAAACAACTCTGTTGCATCTATTACTGTTGCTGTAGAATCTTTACTAAATGCCTTTATTGGAAAGGAAAATAAAATAGGTTCTAAATTTGAATTAACAACCGCCTCATGAACAGGTAATATAGTATCTGCAACTACGCTATGAGATACAATACGCAATAAAATATTTTTATGTTTTTTTTCCCAGCGCAAAACTTGAGTATTTGTTTTTCCGCCACCAAAACCAATACCATTTGCGGTTTTAGCAATTCTTGTTACCATTAATAATTCTCTTGTTAACAAAGAATCTGGAATTTCAAATAAATAAGAGTTGTCTTTTTTATGTACTTTAAACAACCCATCATCTGTAGTATGGTCTTTGGTAACCACTTTTGCGTAGGGCTGAATTTCTCCTTTTTTGGGAGTTGTTTTGGCTGGTGTTTCTGTTTTTTTCTTTTTCTTTTTCCAGAATTGTGCGTCTGCATCAAGAGAAAATCCTAAAATAAAAGTAATTAAGAAAAGTTGTGAAAGTAGTTTTTTTATAGTCATAAAAATTTGATTTGAATAATTTTTAAATTTACGCAAACCTTTACTAGTCAATCCTTAAAAAACTGTTAAAGAGAGTGTGTAATTCTACCCTATATTTAACAAAAAATTCCTTCAAAAAACAAGGTTTTTGAAGGAATTTAATACACTAAAATAGTATATTTTAAAGCTTAAATGCCTCTTTAACAACAGCTACATAATCTAACTTCTCCCAAGTAAACGTTTCTACTTCTTCAGAAACAGTTTCTCCCATTGGGTTTGTAAATGTTACGGTCTTTACTTCTGGCGTTCTACCCATGTGACCATAAGCAGCAGTTTCAGAATAAATAGGCGTTCTTAATTTTAAACGTTTTTCAATAAAATACGGTCTCATATCAAAAATACCTTCTACTTTCTTACTAATTTCTCCGTCTGTTAAATTTACCGTAGCAGTACCATAAGTATCTACATTTATACTTGTTGGTTTTGCAACACCAATTGCGTAAGAAACTTGCACTAAAACTTCTTTACACAAACCTGCTGCAACTAAATTTTTAGCAATATGTCTTGTTGCATAAGCGCCAGATCTATCAACTTTACTTGGGTCTTTTCCAGAAAAAGCACCACCACCGTGAGCTCCTTTTCCTCCATAAGTATCTACAATAATTTTTCTTCCTGTTAAACCAGTATCTCCATGAGGACCTCCAATTACAAAGATTCCTGTTGGATTAATGTGATAGGTAATATTATCTGTAAATAATTTTTGAATTTGAGCTGGTAATTTTGCAACTACTCTTGGAATTAAAATTTCTACAATATCTTTTTTAATTTTTGTTAACATTACTTCTTCAGAAGCATCAAAATCATCATGTTGTGTAGAAATTACAATAGCATCAATTCTTTGTGGCACATTGTCATCAGAATACTCAATAGTTACTTGAGATTTAGCATCCGGACGCAAATAAGTAATATCACTATTTTCTCTTCGTAATGCTGCTAATTCTATCAACAATCTGTGCGATAATTCTAATGCCAATGGCATGTAGTTTTCAGTTTCATCCGTTGCATAACCAAACATCATTCCTTGGTCTCCTGCACCTTGTTCTTCTGGTACAACTCTATCTACACCTTGATTAATATCTGGAGATTGTTCATGAATTGCAGACAAAACGCCACAAGAATTTCCATCAAACATATATTCTCCTTTTGTATAACCAATTTTGTTAATTACATCTCTAGCAATTTTTTGAACGTCTAAATATGTGTTCGATTTTACTTCTCCTGCCAAAAATACTTGGCCAGTAGTAACCAAGGTTTCACAAGCTACTTTGCTTGTTTTGTCAAATGCTAAAAAATTATCAATTAAAGCATCAGAAATTTGATCTGCAACCTTGTCTGGGTGTCCTTCAGAAACACTTTCTGAGGTAAATAAATATGACATAATAAATCTTCTTTTATAATATTAAAAATGATTCCTTTATCAAAAGCATAAAGGTTTCCTTAAAATTTGTCGTTCCTGTGAAAATAGGAATCAAGAAAAATGAAAAGAGATTGCAAGAGTCGCTGAAAGTAGTAGAAAATTACTGCTTTAGCATTTTTTTATTCTAAACTTGTTTCAAAATCTTAAAATAGAAATTTATTTTCAAGTTAGGTACTGAAATACATTCAGTACAAGAGGTTGCAATCAGTTCAAATTTTTCCTCTAAAATTCTTTGCAAAGTTACATCTTAAATTCTAATAACATAACTTTTCGTCATAATATTTTATTTTGGTATCATCAGTAAAAGTAAAATTGCAGTTTGTAGATTACATAAAATTGATAAAAAAAAAGGTTTTTAATATGATATTATTATTTAAATAAAAATAAATTGATTTTTTCTTGGATATTAAATTTTTCTAAACATATATTTGCATTCACAAAGTTCAAATAACTTATTGACAATGTTATCAAGAAAGGTGAAGGGATTAGACCCGTTGAAGCCTTAGCAACCCTTTAGAGATAAAGAAGGTGCTAAATTCTACCCAATGCTAAATTTATTTTAGTATCTCTACAAAGAGATTGGATAGATAACAAAAAAGAAATTTACTGTTCCGGAAATTTCTATTTTCTTCATAACATTTTTCTAGTAAGTACATCATACAAAATGATGCATTAAACTTTTGGTTTTATCTCAAACAGGTTCATAATAGTAAATATTTTGTATCTTTTGAAAACGAATTTCCTGTAAAATAGGAAACTAAATTAACTAAAAAAAAATAGAAAAATGAGTACGCACAAATTAGCAACAAACGCATTACACGCAGGACATGACGTAACACAAAATGGAGGTACTAGAGCAGTGCCTATTTACCAAACAACATCGTATGTTTTTAACAATTCAGAACATGCTGCAAATCTTTTTTCATTAAAAGAATTAGGTTTTATTTATACACGTTTAAACAACCCAACAAACCAAATTTTACAAGATCGTTTGGCGGCTGTAGAAGGCGGAATTGCAGCCGTAGTTTTTGCCTCTGGTACAGGTGCAATTGCAACAGGTTTATTAACACTTTTAAAAGCTGGTGACCATATTGTTGCTTCTAGCAGTTTGTATGGAGGAACTTACAATTTATTAAGCGTAACCTTACCAAGGTTGGGTATTACCACTACTTTTGTAGATGCTTCAAATCCAGATAATTTTGCAACAGCTGTACAAGACAATACAAGAGCATTTTTTGTTGAATCTTTAGGGAATCCAAAATTAGATGTGTTAGATTTAGAGGCAATTTCTGTACAAGCTAAAGCTGCAGAAGTACCTTTTATTGTTGATAATACAGTGGCAACACCAGCGTTATTAAATCCTATTAAACACGGAGCAAATATTGTAATTCATTCTCTAACCAAATATATTGGCGGACAAGGAACTTCATTAGGAGGTGCAATTATTGATGCCGGAACTTTTAATTGGGCAAACGGAAAATTCCCTGAATTTACAGAGCCTTCTGCAGGTTACCACGGTTTAAAATATCATGAAGCTTTAGGTGCAGCAGCCTTCACTTTTAAATTAATTTTAGAAGGTTTACGTGATTTTGGCGCAGCTTTAAGTCCAACAAACGCATTTAATATTATTCAAGGTTTAGAAACCTTACCTGTTAGAATAAAACAACACTCAGAAAATGCTTTGGCATTGGCAACTTGGTTAGAAGCGCAAGAAGAAGTTACTTGGGTAAATTATCCTGGATTAGCAAGTAGTAACTACAATACTTTAGCAAAAAAATATTTACCAAAAGGACAAAGCGGATTGGTAACTTTTGGGGTAAAAGGCGGTTTTGAAGCAGCAAAAACAATTGCAGATAATACCAAACTATTCTCTTTATTAGCAAATATTGGTGATACAAAATCATTGATAATTCACCCAGCAAGTACAACACATCAACAATTAGATGAGACAGCACAAGCTAGCGCAGGTGTAAGTCAAGATTTAATTAGATTGTCTGTTGGTATTGAAGATTTAGAAGATTTAAAAGCAGATTTAAAAGCAGCTTTTTCGAAGATATAATTTTTATTAAAATGAATTCTGCAAGGGACTTCAGTCCCTTGTTACAACATGAAAGAAGTACTACAACATATCAAAATTAAAAATTTTACCACAGAAGTTGGTGCATCAATTTCTGAACTGAATTTGAGTTACCAGGTTTTCGGAAAAGAGTTAGGTATTGCGCCTATAATTTTAGTAAACCATGCACTTACAGGAAACTCAAATGTTGCTGGAAACAATGGTTGGTGGCAAGACATAGTTGGTAAAAACAAAGCCATAAACACAGACGTTTATACTATTTTATCTTTTAATATTCCCGGAAATGGATTTGATGGTTTTTTAATTGATACCTATAAAAGTTTTATTGCAAGAGATGTTGCAAGGATATTTTTACAAGGATTAACAGCATTAAAAATTAATAAATTATTTGCTTTAATTGGTGGTTCTTTAGGCGGCGGAATTGCTTGGGAAATGATGGTTTTAAACAACAAATTAACCCAACATTTTTTACCCATTGCCACAGACTGGAAATCTACAGATTGGTTAATTGCCAATTGCCAGATTCAAGAACAATTTTTGGTAAATTCTAGCAATCCTGTGCATGATGCACGTATGCACGCCATGTTGTGTTACAGAACTCCAGAGTCTTTTAAAGAACGTTTTCATCGCTCTAAAAAAGTAAATTCAGACATTTTTGATGTGGAGAGTTGGTTGTTACATCATGGTAAAAAACTACAAGAACGTTATCAATTATCTTCCTATAAATTAATGAATCAATTATTAAAAACAATTGATGTTACCATAGGAGGAAAAAAAGATATTGAAATTCTAGATAAAATTGATGCTCATATTCACATTATAGGTGTAGATTCTGATTTGTTTTTTACAGCCGAAGAAAACAGAGAAACACACAAAAAGTTAGCATTAACAAAAGAAAACGTGACCTATAATGAAATTAATTCTGTGCACGGTCATGATGCTTTTTTAATGGAATACAGCCAATTAGAAAAAATAATAGAACCCATTTTTAATAAAGATTACAGAGAAAAGAAGATGAAAATTTTAAAGTTTGGAGGAAAATCTTTAGCCAACGGCAAAGGCCTAGAAAATACTATAGATATTATTGTAAATAAACATAAAAACAACGAAAAAATTACGGTTGTTCTTTCTGCTCGTGGTAATTCTACCAATGAGTTAGAGTCCATTTTACAAAAAGCAGCATCAAAAAAAGAATATAAATCTAAGTTTGAAAAATTTAAAGAATACCAACTAGTACCTAATAACTTAGTAGATTTATCCGAAGAATTTTCAACCTTAGAAACCATTTTTGAAGGTGTTTCTTTATTGGGAGATTATAGCCAAAAAATAAAGGATGTAGTTTTAGCACAAGGCGAATTATTATCAGTAAAATTATTGGCAAGTTTGTTAGAAAAATTACAAGTTTCTGCAAATGCTGTTGATGCAAGATCTTTAATTATAACCGATGAAAATTTTGGAAATGCACAACCAATAACTTCAGTTTCAAAAGAAAATGTAATCAATTATTTTAAGAAAAATAACGATACTATAAATATTGTTACGGGTTTTATAGCATCCAACAAAAAAGGAGAAACCACTACCCTAGGTAGAAACGGAAGTAATTATACAGCAGCTTTATTGGCAAATTATTTAGATGCCAATGAATTGCAAAATTACACACATGTTAGCGGTATTTACACGGCAAACCCAGATTTGGTTGCAGATGCTAAAAAAATTGAACAATTATCCTATTCTGAAGCAAATGAATTGGCCAATTTTGGAGCAACCATATTGCATGCAAAAACCATTATTCCGTTATTAGAAAAAAACATCAATCTTCGTATTTTAAATACCTTTAACAAAGAAGATAAAGGAACTTTAATAACCTCAGAATCATCAACAAAAGGCATAAAATCTATTTCTACTATAGATAATGTTGCTTTGTTAAATTTTGAAGGAAGAGGTTTGTTAGGTAAAATTGGTGTAGATGCGCGTATTTTTAGAGCTTTAAGTGATAAAAACATCAACATAAGCATTATTTCTCAAGGTTCTTCAGAAAGAGGAATCGGATTAATAATTGATGCAGATAGAGCAACAGAAGCAATTACAGCATTAGAAAAAGAGTTCGAAAATGATTTTTATTCTCAAGATGTAAATCAGGTTTCTGTTGTACAAAATGTATCTGTAATTTCTATTATTGGCCAAGATTTGAGTGAGTTTCATCACGCCTATAATGCTTTAATAAAAAATCAAATTAAACCTGTTTTATTCAACAATACCGTTTCTGGTAAAAACGTTAGTTTGGTGGTAAAAAAAGAAGATTTATACAAGGCTGTGAATGTAATTCACGGACAAGTTTTTGGTGTTACCAAGAAAATAAACATTGCCATTTTTGGAAAAGGTTTGGTTGGCGGAACCTTAATTGATCAAATTATAGAAAATACCCAATCTGTTTTAGAACGCAGAAAACTTCAACTGAACGTTTTTGCTGTAGCAAACTCTAAAAAAGTGCTGTTAAAAAAAGATGGTGTTTCTAAAAATTGGAAAAAAAATCTGTTAGAAAATGGTGAAGAAAATATAAAAGTTGATGATATTATTGCATTTGCGAAAGCCAATCATTTTGAAAACTTAATAGCCGTAGACAACACTGCAAGTGTTCATTTTGTAAGCAATTATATTCCTTTAATTGAAGCAGGATTCGATTTGGTTTCTTGTAATAAAATAGCCAATACCTTGTCTTTTGAATTTTACAAAGAAGTAAGAGCTAAATTAAAAGAATACAAAAAACAATACTTGTACGAAACCAATGTTGGCGCAGGGTTGCCTTTAATTGACACCATAAGATTATTACATGAATCTGGAGAAAATATCACCAAAATTAGAGGTGTTTTTTCTGGATCATTAAGTTATTTATTCAATAATTTTTCTGCTAAAAACGCAGCTTTTTCAGAAATATTACAAGAAGCAATTGACAAAGGATTTACAGAACCAGACCCGCGTGAAGATTTAGGTGGAAATGATGTTGCCAGAAAATTATTAATTTTGGCAAGAGAATTAGAATTAGAAAATGAATTTAATGAAGTTGAAATTAAAAATTTAATTCCAGAAAATTTAAGAGAAGGTTCTGTTGATGAATTTCTTAGTAATTTAGCACTTTTAAATGATGAATATCAAACCCTAAAAGACAGCCAAAAACCAAATCACGTTTTACGTTATATTGGAGAATTAAGTGGAGATTTATCTCAAAATAAAGGAAAATTAGAAGTAAAATTAGTTTCCACAGATAAAAGTACTCCTTTAGGATCGTTAAAAGGTTCTGATGCAATTTTTGAAATTTACACAGAATCTTACGGAGAACAACCCATTGTAATTCAAGGTGCTGGCGCTGGCGCAAGCGTAACAGCAAGAGGAGTTTTTGGAGACATTTTAAGATTAGCAAAACATAATAACTAGATTATTAAAAGATTGAAAAAATTAAAAATTCAATCAACCAATTATTCAATTTTTTAATCATTTAATTTTTCAATAAAAGATGAAAAAACATTTCGAAACAGAAGCCATCAGAAACCAAACAGAAAGAAGTCAGTTTTCTGAACATTCTACACCTTTATATTTAACCTCTAGTTTTGTTTTTGATGATGCAGAAGACATGCGCTCATCCTTCGCAGAAGAAAAAGAACGTAATTTATACAGCCGATTTACAAACCCTAATACCACAGAATTTGTAGATAAAATTGTGGCTATGGAAGGTGCAGAAGCTGGATATGCTTTTGCTACAGGAATGGCAGCTATATTTTCATCATTTGCAGCTTTATTAAGTGCCGGAGACCATATTGTTTCTTGTAGATCTGTATTTGGATCTACACATGGTATGTTTACCAATTATTTGCCAAAATGGAATATTGAAACTTCATATTTTAAAGTTGATGAAGTAGATTTGATAGAGAGTTTAATTCAAGAAAACACAAAAGTTCTTTATATAGAAACACCTACAAACCCTGCTGTAGATATTTTAGATTTAGAATTAATTGGTAAAATTGCCAAAAAGCACAACCTTATTTTTATTGTTGATAATTGCTTTGCAACACCTTACATTCAGCAACCCATAAAATTTGGTGCAGATTTAGTAATACATTCTGCCACAAAATTAATTGATGGACAAGGAAGAGTTTTAGGTGGCGTAACGGTTGGTAACGCAGATTTAATGCGAGAAATTTATCTTTTTGCAAGAAATACTGGTCCTGCTATGTCTCCTTTTAATGCTTGGGTTTTGTCTAAAAGTTTAGAAACTTTATCTATTAGAGTAGAAAAACATTGCGAAAATGCTTTAAAAGTTGCTCAGTTTTTAGAGGAAAATGAACAGGTGAAATTTGTAAAATATCCATTTTTAAAATCGCATCCACAGTACAAAGTAGCTAAAAACCAAATGAAATTAGGTGGTAATATTGTTGCTTTCGAAATTAAAGGAGGAATAGATGCTGGTAGAAACTTTTTAGACAACATAAAAATGTGTTCATTATCTGCTAATTTAGGAGATACTAGAACCATTGTTACACACCCATCTTCTACAACACACGGACGTTTATCTTTAGAAGATAGATTAGAAGTTGGTATTACAGATGGTTTGGTTAGAGTTTCTGTGGGCTTAGAACATGCAGATGATATTATTGCAGACTTACAACAAGCATTAAGTAATTAAAAAAAGAATTTTTTTGGCTCTTTGTTGTTTGTAAATGATAAATGAATGTAAACGTTATTGCTTTTCCATACAGTTTGTTACTCGTAGGCGTTTTGCATACTATTAACTAAATCTTGCGTGAGACTCCTACGGAGTGACAAACAAGGTGGTTATGAAAACGAAAAATTCAAGAAAAAGGTGTCTATTTTTATAAACATCCTTTTTTTTTAAAATAACCTAGCCACTATAAACAACATAGACCCCTATTTTTTCTTATTTTTAGCGTACTTTTTATAAAAATGAAATTATGAAGTTATTAAATATTGCTTTTACTTGTTTGATTTTTATAGTTCTTTGTAGTTGTAGTTCTAATGATTCTAATGAAGAAGAGGTATCAGAAAACATATCTTTATCTTCAATTTCAGAATTTTCTGCAAACCAAGAAACACAAACTGTTCTAGTAACTTCTAATTTAGAGTGGACAGCTAGTGTGAACACCAATTGGATTACAATTACGCCGTTAAAAGGTACCAATAATGGAACAATAAACATTTCAGTAACCGCAAACACTACAAGTGCTAAACGTGCAGGTTTAATAACCATTACAGGAGGAGATATTTCAAAAACCTTAATAGTTTCGCAATTAACAAAAGTTAATAAAACTCCCTCAGAAAATTTTGATTTATCTACCTGGAATTTAAGTATTCCTGTAAACAATGGTAATGGCACAGCAACAACAATTACTGTTCTTGAATTAAATAACACCTATGAAAATGATGCTTATTTTTATTCTGAAGATGATGGAGGAATGGTTTTTAAATGTCCAGTATCAGGATTTAAAACATCTATAAATACAAGTTATACAAGAGTAGAGCTTCGCGAAATGTTACGAGGTACAAATACTAGTATTAGCACACAAGGAGTTAATAAAAACAATTGGGTTTTTGGTACTGCGCCGCAAGCGGATAAAAATGCTGCAGCAGGTTTTGATGGCGAAATGTCTGCGACTCTTTCTGTAAATCATGTTACAACTACCGGTGATTCTGGTCAAGTAGGGCGCGTTATTGTTGGGCAAATTCATGCAAATGATGATGAGCCGGTTCGTCTTTATTATCGGAAATTAAAAAATAATTCTTTAGGATCTATCTATTTTGCACATGAACCTACAGAAGGCAATGGAAGTGAGCAATGGCATGAAATGATTGGTTCTAGAAGTAGTACTGCATCTAATCCATCAGACGGCATTGCGCTTAATGAAAAATTTAGCTATACTATTAAAGTTGTTGGAGATGATTTAACAGTTAGCATCATTAGAGAAGGAAAAACAACTATTGTTAAAACCGTAAATATGGAAAATAGCGGGTTTAATGTAGGCGGACAATACATGTATTTTAAAGCTGGTGTTTATAATCAGAACAACACTGGCGATGCTACAGATTATGTACAAGCCACTTTTTATGCTTTAGAAAAATCGCATACTACAAATTAATAAAGTATTCACTTTTATTTTTTATTTCCGTTCATTAAAATTAATGAATTTTTGAATTTATATCAATTTTTAAACGGATGCGCTGCAAATCAAGAGCTTCTTTTTACTTAATTCTAGTTTTTTAAATCAAAAAACTTTATCCTACTATTTTAGTATGGTAATTGTATTAAATTGTGTAATTTTGTTAAATGCTATCAAAAAAGACAAAATACGGAATAAAGGCCCTTACCTATTTGGCAAGACTACAAGATAAAGAACCCGTTTCTATTGCCACGATTTCTAAAAGTGAAAATATTTCTTTAAAGTTTTTAGAAAGTATTTTATTAACCCTTCGTAAAAACGGATTGTTAGCTTCTAAAAAAGGAAAAGGTGGTGGCTATTATCTTTTAAAAGAACCAGAAGATATTCAAATGACTACTATTATGAGAATATTAGAAGGGCCAATTGCTATGATTCCTTGTGTTAGTTTAAACTTCTACGAAAAGTGTGATGACTGTCCTGATGAAAACCTCTGCGCTGTAAATAAGCTAATGATACAAGTAAGAGATAGCTCTTTACAAATTTTTAAAAATACTACTTTGGCAGATTTGTGCAACTGTTAATAAACTTATTTCGAGTAATAATAAGGGAAACAATTGCCATTATTAAGATTGAAACAATCTCTTTAGTTTAGTTTATATGTACTAGTACTACTTGTTGTTTGCGTGCATTAGAATTACCCAAAAATTACCTTAAATTATTTAGCAACTAAATCCTTATAGTGATTTCATATTCGCAAATTATTTGCCTTTTTTTTATTAATCTACTAAATCTATAGGGTTTTACTAATTTTTAAGATTTAATCTTTACTTTTTGTATAATAATGATGTATGTTTGCATACCCTACTAAAGCAGTAGGATAATTATTTGAATTAATTTTTTTTATGATTTTAGACCAAATCATTTTTAGCAAAAAAGCACAGACTAAAGGTTTTGAAGAAGATAAAACTTCTGAAAAACCTTTACGAAGTGTATTAAAAGCATTAAGCTGGAGAGTTATAGGTACCTTAGATACTTTAATAGTATCGTACATATTAACAGGAGAAATTGCCTTGGCAACCTCAATAGCTTCAGTAGATTTTTTAACAAAACTAGTTTTATACTTCTTTCACGAAAGAGTATGGAATAAAATAAAATGGGGAAAGTAATGAGCGTGAACCTAGAACAAATAAACGAAGACCTTAAAAGTAAAAGTCCAGCAGAAATTATTGCTTGGGCTATTTCTTTTGCAAAGAATCCTGTAATTACAACCAACTTTAGACCTTATGAAGTTGCAATTTTAAAAGCTGTTACAGACGTACAAAAAGACATTAAAGTAATTTGGTGCGATACAGGTTACAATACTGTACAAACCTATAAACATGCAGAAGATATTATAGAAAAATTGAATTTAAACATTCATTTATACACTCCAAAACAAACAGCTTCTCATAGAAACGTTGTTTTAGGTGTACCTTCTGTAGATGATCCTAAACATGTACTATTTACTGAACAAGTAAAATTAGAACCATTTGCAAGAGCTATGAAAGAACATACACCAGATGTATGGTTTACAAACTTAAGAAAAGGACAAACCGCTTTTAGAAACAGTATAAATGTTGTTTCTCAAAGTAAAGATGGTATCATAAAAGTGAGTCCGTTTTATAACTGGTCAGATGAACAATTAGATGCTTATTTAGTAGACCAAAATTTACCAAATGAGTTTACATATTTCGATCCAACAAAAGTAGAAAGTAACCGCGAATGTGGTTTACATATTTAATTAGAATAATATTAAGTAAATACTCTTAAAACACCCGAGTAAGAGTTCCTTCCCGTTGGGAAGGTTAGGATGGGCTTATAATTATGAGTCAAGAAACAATACAAGTAGATGCTTTAGAAAGTGAAGCAATTTTTATTTTTAGAGAAGTAGTAGCGCAGTTTGAAAAACCTGTTTTATTATTTTCTGGAGGAAAAGACAGTATAACTTTAGTGCGTTTAGCGCAAAAAGCATTTTATCCTGCAAAAATTCCTTTCCCTTTAATGCATATAGATACAGGACATAACTTTCCTGAAACCATAGAATTTAGAGACAGATTAGCCAAAGAATTAGGTGTTGAGTTAATTGTAAGAAATGTACAAGACAATATAGATTCTGGTAGAGTAAAAGAAGAAACTGGTAGATATGCAAGTAGAAATATGTTGCAAACAGAAACTTTATTAGATGCCATAGAAGAGTTTGGTTTTGATGCTTGTATTGGTGGCGCAAGAAGAGATGAAGAAAAAGCAAGAGCTAAAGAAAGAATCTTTTCTGTAAGAGATGATTTTGGTCAATGGGATGAGAAAAACCAACGTCCAGAAGTATTTGATATGTTAAACGGACGAATAGATTTAGGACAAAATGTACGTGTTTTTCCAATTTCTAACTGGACAGAATTAGACGTTTGGTCTTATATAGAACAAGAAGATATTGAAATTCCATCAATATATTTTGCCCACAAAAGAAAGATTTTTGTAAGAGATGGAATGATTTGGTCTGCAGATGATGAAGTTGTTTTTAGAGATAAAGAAGAACAAGTAGAAGAAAGAATGGTTCGTTTTAGAACTGTTGGAGACATGAGTTGTACAGCAGCCGTTTTATCCGACGCAGTCGATATTGCAAAAGTTGTAGAAGAAATTAGAGATTCTTCCATTTCAGAAAGAGGTGCAAGAATAGATGATAAACGTTCTGAAGCAGCAATGGAGAAAAGAAAACAACAAGGGTATTTCTAAATGCCCCTTTTTCCCCAAAGGGGAGAACAACGGAATCGTATTCTAAAAAACTGCTTCTTAGAAGTTTCAAAAACATCCTGCAAGGTTCTTGTGCTGAACTTGTTTCAGTATCAAAAACCTTGATAGGTATATTAAAAATAAAATTAATAATACTCGGTATGGGTTCCTTCCTTTAGGGAAGGTTAGTATGACCTTATTATGGAAAAAATAAAAACACAAACAAACTCAACTCCTTCCCCTTTGGGGAAGGCTGGGTTGGGGCACTTAAAAATAGCAACAGCAGGAAGTGTAGATGATGGTAAAAGTACCTTAATTGGTCGTATTTTATACGATACAAAATCATTGACTGATGATAAATTAGAAGCAATTGAAGAAAAAAGTAGACAACGTGGCTTTGACTATTTAGATTTTTCTTTGGCAACAGATGGTTTGGTTGCAGAACGCGAACAAGGAATTACTATTGATGTAGCACATATCTATTTTTCTACACCAAGTAAAAGTTTCATTATTGCAGATACTCCGGGTCATATAGAGTATACAAGAAATATGGTAACTGGTGCTTCAACTGCACAAGCTTCAATTGTTTTAATTGATGCAAGAAATGGAGTTATAGAACAAACATACAGACACTTTTTTATCAATAATTTATTGAGAATTAAAGATGTTGTAATTGCAATAAATAAAATGGATTTAGTTGATTTTTCTGAAGAAAAATACAACACTATCAAAGGAGAAATAGAATATTTAGCAAGTAAAAGTGAGTACAAAGGTCAGAATTTAACATTCATACCAATGTCTGCTTTACAAGGAGATAATGTAGTTCATAAATCTGAAAATACGCCTTGGTATAAAGGAGAAACGTTAATGCATCACTTAGAAAGATTAGATGTAGAAGATATTGCAGATGACTCTCAAGTTCGTTTCCCTGTACAAACTGTAATTAGACCAAAAACAGAAGAATACCATGATTTTAGAGGCTACGCTGGTAAAATTTACGGAGGTGATTTAAACGTTGGAGATGATATTGCAGTATTGCCATCTCAAACAAAATCAAAAATTAAAAGCATAAATTTCTTCGAAAAAGAATATCAAAAAGCAAAAAGAGGAAGTTCTGTTACCATTACGTTAGAAGACAATGTAAATGTTAGTAGAGGAGATATGTTAGTAAAAGTAAATGAAGAACCAACCATTGCAAAACAATTAGAAGCAACTATTTGTTGGATGGATAAAGAGCCTTTACAAGCATCTCAAAAATATTACATCAAACATGGTGTAAATGATGCACAAGCAAAAATTACTCAAATATCAAGCATTATAAAAACTGATTTTTCTGGTATCGAAGAAAATCCATCAGAATTAGTGCTAAATCAAATAGGAGATATACAATTAAAATTAAGCAAACCTTTATTGTTTGATTCATATAAAGACAATAAATCTAATGGATCATTCATCTTAATTAATCCAAAAACCAACAATACCGTTGGTGTAGGTTTTATCAAGTAAAAAAGATTAAAGAATAAGGTAGCTAGTACAAAGTAAAATTTATTGTAGAAAAGTGGAAGAATTAAGAAATTTATTACTTCATACCAACTACTTAATACTAAGAAAGAATGCAAAGTTTTAGAACAGAAATAGAAAACCAAGTTGTAGAAAAAGATATTATTGATTTAGCAGATAAAATTGCAAAATTTAATAATCTACAAATAGATGAAGAAAAATTTAGAAGTTTACGTTTAGCAAGAGGTATTTACGGTCAGCGCCAAGAAGGTGTGCAAATGATTCGTATTAAATTGCCTTTCGGTAAAGTATTAACAAATCAATTACGTAGAATTTCTGAAGTTTCTGATGAATATTCTATAGGAAGATTACACATAACAACGCGTCAAGATATTCAAATTCACTTTGTAGACATCAACAGAACTCCAGAACTTTGGTCTGAGTTAGAAAAAGATGAAGTTACCATACGTGAAGCATGTGGTAATGTTGTAAGAAATGTAACTGCATCAGAAACGGCAGGTATCGATTTAAACGAACCTTTTGATGTTTCTCCGTATGCAGATGCTATTTTTAAATTCTTTTTACGTAACCCTATTTGTCAAGAAATGGGACGTAAATTCAAGGTTTCTTTTTCTTCTTCAGATGAAGATACAGGGTTGTCTTATTTACATGACATTGGTTATATCGCTAAAATAGAAAACGGCGTTAGAGGTTTTAAAGTAATGGTTGCAGGAGGATTAGGTTCTCAACCAAGACATGCAGAAGTTTTATATGACTTTTTACCATCAGACAGAATTATTCCGGTAATGGAAGGTGTAATTAGAGTTTTTGATAGATATGGCGAGCGTAAAAGTAGAGCCAAAGCAAGAATGAAATTTTTATTAAAAGACATTGGTTTAGAAGCTTTTAAAAATTTAATTGAAGAAGAACAAAATGCCATAGAATTTAAATCTATTGCCATAGATGCAGATAGCTATGTTGCTTCAACACCCGTTGCTGTAAAAGCACCAGAAGCAAAAATAAAAGACCAAGCAGCATTTGATTTATGGAAATCTACCAACTTAATTCCTCAAAAGCAAGCAGGTTATGTGGCTATCGGAATTAAAGTTTTATTGGGAGATTTTTATACAGATAAAGCACGTTTATTAGCAGATTTAGTTGATAAATATGCAGCAGGAGAAATCCGTTTAACGCTACGTCAAAACATTGTAATTCCTTTTGTAAAGGAAGATTTAGTTCCTTATTTCTACCAAGAATTAGAAAAATTAGGATTTGTAGAAGCTGGGTACAACAAAGCTGTAGATATTACCGCTTGTCCTGGTACAGATACCTGTAATTTAGGAATTGCAAGTAGTACAGGAATTGCTGTAGAATTAGAAAAAGTAATTGCGGCAGAATATCCTCAGTATTTAAAAAATGAAGATCTTGTTATTAAAATTAGTGGTTGTATGAATGCTTGTGGACAGCATAATATGGCAAACATTGGTTTTCAAGGAATGTCTGTTAGAACACCAGATAAATTAGTTGCGCCAGCCTTACAAGTTTTATTAGGTGGTGGAAACTTAGGAAACGGAAATGCATTATTTGCAGATAAAGTAGTAAAAGTACCAAGTAAAAGAGGTCCGGAAGCTTTACGTAGAATCTTAAATGATTTTGAAGAAAACGCAAACGGAAAACAATTTATAGACTATTATAAAGTTACCGGAGAACGTTATTTTTACGACTTATTAAATGACTTGCAAGATGTAACCAACTTAACGCAAGAAGATTTTATAGATTGGGGAGAAGCAGAGAAATATGTAAAAGAAATTGGTATTGGAGAATGTGCAGGTGTTGTTATTGATTTAATTGCAACCTTGTTTTTAGAAAGCGAAGAAAAAATAGACAACGCAAAAGAAGCTTTTGAAAACAACGTATATTCTGGTGCAATTTACTATGCATACCAATCTTTAGTGAACTCTGCAAAAGCATTATTATTAGCAGAAAATAAGAAAACAAATACACATGCTGGTATTATTTCTCAATTTGATGAAGTGTTTATTGCATCTGGAAAAATAGATTTAGGAAGCTCATTTGCTGATTTAATTTACCAAATTAATAAATTTGCTCCAACAGCAGAATTTGCAAAAGAATATATTGAAAAGTCAATCAAACTTTTACAAAAAGTAAGAAAGTTTAGAGAAGCCGAAACCACAGTTTCTGCATAAGTTATAAAAAGAATGAAATTAAAAACACCAAAATTAACGGTTGTAGGTGCCGGTCCTGGAGACATAGACTTAATCACAGTAAAAGCCATTAAGGTTTTAAAAACTGCTGATGTAGTATTATACGATGCTTTGGTGAATGAAGAATTATTAGCGTATATAAACCCAGAAGCCGAACAAATTTTTGTAGGAAAACGAAGAGGATGTTACAAATATCAACAAGAACAAATTAATGAGTTAATTGTTGAACAAGCAAAATCTAGTGGGCATGTAGTTCGTTTAAAAGGTGGAGATCCATTCATTTTTGGAAGAGGTGCAGAAGAAATGGAATATGCAGCAAGTTTTGGTTTAGAAACAGCCGTTGTGCCAGGAATTTCATCTTCATTAGCTGTAGCTGCTTATCAAAACATACCCTTAACAAAACGCGGTAGTGCAGAAAGTTTTTGGGTAATAACAGGAACCACAAAAGATCATAAAATTTCTAATGATATTGAGTTGGCTGCAAAGTCTAACGCCACTATTGTAGTTTTAATGGGGATGAGCAAATTGCCTCAAATTGTGAAATTGTTTCAAGCAGAAGGTAAAAATAATGTACCTGTTGCAGTCATTCAAAGAGGAACTACACCTGAAGAAAAACTAGGAATAGGAACCGTAGATACCATAGAAAAAATTGTAGCAGATAATGATTTAAAAAACCCCGCAATTATTGTTTTGGGTGAAGTGGTTAAACATCGTCAGGCAATTTTAGATATTCAAGAACAGTATGCAAGTACTTTAAAAGAATAACAAAATGGAGAAGAACGAGTTATATCCAATCTTTTTAAAAACACAGCAGTTAGAAACCTTAATTGTTGGAGGCGGTTTTGTTGCACTAGAGAAATTATCGTTTTTATTAAAATCGAGCCCAAAATCAAAAGTAACATTGGTTTCTCCTTTTTTTAGAGAAGAAACTATTGAATTGGCAAACAAGTTTGATCTTAAAATGATTGTTGATCAATATCATAATTCTTATTTAGAAAACAAACATATTGTAATTGCCACAACAGATAATATTGATGTAAACATACAAGTTTACAAAGATTGTAAACAACAAAATATATTGGTTAATGTTGCTGATAACCCACCATATTGCGATTTTTATATGGGCGGAATTGTAACCAAAGGAAATGTAAAAATAGCCATTTCTACCAACGGAAAATCGCCAACAACAGCCAAAAGATTACGTCAGTTTTTTGAAGAAGTAATTCCAGAAAACATAGATGATTTAGTTAAAAATTTAAGTGAATATAGAAAAACACTCAAAGGAAATTTTGAGGAAAAAGTAGAAACATTAAACGAATTTACGAAAGGACTTTTAAAATAGTTTAAAGACCCTTCAAGTTTTAAAAAACTTGAAGGGTCTAAAATAGAAAGATTATGATTACAACAGACATACTTATTATTGGAGCAGGACCAACAGGATTATTTACAGTTTTTGAAGCTGGTTTATTAAAATTAAAATGCCATTTAATTGATGCCTTACCACAACCAGGTGGGCAATGTTCAGAAATTTATCCAAAGAAACCTATTTATGATATTCCTGCATATCCAGAGATTTTAGCAGGAGATTTAACGCATAAGTTAATTGAGCAAACAAAGCAATTTGAGCCTGGTTTTACTTTAGGAGAAAGAGCAGAAACCATTGACAAACAAGACGATGGAACTTTTATTGTTACCACAAATAAAGGTACAAAACATCATGCTAAAATTGTTGCTATTGCCGGTGGTTTGGGTTCTTTTGAACCTAGAAAACCATTAATACCTAATATTGCAGATTTTGAAGATAAAGGTGTTGAATACATTATTAAAGAACCAGAATTCTATAGAGATAAAAAAGTAGTAATTTCTGGAGGTGGAGATTCTGCTTTAGATTGGGCTGTTTTCTTGTCTGATGTAGCTTCAGAAGTAACTTTAATTCACAGAAGAAACGAATTTAGAGGCGCTTTAGATTCTGTTGAAAAAGTACAGGAATTAAAGAATTTAGGAAAAATTAGAATGATTACTCCTGCAGAAGTAAAAGGAATTATTGGTACAGATAAAGTAACAGGCGTTGCTGTTGAGAAAAAAGGAGAAGATGCTTTTATTGTTGATACAGATCATTTTATTCCTTTATTTGGATTGTCTCCAAAACTTGGTCCAATTGGTAATTGGGGATTAGAGATAGAAAAAAATGCCATTAAAGTAAATAACGCTTTAGATTATCAAACCAATATTCCAGGAATTTATGCAATTGGTGATGTAAACACCTATCCAGGAAAATTAAAATTAATTTTATGTGGATTTCACGAAGCTACTTTAATGTGTCAGAGTGCATATAAAAGAATTTTTCCAGATAAAAAATATGTAATGAAGTACACAACCGTTGGTGGCGTACAAGGATTTGATGGAACTAAAAAAGAAGCTCCAAAGGCCGTTGTAAAAGCGATTCAATAAATTGTAAATAGTTGTTGGTGCGTTATGCCTATTACTTGTGAATTCAAAGATTTGAATAATTATTAGCATAACCAAAAGCACACAATTATTCTTTTTGTGATCAAATAAAAAAACCTTCAGTTTCTATTAAATAATATTACTGAAGGTTTTTATAGAAGAACAAATCCTGATTTTAAAAGATTTTTATATATATCTTTGGTTTCAAATAAAGAAACTCGTTCAATGCTATATTTAGCAGTAAGATTTATTTTTATTTCCGACGAAATATCAGAAGATTTAATAAAAAAATAAAATAGCAAAAATGCTATTTAGATTAATAAAATCATTAAAATAACAGGTAGTTACTATTACATAACTACTAAAAATTAATCCCTAGTTAGATGCAAGACATCAATATAAAAATAACTGATAGAAATGGTGTAACACATGATGTAGTAGCACCAACAGACATGGCAATGAACCTTATGGAGGTTGTTCGTTCGTACGAATTAGCAGAAGAAGGTACCATAGGTATTTGTGGCGGAATGGCCATGTGTGCTTCTTGTCAATGTTACGTAAATTCAGATCATGAATTACCAGAAATGACGGATGATGAAGACCTTATGTTAGCCGAAGCATTTAATGTAGAAGACAATAGTAGATTAGGTTGTCAAATTCAAATGACACCAGAAATGGATGGACTAGAGGTAGTATTAGCCCCAGAAATGTAAAAGCTAAAATGAAAGAAGTAGAACAAATAGTTACGTTTAAAAACTATAGCATGTGTTTAAGAGATGCTGTAGCACTTTTTACCAAACAATTAATTAATAATTTGTTTGATGAAAACCATTTGTCTGAAAGCGGCCCGCAAACGAAAATAAAATTTTTAAAGATTTTAGAACGATTATCTATTGAAAATGGTCAAGATTTGTGGAATGATTTTGAAAATTCTTTTATAACCATTAGACAGAAATTAGATTTAGATGCTGCTGCTGCTGAAAAAAACGATCCGGCTGCTAAAAGTTTGGAAGAAATTTATTTAGCGTATCCTGGTTTTTATGCAATTGCGGTGCATCGTTTAAGTCATCAATTACTAAAACAAGAAGTACCTGTTTTACCAAGAATGATGAGCGAGTTTGCACACAGCACAACAGGTACAGATATTCATCCAGGTGCAGAAATAGGAGATTCTTTTTTTATAGATCACGCAACAGGAATTGTGATTGGAGAAACTACCATTATTAAAGATAATGTGCAGATATTTCAAGGAGTTACTTTGGGCGGAATTCAAGTAAAAAAGAGTTTAGCATCAACCAAAAGACACCCTACAATAGAAAGTGGCGTAATCATTTATGCCAATGCAACTATTTTGGGTGGTGATGTTGTTATTGGCGCAAATTCTGTTATTGGTGCCAATGTTTGTATTACAGAAACTATTCCTGAAAAGTCTGTTGTAACCGTGCAATCAGAAAATAATATTTTTCAAAAAAGAAATTAAAATGAAAACAAAAAGTATCATAGATTTTGTTGGAAATACACCTCTTGTAGAAGTACAAAATATCTTTAAAAAAGAAGGAGTAACTTTACTCTTAAAGCTAGAAGGAAACAACCCTGGAGGAAGCGTTAAAGATAGAGCTGCTTATTATATGATTTCTGAAGCCATCAAAAGAAAAAATATAAGAAAAGGAGATACTTTGGTAGAAGCAACAAGTGGTAACACAGGTATTGCATTGGCTTTAATGGCAAAGGTTTTAGGTGTAAATATGGTTATTACCATGCCAGAAAACTCTACCATAGAAAGAGTAAAAACAATGCGTGCTTACGGTGCAAAAGTAATTTTAACTCCTGCTGATAAGGGCATGGAAGGTGCCATTGATTATGCATTAAAATTGAAATATAAAAAAGGATATTTTCGCTTAAATCAATTTGATAATTTTGACAACCCAAAAGCTCATTTTAATACAACTGGGCCAGAAATTTGGAGAGATACAGAAGGTGAAGTTACTCATTTTGTTTCTGCCATGGGAACCACAGGTACCATAACAGGTGTTTCTGATTATTTAAAAAGTAAGAATAAAAACATTACCATTATTGGAGCGCAACCTAAAGATGGAGCTAAAATACCCGGAATTAGAAAATGGTCTGAAGAATATATGCCTGCTATTTTTAAAGCTAACAAAATAGATAAAGTATTAGAAGTAAGTGAAGAAGAAGCTAGAGAAATGACTATTCGTTTAGCAAATGAAGAAGGTATTTTTGCAGGAATGAGTAGCGGAGGTGCTGTAGCAACAGCTTTAAAAGTAGCTAACTCTATAGACAAAGGTGTTGTTGTTGCTATTATTTGCGACAGAGGAGATCGTTATTTATCATCAGATATTTTCGAATAAAACTAATTGCTATCATTATTTAATTTTTCAAAAAAGAACGCGTTAAAATTTATATCGATTATCTTTACTTTTTAAAAACATATTTATGAGTCAAATAATTACATTCGGAGAAGTTTTAATGCGCATTTCACCTTTAGGAAATAAAAAGTTTATACAATCTAACGCTGTTGAATTCTATTTTGGAGGAACAGAGCTAAATGTAGGAATCTCACTTTCTAATTTTGGCGGTCATGTAAAACACATTTCTAGCATTTCTGATGATTTTATTGGAGATACAGCTATCTCTTACCTTAATAAATTTGATTTAGACACCTCTTCAATTATCCGATCTGCAAGACCTTTAGGAGTGTACTTTTTAGAAGTTGGCGCTGTTATGAGAGCCAGTTCTATATCTTATAATAGATCTCATTCTTCTTTTTCAGAAATTGAACCTTCTTTGGTAAATTGGGAAAAAGCACTAGAAAAAGGTAAATGGTTTCATTGGACCGGAATAACACCAGCTTTGCATAAAGGTGCCAAAGAAACTTTAAAAGAAGGGTTAATTGCTGCAAGAAAAAAAGGAATGATTATTTCTGCTGATCCAACTTATAGAAGAGGATTGTGGAAATACGAAGAAAATCCTAAAGAAGTTTTATCAGAACTGATAAGCCTTTCCACTATTTTTATTGGTGGTATTGATGAAATGAATGAACTTTTAGGTACAAATTACAACTATTCGAATGAAGATTTTATAGCTGCTTCTAAGCAATTAATAGAAAAATTTCCTTCCATAGAAAAAGTTTTTGATAAAATTAGAACTTCTATTAATTCTTCTTGGCATAAAATTAGAGCCAGAATGTGGAATGGCAAAGAGTTTAAAGAAACCCAAGATTTAGACATTACACATATTGTAGATAGAATTGGTACTGGTGATGCTTTTGCTGCCGGAATTATACATGGATTAATGAATTTTGATGATGAAAAAGCCATTGAATTTGCAACCGCTGCTTGTGCTATTAAACACACTTATTTAGGTGATGTAAATTACGCCAATGAAAAAGATGTAATGACAATTTTAGGAGGAAATACAACTGGTAGATTAAATAGATAATTTTATTGATTACAACTCTTTAAAACTCCTTTTAAAAACTCATTTTCATCAAAATTAAGCAACCCAAAACGTACAATTACCATTTCGTTATCTGGTAAAACATACACTCGTTGTCCCTGAAAACCATCTGCAAAATACATGGTTTTAGGCACATCTTTAAATTTATTTTTTGCATTTAACCAAAATTGTGCGCCATAAGTTCCGTTAGAACCAGGTGTTGGTGTTGTTACGTAATCTACCCATTGTTTTGTAAAAAGTTCCTCACCATTCCAGTTTCCATTATGCAAGTATAATAGCCCAAATTTTCCCCAATCTCTAGCGGTTGCCCAAGAATAAGAAGAACCTACGTAATTACCGCTTAAATCTGCCTCTAAGACCATAGAATTCATTCCTATTTTATCAATAAAATCTGTGTACCAAAAATCTAAGTATTCTTGATGGGTTTTAAATTGACTTCTTAAAATTCCGGATAATAAATTTGTAGTGCCAGAGGAATAATTCCAAGTATTATTTGGGGTACCAACCAAAGGTTTATTTTCTTGCATTTTTGTCATATCTCTCTCTAAAAAGAGCATTTTTGTAGCGTCAGATATTGTTTCATAATTTTCATTCCACTCTAAACCAGAATTCATTTGTAATAAATTATGAATAGTAATATTTTTTCGTTCATCATTTTTCCAAGATGCAATAGGTGCCTTGTCATCTACATTTAGTTTCCCTTGATGCTGCATAATTCCATATACAGTACTTAAAATACTTTTGGTCATAGACCATCCTAAAATTTTCGAATTCTTATCAAATCCATCCGCATATTTTTCTGAAATAATTTGATCCTTATACACAACCAGAACTGCTCTTGTTTTATGAATTGAATCAAACAAAAAATCTACAGATTTCTTTAATTGTTGATAATCTATATTTTTAAAAATGGTATCTTTTTGTGAAGTATTTCCATAAGGATACGCCAATTCATTCTCTACAAACAACCTTTTAGGTGTTAAATATGGTGCTGTTTCATCTTCTTCTGTTAACATTAAAACACTTCCCAAACCTTCTCTGTAAATTGCCTTTCTTGTTAACAGGCCAAACGCAGAAGATGTTGCTATTTTCTTTTTATTATCAACTTTATTCGAAGCCAAGTTAACCGGAGAAAAATTATTGTCTGTTTTGTCTGTAAAAGCTACCGTTCTATTTGCAAGAAACACGGAAGATGCAGTATTTTTTGCAGAATAACCCGCTAAAAGATTCAACTTTGGATAATTATAAATAATTACCACTGTTAGTACAGCAAGGATTAAAAGTAAAATTCGTTTAAAAATTTTCATCAATTGAGAGTTTAGTTTTGTAAAAATAAGAAAATCATTTTCAGTTTGACAAAACTTTAAAAATACATCCTTTATCTTTGTACTTTAAATTGATTTGTATGATAAATGTTGATAAAATTCGTAAAGATTTTCCGATTCTAAAAAGAACAGTTCATGGAAAGCCATTAGTGTATTTTGATAATGCTGCAACTTCGCAAACGCCTCAAATAGTAATTGACTCTATTGTAGATTATTATAGTAACTACAATGCAAATATACACAGAGGTGTTCACACGTTAAGTCAAGAAGCTACAGATAAGTATGAGGAGGCACGTATTAAAATTCAAAAACATTTTAACGCAAAACATGCTTTCGAAATAATTCTTACTGCTGGTACAACACATAGTATTAATATGGTTGCCGCTGGTTTTGCAACACTTTTAACCAAAGGTGATGAGATAATAGTTTCTGCTCTAGAGCATCATTCTAATATTGTTCCTTGGCAAATGCTTTGTGAAAAAACGGGTGCAATTTTACGTGTAATTCCTATGGATGAAGATGGTTCTTTACGCATGGATTTGTATCATGAATTATTAACTAACAATACAAAACTTGTTTTTTGTAACCATGTTTCTAATGCATTGGGCACTGTAAACCCAGTAGAAGAAATTATACATGCTGCTCATAAATTTGGAGCTGCGGTTTTAATTGATGGAGCACAAGCAACACCTCATATAAAACCAGATGTACAAGACTTAGATGTAGATTTTTATGTAGCATCTGCTCATAAGTTATGTGGACCAACCGGCGTTGGACTTTTATACGGAAAACAAGAGTGGTTAGAAAAATTACCTCCTTATCAAGGTGGAGGAGAAATGATAGAAACAGTTACTTTCGCCAAAACAACATATGCTGGTTTGCCCCATAAATTTGAAGCTGGCACACCAAATATTTGTGGAGGAATTGCATTTGGAGTAGCTATAGATTATATGAATTCTGTTGGTTTTGAAAATATAGCTTCTTATGAAAATGAACTTTTAGAATATGGTACTCAAGAATTACTAAAAATTGAAGGTTTAAAAATTTTTGGAACTACTAAAGAAAAGACAGCTGTTATTTCTTTTAATGTAGGTGCTTTACATCCTTATGATATTGGTTCTATCTTAGATAAACTTGGTATTGCTGTTAGAACAGGGCATCATTGTGCACAACCAATTATGGACTTTTATAAAATACCCGGAACCATAAGAGCTTCCTTCTCTTTTTACAATACTAAAGAAGAAATTGATGTTTTAGTAGCTGGCGTAAAAAGAGCTACTATGATGTTGTCTTAATTCCCATTGCGAATCTGTCTATTGTAAGCTACAAATTTTCATGTATTACTTTCAAGTAATTATGTTCTATAATATAAAAAAAGGTTGAGAATTTAATTCTCAACCTTTTTTTATGTACATAATTGTATTCTATTATTGCAACGCTGGAGAATAATTGGTAGGATAATTTCCTGCTTTTGCTAAACCATCTGTAGCCAATCCAAAGTTAGAACCAAATTTTGTGTCGGTAGCTGCTAAAATTTTATTTGCCATTAAAGCATAACCTCTTGCTGTTAAATGCACACCATCTAAACTTACTAACCCACCAGTAACTAAACTTGTTGTTAAGGTATAACCATCAAAAGAAACACCTGTAGAAGCCTCTTCTAAAAGGCCTTTAAAATCTACCAAAGCAACGTTATCATTAGAAGCTGCAACCGCCTCAATAGTTGTGTTATAAGCATCTGTTGCAGTTTTAATAGCCAATTGTTCTTGAGGAGTTAATACCCATTTATCTGCTAATGGAACAGAAACACCATTAATTAATTGTGCATTACCACCCACTGTTGTTCCTAAAAAAGAAGAACTAGTAAGTACTAATAAATCATCAGAAGTAGCTTGTCTCATATTTGTCAATGAAGCATTTATCAACGTTAAATCTGTTAAATCTTCATCTAAAATTAATACTGCATTTTGCCCACCTGCAAAATTAACTTGTCTTTTATCCACTTCTGCTTGATCAAAATTTGCAAGTAACGCTAATAAGTTAGCAGGTAATAAACCTGCATTCTTTGCATTTAAAAGATCTTGAAGCCCTTGGTTATAAGCTGCAAAAGCACCATTTAATTGGGTAGCAGTACCAGGTGCTAAAGGAATAGCATTGTAAGGTACTGTTGTAAAATGTGCTAAAGAAGTAATATAAGGCACGTTTGCCACTACTCCTTTTGCGCCACCTGCGGTTAAAGCAGAAACCAGACCAGAAAATACTTGGTTAAAAACCAATGGGTTTGTAATGTCATTATTTCCGTAAGATGCTGGGTTTAAGTTTCCTGTTGGATTTCCTGCGGATGGAGATTGATCTACTCCGGCACCTCCTGAGGTTGCGTACCCTAATACATCATTCCCTCCTATTTCTGATAAGGTAAAAAATGTAGGTGATTGCGCCAAAGCATCTCCTAAAACAGTGGCTGTTGGTGAAGACGCCATTCTTCCAAAATAAGGGTTTAAAAAACCATAACCTGCAATTCCCAAATGAAAACTTTTTGCACCAGGAACTCCCATATTATTAAAGGAACCTGTTAAGACTGAGGTAGCTTCTGTTGTAGGTGTTGCTGGTAAAGAAACTGGCCCAGAACCATTAAAATACAATCTTGATCTAAAACCTCCATTAGGATCTAAAGCTCCTCCAAAAAGCATTCCTCCTATATTATCATTCATTAAAGGCTGTTTAAAATCTGTAGAAACGCCAAATTTACTAGCCAAAATATTTGGAAAAGAGTTTTCTTGTGCCGCTTTAAATAAAGCATTGTCTGTAAAGCCAGCAGTAAAAGAAGCTCCAACAGCTACGTAACTAGAAAAATCTAATCCGTTTGTGTTTAACGCCACTTCCGCAGCAACTTCTTCTGAAATTGCATCTAATTCATTATTTACATCACATGACGTAAACGCGATTGATAAAAGAAACAATCCTATATATTTATAATTCTTCATGAAATTTTGTTTTTTTAATTATTAATTGTCCAAGAAACGTAGTACTGAGAACCTATTGCACCTACACCTGGTGCGCTTAAATATTCTTTACCTGTTAAATTTGAACCACCTAATTTTACGATAGATTTCCAACTAGGAATTCTGTAATTTATTTGAGCATCTAACATTGTTCTAGCTTCAATAGTTGCATCATGGAACGTAGATTCCCATCTGTACTTATCTTGCCATCTTGCGTTAATATTAAAACCAAAGTTTTCAAATAAATCTGTATTCCCAAATTGTAATTTAACTTTGTGTTCTGGTGTATTAAAACCTGCTTCGAAATCTGGATCTGATGCTTGATCAAAATCAAATTTTGCATAGGTATAATTTACACCAATATTAAAATCATTAAAAAACTTGGTGTTTAAACCTATGGTTGCTCCGTAAGAATTTATATCTGCTGCAGAATTAGTGTATGTTTGAAAAGCAGCATAATCTCCACTACCCAAAGCTACAATAGAAAGAGGTATTTGTGCTCCGCCAGGACCTACTGGTGCCGTTTGGGTAAGATTTACATCACCATAAAAAGGGACTACAACATTTTTACCCGAAATAAAATCGTTATATTGATTATAATACAAACTTAAATCTACGGTAATACTTTTACCTCCGGTAGGTACAATTCCTCTATAACCAATCTCATAAGCAGTTACTTTTTCTGGTTTTACTAGTACAACATTTGCATTTGTTGGTGCAGCCACTTTTCCTGCTGCAAAATCTTCAACTGAACTTGCAGAAAAAGCATTTTCATAAGCCAATCTACCAGAAATTGAAATGGTACTAGAACCTGTAAAATTTTGTCCATTTCCACTAACGGTTAATGGGCTTGTTGTATATCTGTCTAAGTTATCTGGTGCAGAACCTACTAAAAAACCTCTACCAGCATTTAACCCAATATATTGGTCTTGCGTGGTTGGATTTCTAAATCCTGTTTGAAAAGAAGCTCTAAAGTTTTGGTTTTTATTATCTCCGCCTGCATACGCAAAAGAAACTCTTGGAGAATAACTACCATCAAAATTTTGTGCTTTATCATAACGGACAGAAGCGGTAAGTTTTAAACGATCATCTTCTAAAAATTTCTTTTGCATTTGTGTATATACGCCGTACTCATCATAATCTATTGGACCATTAGTATCTGTAAAAATACTTCCCATAGAATTCAATTCATAAACTCTGTAAGAACCACCTATTTGAAACTCTGCCCAATCTATTACATCTTGAAAATTATAATTCGCATCTGCATGGTACAATTTTGTTTGGTCTTGAAATCTAGAACCAGTTACTAAATCCGGGTCTTCAATAACTTTATTAAAGGCCGCATTAAATTCTGTACTTCCTGGTAAAAATCTTCCATTTTCAGCTGTTTGTCTTCCTACTGCATGTGCTTGATCTGAGTTTAAACCAGCTAAAGTTCCTTGCACATAAGCACCAACATATTCGCCAAACCATGTATTGTCATCTTTCCAAGCTCTATTTACATTAATAGCCGCAAAACGTGTGTCATAAGATTTACCTGCGTCTTCATCTGTTAAATATCCTCTAACCATAAAGTTTTTTCCTCTAAACTCAAGTTTATGTTGTTGCATTAAGAAGTCTTTAATATTGTATCTATTTGTACCTTGATAAATGGTATTTCCTTTACCTACTTTAGAGTTCCAAATTACCTCTAATCGATCATCACCAAACGGACGGTAATTTAAAGATGCACCAAATTTGACACTTTTTGCTTCATAAGACATTAAGTCTCTTTCATCATACCCTGTTCTACTTACACTTTCACTTGGTACTAAAGCAGCTGCACCATTTGGTAAAATACCTAAACTTTCTAAGGTTTCTGCAACACCTCTTAGATTGGTAGAAACCTCATCTCCATACACATTTAAACCATCATAATTTCTATCTGATTGTCTATCACCAGAAACATATTCTCCATCTGCTGTATTTCTATAATCTGTAGCAAACCATTCTGTACCATCTAAATATGATAAAGTTGCTTTGGCAGCAAGTTTATTAGAAAAAGCATGAGCCATTCTAATGCTTACATCGTAAAATTGATTGTCTCCTGCAGCATCTTGACTGGTAAGTCCATGTTTATAAGAAACACTAATTCCTTGATCTTCAAAAGGATTTTTACTAGTCATAAACATAATACCGTTAAAGGCATTTGCACCATATAGTGCAGAAGAAGCTCCTGGTAATAACTCTACAGTTTTAACATCTAACTCAGACATTCCTAATAAATTACCCAAAGCAAAATTTAATGCTGGAGACGAATTATCCATTCCATCTACCAATTGCATAAATCGTGTATTTGCAAAGGTTGCAAAACCACGCGTATTTACAGACTTAAAAGTTAAACTATTTGTGTTTATATCAACACCTTTTAAGTTTTCTAAACCGTCATAAAATGAAGGCGCAGATGTATTTTTAATTTCTCTAGAATCCATCCTTTCTATAGTTACAGGAGATTCCATAATTCGTTCTGGAGTTCTAGATGCAGAAACAACAATTTCATCTAAAGAAGTTGCATTTTCTTCTAAACCAATATCTACTTTTTGATTGTTTTTTGTAATTTCAATTTCCTCTATTTTGTATCCTAAAATAGATATTTCTAAGGTAAATGGTGGTTTGTCTGTAACTGTTAACACAAAATTTCCATCAAAATCTGTGTTTGTACCAACAGCTTTTCTAGAAACTTTTATGTTTGCGCCCGGAAGTGTTTCTCCTGTTTTTGCATCTGTAACTGTACCAGTAACAGTAGTTTGAGCCACCATTGCCACGCTACTGAAAGCAATACATGCAAAAAGTAAAATTTTTTTTATCATAATTTGAATTATTTGTTAACTACTATGCAAAATACACATTTTTTTGAATTATTGATTATTTCTGTGTTAAATTTATAATTTGACAATAAAACTATCTTATAATTATGAATACAATACTGTAAAATGGGATTCAACTTTCTATAAATTAACCTATAGAAATTGTACATTTGTACGATAACTAATTTTCTTTTTATTGATTACTATTCACAATTTTTCTAATTTTTCTACCAAAGAAAAAACATTTGTTACCATTGGCACTTTTGATGGTGTACATTTTGGACATCAAAAGATAATTGATAAACTAGTTTTAGAAGCTAAAAAAGCAAATAAAAAATCTGTGCTTCTTACTTTTTTTCCACACCCTAGAATGGTGTTGCAAAAAGACAATTCTTTAGAGTTAATTAACACCATTGAAGAACGTGCAGAGTTGCTTAAAAAAACAGGTTTAGATTATTTAATCATTCATCCTTTTAGCAAAGATTTTTCTAGAATGACTGCTTTAGAGTTTGTGCGCGATGTTTTGGTTAATAAACTTAATATTTCGAAATTAATTATTGGTTACGATCATCATTTTGGAAAAAATAGAGAAGGAAATATTGTGCAATTAACTGAATACAGTCACTTATATGATTTTATTGTTGAAGAAATTCCGGCACAAGATATTGATGATGTTTCTGTTAGTTCTACAAAAATTAGACGCGCCTTGGCCGCTGGAAATTTAAAAACTGCCAACAATTATTTAGGGTATAATTTTATGTTATCTGGCAATGTTGTTAACGGAAAACAATTGGGTGGAAAAATTGGGTATCCTACCGCAAATATTGATGTAAAAGAAGCGTACAAACTAATTCCTAAAACAGGTGTTTATGTTGTAAAATCTACTCTTGAAAATGAAGTAGTCTTTGGAATGATGAACATTGGTAACAGACCAACTGTAAATGGAAATCATCAAACAATTGAGGTTCATTTTTTTGACTTTAACCAAAATTTATACAACCAATATTTAACCATAGAATTGCTGTATTTTTTACGAAATGAAGAAAAATTTGATTCTATTGATGCATTAATTTTTCAGATAAAAAAGGATGAACAAACTGCAAGGGATTATATTCAAGAAAATCTTTAAGTTTTTACATCGTTTTTTATTTCGACGCAGTTTTGTCATTTCGACCCTTTTGGGAGAAATCTCATAAAGTTGCTAAACGTTGTAGTAGCTATTTTATGGGATTTCTCCTTACGTCGAAATGACAAATTGGGTGTGTAGGTTTGTGTTATCACTGTTATGAGCCTTCTCAATACTTCGAAGTGACAATTATTGTGGTTTATTTTTGTGTCTTCATCTGGTTTGTCATTTCGACCCTTTTTTGGGAGAAATCACATAAAGTTGCTCAACGTTGTAGTAGCTTTTTTATGAGATTTCTCCTAACGTCGAAATGACAAATTGGGTGTGTAGGTTTGTGTTATCACTGTTATGAGTCTTCTCAATTCTTTGAAGTGACAATTGTTGTGGTTTATTTTTGTGTCTTCATTTGGTTTGTCATTTCGACCCTTTTTTGAGAGAAATCTCATAAAGTTGCTCAACGTTGTAGTAGCTATTTTATGGGATTTCTCCTAACGTCGAAATGACAAATTGGGTGTGTAGGTTTGTGTTATCACTGTTATGAGTCTTCTCAATACTTCGAAGTGACAATTGTTGTGGTTTATTGTTGTGTTTTCATTTGGTTTGTCATTTCGACCCTTTTTTGGGAGAAATCTCATAAAGATGCTCATGTTTATGGTATCAATGCTATGGGATTTCTCCTTACGTCGAAATGACAAATTGGGTGTGTAGGTTTGTGTTATCACTGTTATGAGCCTTCTCAATACTTCGAAGTGACAATTGGGGTGGTTTATTTTTGTGTCTTCATTTGGTTTGTCATTTCGACCCTTTTTTGGGAGAAATCTCATAAAGATGCTCATGTTTATGGTATCAATGCTATGGGATTTCTCCTTACGTCGAAATGACAAATTGGATGTGTAGTTTTGTGTTATCACTGTTATGAGTCTTCTCAATTCTTTGAAGTGACAATTGTTGTGGTTTATTTTTGTGTCTTCATTTGGTTTGTCATTTCGACCCTTTTGGGAGAAATCTCATAAAGTTGCTCAACGTTGTAGTAGCTGTTTTATGGGATTTCTCCTATCGTCGAAATGACAAGTGTAGCTGCTTAGGTTTATGGTATCAATACTATGTGATTTCTCCTAACGTCGAAAAGACAAATTGGGTGTATAGTTTTGTGTTACCACTGTTATGAGTCTTCTCAATTCTTTGAAGTGACAATTGTTGTGGTTTATTTTTGTGTCCTCATCTAGTTTGTCATTTCGACCCTTTTGGGAGAAATCTCATAAAGTTACTCAACGTTGTAGTAGCTATTTTATGGGATTTCTACTAACGTCGAAATGACAAGTGTAGCTGCTTAGGTTTATGGTATCAATACTATGAGATTTCTCCTTACGTCGAAAAGACAAATTGGGTGTGTAGTTTTGTGTTACCACTGTTATGAGTCTTCTCAATACTTCGAAGTAACAATTGTTGTGGTTTATTTTTGTGTCTTCATTTGGTTTGTCATTTCGACCTTTTTGGGAGAAATCACATAAAGATGCTCAACGTTGTAGTAGCTATTTTATGTGATTTCTCCTAACGTCGAAAAGACAAATTGGGGAGTGTAGTTTTATGTTACCACTGTTATGAGTCTTCTCAATACTTCGAAGTGACAATTATTGTGGT